>NZ_JAWOUY010000007.1:0-260072 GCF_033339635.1 Vibrio sp. 2092 | reverse complement strand
GAAAGCACCGGTCTTGAAAACCGGCATACGTTAATAGCGTATCTAGGGTTCAAATCCCTATCTCTCCGCCACTTTTAAAAAAACCGCTGTTCTTACAGCGGTTTTTTTGTATCTGCTGTTTTTTAACCGCTGTTATCGAAACTTCTAATTGGTTTTTCTCTAGCTCTTTCTCCAAGTTTTTGCGTACCTACATTGGGTTTAGTTTACGCAGTAATACCTTCAATCGAAGACATTTCCATACGTCTCATTTGGGCTTCAAATAGAGCTTTGTTAAGTCTCAACGTGGGATGCTTAAACGCATTTTGATAGAGTCCCAGTCTAAATACTGCAAATGTACTTGGAGAAAAAATGAAGCTACTTTACTGGTTAGATGAATGGCAAGCTCTTACTCAACAAGAACAAGAGATGGCTTTACCTATCTCTGGCTACGATTTACTTGATGATGTGTTTGTGAAGTATGAACTCGTTGATCTTAACAAGCCATTGTTGTTTACATTTTCTCCTTCCGGTACTGATGTGCAGGTACAAGATTTAACTCCGGATTTTTCTCCTTGGGGCTACGAGCTCGGAATACAACAACAAGTAAACATTATTGCCTTTCAACATTTAGGACAAAGTAATTGGTTCCGTAGTCGGAATTTGATTTTCTTTCTGGAGCAGCTATCTGAGTTGCTTCATCCCTTCAAATGTCGTTTGGGTTATGGGCAAAGTCGAGGTGGCTTTGCAATTGGCGCGTTCGCTAACTTGCTGAAACTAGAACATCTTTTGTTGTTTTATCCTGTTAGCACTAAAAATAAAGCGTTAGTGCCTTGGGATGATCGGCCGAGTACTGAGCTTGCTCAGCAGTTTGCTTGGGAAAGCGGCTACCATGATCGAGATTTGGGCAATGCCAAAGGTTATATTATTTATGACCCATCCAATCGCATTGATCGTCTCCATGCTAAACGTTATCCAGAGCTTACCCATTTAAAAGTCGTCGGTATGGGACACGGCACTCAATCCACACAATTAGATAAATTAGAATTTTTTAATCTGGTGGCGCAGGAGTTTGTTCGCCATCAAACCTTAGATATTGACCAATTTAATAAGCAAATTCACGCTTTGTTTTAAAAGAGGACTGATATCAGAGTCCCCTGTAACCAGGGGGAGATGATCACACACTAAAACTAGATTTTTAACACAATTGCTAGGCGCAATTTAGATGGAGGATTAATGAAGTTACTGTACTGGTTGGATGAATGGCTGGCTCTTTCTCGTGAAGAACAGCAAACCAGGCTACCGATGTCCGGGGAGGACTTACTTGATGATGTATTTGTTAAGTATGAGTTTGTCGACCGCAATAAACCGTTGTTGTTCACCTTTTCCCCTGCTGGTACGAATCTACAAGTACAGGACTTACACTCAGACTTTGCGCCTTGGGGCTATCGCTTAGCCCAGAAACAAAAAGTAAATATTATTTCATTTCAGCATCTTGGGAAAAGTAACTGGTTTCGTAGCCGTAATTTAATTTTCTTTCTAGAGCAACTGTCGACTTTACTTGAGCCCTTTGAATGTCGTTTAGGCTATGGACTTAGCCGCGGTGGTTTTGCTATTGGTGCCTTTTCCAATCTATTAAAGTTGGATCAAGTATTGATGTTTCACCCGGTCAGCACAAAAAACAAAGTTTTGGTGCCATGGGATGATAGGCCAAGTACTGAATTAGCCCAACAATTTGATTGGGAAGGAAAGTATCACGACCTTGACCTTGGCGATGCAAAAGGCTACATCATTTATGATCCAACTAATGAAATCGACCGCCTTCACGCCAAACGCTACCCAGAGCTCACTCACTTAAGAGTCTTCGGGATGGGACATGGTACCCACGCGACGTATTTGAATAAATTCGGTTTTTATAAGCAAGTGGCCGTAGACTTTATACGTTATCAGAAGATAGATATAGCGCAGTTTCGTCATCAGACCAAAACGCTGCGCTTAAAAGAAGATTACTATCAGTGCCTTAACAAGGCGAATGCGAGCTCACAGCATCGTTTAAACTTACTGAGTACCGCTCATAATGTACTAATTGAAGAAAAGAAAGAACATGTGAAGGAGCATCAAGCACAAATCGATATTCAGCCACTTGTTGATATTGCACTTAAGCATGAGTATGACAACCCGCAAGATGCAGTACAACTTTTGGAAGTCGCTCAGCAGTTGGTTCCGAATGATCCCGTTGTGGAGCACAAGTTGCAGCAACTGTCGTAACGTTGAGATATAATGCGGACGATATTGGTCGAAATAGGTCAGTGGCTTTTGTCGCTGGCCTTTTTAATAGCTTATGGATTGATATTTCGATGAAATCTAATGAAGCAGTACAAAATAAAAAGCCCAAGCAAATGCTTGGGCTCCATAAATGTTAATGCGAGTTTTAAAACTCTTTTGGCGCAAAGCCTGTCATCACATCAAGGCGAAGTTCTTTACCAACTTTTGTTAATGGGTGAACGATTACTAAGCCGCGTACGCGTTTTTTCAGTTTGCCGATGTCCGCTTGTTCTGCTTTGGTGATTTCACGAGAGAAAGGCATATCAAGTAAGCTTTTACGTTCTTTGTTCAGCTCATAGTTTTGCTTGTGCTTTAACTGGTTAAGCTTTTTGGTAAGCTGTTCTACTTCATCCGTGAACTTTGTAATCATTTCGTGATCACCACGAGAACGTGCCGCATCAAGTTTACGTTGGCATGTATCTAAACGGTTGTGCAGCTTTTGAATATCAGTTTTTATGCTCATGGTAATTTGGCTCAAATTTTAAATAGTCGAGGAGTATAGCATAGCTGAGATCACACGCTCTACTATACTTCTCGATTGTCTGGCTTTAGTTAATCAGTTCATTGCCCGATACGTTACCAGAGAAAAAGGCTTCGACGTTATCAAGCGTCACAGAGGCAATGTTATTAAGTGCTTCGTGAGTCAAGAATGCTTGGTGGCCAGTAAACAGCACGTTATGACAAGCCGATAAACGGCGGAAAACATCATCGACAATGACATCGTTAGATTTATCTTGGAAGAATAAGTCTTTTTCATTGTCATACACGTCTAGGCCAAGCGCACCAATCTTACCTTGTTTCAACGCTTCTATCGCCGCTAGTGAATCTAGCAACTCGCCTCGACTGGTGTTAATGATCATTACACCATCTTTCATTTGCGCGAAGGCTTTTTCGTTCAATAAGTGATAGTTTTCTTCACTCATTGGACAATGGAGAGAGATAATATCCGCATTAGCGTAGATTTCTTCAAGCGAACAGTAACGGGCTCCCATTTCTAGCGCTAATGGGTTTTCGTAGGGGTCGTAGCAAAGCAGTTCCATGCCAAGCCCTTTGAAGATACGCATCGTCGCGATACCAATCTTACCCGTACCAATAACACCAACGGTTTTTCCGAAAAAGTTAAAGCCAACAAGACCCTCTAGCGAGAAGTTGGCGTCACGTGTGCGTTGGTAGGCCTTGTGAAGACGGCGGTTTAGGCACATCATTAAACCAACCGTGTGCTCTGCCACTGCTTCTGGTGAGTAAGCAGGAACTCGAACCACTTGTAAGCCTAGTTCTTTGGCTGCTTGTTGATCAACTTTATCATATCCCGCGCAGCGCATAGCAATAAGCTTGGTCCCGCCCAGAGAAAGCTGTTTAAGGACAGGAGCTGAAAGATCATCATTAACAAACGCACATACGACATCACTGCCGTGCGCCATCTTGGCTGTTTTTTCGGTTAGTCGGAAGTCGTGATAGTGAAATTCAAAATCGCGGTTATTTTTAATTTTATTAAAAGAGGCTTCGTCGTAGGATTTTGCACTAAAAAAAGCAATGTTAATCATGGTTCCCTCTCAAAAAGTGCGGACTTTATAAATAAATATGCTTATAAAGTAATGCAACTTAGCCGCAATGAATAGAGAAATCTTCTCTTTGACTTTTGTTGTATCAAATAACGATAAGAAGTACGCCTTTCAGCGAGTCTATCTTATGGTTCCGCATTAGATACTGTTTGCTTTACGAGCATTAACTGACTAGCATTATCGCTCTTTTCTTGTTCACTTTATTAGCTTAGGCGTTACGACAATGTCAGTAAAATGGTGCTCTATGTTCTTGTGTTGTGTGTTTGCTTCTGGCACTCACGCAGCTGTTGACCTCGTTAAAGTCGACAAGTCTAAGCGTCGAATGTATTTGATGGAACAAGGAGCAGTGCTAAAAGAATACCGAATTGCTTTAGGAGCGAACCCTCAAGGACATAAACAAGAAGAGGGAGACAATCGCACACCAGAGGGCGAATACACTCTAAATTATGTTATAGAGGACTCTGCTTTTTATCGTTCTGTGCATATCAGTTACCCTGATGCGATTGATACGTTGGAAGCGAAGCGCCGAGGTGTGTCCCCTGGAGGGAACATCAAAATTCATGGCTTAAAAAACGGTGAGAGTCAGTTGCCGATTTACATCCAAAGTTTTGATTGGACTAATGGGTGTATTGCGATTACCAACGAGGAGATGGACGAATTTATCCAGCTTGTCGAGATGGGGACACCAATTCAGATTGAGTGGTAACAAAAGGTCCCCTTTAATGTTCTGGCTCTTATAGGCTATGGCATAAAGCGCTGTGGATGATCACTAAAAATACCGTCTAACTGAGGCAGGTATTTCAGTTTATTTGGATTGTTCACCGTATAGCACATCACTTTGTAACCGGCTTGTTGGAGTTTGTTTATCTGGCGAGTACGAACCCAGTTAATATTTAGGTTGCAGCTATAGGCACTAACTTCTTCCAAAAGGCGTTTATCTTTTCTCGTAAAGAATTCACTTAACACACCCAATCGGTAGCCACTGCAGTATTTGTGCATCGCTCTAATGACGTCATGACTAAAGCTCGATAGGAGTACATTCTCTTGCGGCATTGGACTTTTTGTTAACGCATTGGCGAGAGTCTGCGCCACTTCTTCCGCTGGATGGTTGTCTACTTTAACTTCGATATTCAAGTTAAGCTTATTCTCAGTAGCTAAAGTGAGCAGTTCATCTAGTGTCACGATCTTCTCGCCTGAAAAGTCTGTGCTAAACCAACTACCGAAATCTAATGCTTTTAAGTCTTCCAGGGTGAGCTCATCAACACGCCCTTGTCCATTGCTGCATCGATTGACGGTATGATCATGGCAAACCACTAAAACATTATCTTTGGTAGGCTGTATATCCACTTCCACCCACTTCAACCCCAGGTCAATGGCTGCCTGAATGCTTATTTTTGTATTCTCAGGGTATGAACCTGCCACGCCACGGTGACCAATTAATAACGTTTCCATTCGCTTTATCTTTTGCTTTGCGGTTGCCTGATTGTACTCGTTTTTTCTATGAAGATATATCTAGGTGCATATTGTTAGGAACCTTTAGTACAAGTGAACATTAAACTCTAATAGTACGTTGCTGCTTCTTGGACTGAGTCCTGTGGACTTAAAGCCTTAGAGTGTGTAGTTGTTTAATTGGTAAATGAGTAATAAAATGCGAACCATTTTTATTTGAATGGTGAGTGGTAATGTCACGAGTTTTGATAGTCGATGATGACGTTCCTTTGTGTGAGCTGTTAGAAGCGGTTTTGCAAGAGGAGGGCTACATCGTATCTTCTGTGCATTGCGGTGAAAGTGCGCTGCAATATATGGAAAAAACGCCTGTAGATCTTGTATTGCTTGATGTCATGTTACCAAACCTTAACGGCATGCAAGTTGCTCGTAGGATCTGTCAGCGCTTCGCGACACCTATTCTAATGCTTACCGCTCTCAACGATGAAAACTCGATGCTTGATGGTTACCAAGCGGGGGCCGATCAGTATATCGGAAAGCCCTTTAATGTCGCTGAGCTTCTAATGCGCATCAAAGCGATTCTTCGTCGTGTTGGCTTGGAACGTCAACGTCAGACGATGTGTAGTACCGTTCAAACGATCAGCGACCAGCTTAATAGCTTACCCCTCACAAGTACGGAAGCTGAACTATTGAGCTACTTGGTAAAAAACCAAGGAGTCGTGATTTCAAAAGCAGAGCTTCAAACTGAAGTGTTAAAGAAAGAGCTGAGTCCTTTTGATCGCAACCTTGATATGCACATCAGTAACATACGTCGCAAGTTAGTTGAAGCGGGGCTTTCCAAGCAACATATCAAAACCTTCCGTGGCAAAGGTTACAGTTATTTAGAGGCTGTAAACCGTTAATGAAGCTCCGATGTCCACCTTTTATTGCAAAACGTAAAGATAGCTTAGCGTTCAAGTTATTTAGTTGCATGACCGCAATTGTCATTAGTATTTTGGTCGTGCAATCCTTAGCGGAACAAGCTCTGGTGAAAGCCATGTTGAAAGTGCCCGATAGTGTGCGAGAAGAAATGCTAGACCTTGCACATCAAGCCAATGTATTGATTGAGCACGGAGACATGGACGAACTTGCTGACTGGGCAAATGCGCAAAACTTTTATTTATTTGTGTTGAATGAACATCAGCAACCAGTTACGCACCGTCTGATGCATCCGCACTTCGAGTTCAAACTTCAATTTAAGAGAAGCATTGATGATCAACTTGAGGGGAAAGTGAATCGCCCCATCATCAATATTCCTTTAGTTCATGGCAATACTTTAGTGATTCAATTGCCACATCGACTGCACCCTGCAAATGACTTCATTCTGTATTTCTCTATTCTCAAAGTCGTGATTGCAGTGGTTATTTTGGCGCTCTTTTCGCTGCTAATGGCACGTAACTTACAGCAACCATTGGATCGATTGAGAGAAGCAAGCAAAAAGCTATCTAATGGCGATTTTAATGTCAGTGTCGTGAAAGAGCTGAAGTCGAGCACGCGTGAGTTTAACGAGTTAGCGCAAGATTTCGATCACATGACGCAACAGATTCATTCTCTCGCTGAAAAGCAGCGACTGCTTATAAGAGATGTCTCTCACGAATTGAGAACGCCGTTAGCGAGGCAGAACTTGGTTCTGCATCTTTTGCGAAAGCGTGTTGGAGAAAGTGAGCAAAGCCTAGTGGCAAGGCTAGAAGATGAAGCAAAAGAGCTAAACCATTTGATCAGCGATATATTGGAGTTCAGTCGCTTGGAAAATGCGCGCTTCGACAAAGCCACGAAACGCTGTGATTTAGAAGTTTTGCTCTCCCCGCAAGTAGAACGTTGCAAAATAGATTTGAAGTCAGAACAGACGTTGTCTTTCCGCTCAGAAGCTGTATGTGCTAAAGCCATTTGTGAAGAAACGCTGGTCATTCGTTGTTTGAACAATCTTATTGGTAATGCCATTAAATATTCAGGACCAGCATCTCAGATAGAAGTTTCTCTGGAAAATTATGTCAAAGAAGGGCAGCAGTTCACCACCATGTCAGTATCTGATGATGGGCCTGGTATTCCAGAGAACAAGCTGGTCGATATTTTTGATCCGTTTACACGCTTAGATGCTTCTAGAGATAAAAAGCTTGGTGGCTACGGTTTAGGTCTTGCGATTGTCAAAGAATCCATGCGTATTATGGGTGGAGCAGTCACGGCGAAAAACCGTGAGCAAGGCGGTTTGAGGGTTACTTTAGTGTTCAAGCAATAAGTATGATTAAGTCGTAATTTTTGTGATTAATGTCACATTATCATGGCGCATCATCAGAGAGTACTTTACAAAAGTTTGCAAATGCAAAGAATGTAAATTTAATGCAAATGGTAATACTTATCACTTATATTCACCCGCGAAATAATTAAGAGGGAATCGCATTCAACAAGTATGTGACCCGAAAAATAATAATCGGAGTGAAAGGATATGTTTACTAAGAGCCATTTGGCGTTAGTGATCGGTGCAGTGTTAGCAACACCTGCAGTGGCGGAAGTTCAAACAGACGAACATGTAGTTGTAGAAGGTCGAGAGTTCGGCTACAAGGCAGATACAAACAGTACAGCAATGCGCATGGAAATGACGCAGCTGGAAACGCCGGGACAAGTAGCGGTTATCGATGAAACGGTAATTGATGAGCAGCGTGCAAGTACACTTGGTGAAGTGCTACGTAACGATGCAAGTGTTAGCGCGGGTGGTACAAGCCGTAACCGCGAACGTTTCTCTCTACGTGGTTTTGAACTTAGCAGTTCAGACGGTTTTCTTCGTGATGGTCGTCAACACTGGTCACACTACCGTCAGCCAATTGAGCTTTTAGAGCGTGTTGAAGTGCTTAAAGGTCCATCAGGTCTGCTATACGGTAAATCTGAGCCGGGTGGTTTGGTAAACATGGTTTCGAAAAAACCAACAACTCAAACACAAGCAAGTTTGAGTCAAGATCTAGGTTCGAATGATCACTCACGCACTGTGCTTGATGTGAGTGGCGCGCTAAATGATGCAGAGACACTGCGAGCGCGCGCAATTTTTGCCAAAGAAAGCTACGGCTCTTGGCGCAGGTACGGTGATGGCACTGAGCCTAAAACAGATCGTACGGTAGCTGGCCTAGTGGTTGAGTACGATATCACAGACAACTTTATGGTATCGGCTCATTACGATCGCACGAAAGACGACGGTAGCGTGGACTCTGGCGCATACATTGTTGATGGCAAAGCGGTTCGCGGTGATAAGTACATTTGGGATGCGCAGTGGTCTGAAATTGATAACGAAGTAGAAAACTACGGTGTCGATATTAATGCGCAAGTCACGGATAACGTGAACGTAAAAGCAGGTTACAACCGCCAAGACTTTAAGCGTTTTGATGTAGAGTCTTACCCTAAGTTTGATCAGTATGAAGAGTTAAATACGATTAAGCATCGAGGCAACGATCGCTCCGATAATTGGGTATTTGATACTGCATATATAGATGTGACGACGGACTTTACTTTGTTCGGTACGGAAAACACGTTGTTAGTGGGCGCTAACTACTTAGATTACAGTTATGATCGCTTTATGGCATTTCATAATGAGGCGAGTATTGCGCCAGGAGAAACGGTGCCTAAGCCTAGCTATAGTAGTTCGAGGAAATCACCAACAGCTGAGTACGATACTTGGGGTATCTACGCGCAAAATATGATGACTATTAATGATTACTGGCAAGTGCTTGCAGGTGTTCGTTATGACGAAAAGCGTGATGATGAACTGACCGAAAACCAAGTTTCTCCAAAGTTAGGTGTGATATTCCACCCATCGACGAATGGCTCGGTTTACGTTCAGTATTCTGAAAGCTTTATGCCGCAAGGTGAAGTCAGCAACGGTAGTCGTACCTACATCAATGAAGGTGAGAAACTCGACGCTGAGCGTGGTATCTCTTATGAAATCGGTACGAAGTGGGAACTGTTTGATCAGCGTTTATTTGTATCTGGTGCTGTGTTTGATATCACGTTAGAGAACATCTCGCTGGATGTTGAAAGCGGCAAAGACGCGGGCGGCAATCTCCTACACAAGAAAACGCAAGGTGGTGAGCAAGTTCACAAAGGCGCTGAGTTAATGGCTCAAGGTTTTGTGACCCCAGAGTTGTCGCTAACCGCTTCTGCAATGTATTTGGATGCAGAGCTTAAGAAGGCAGAAAGATATGAAGGTAACCGCCCTGTAGACGTGCCAGAGTTCTCGGCAAGTCTATGGTCTAGCTACAAGGTTCAAGACAACACTAACTTAAACCTTGGTTTGATTTATGAAGGTGATCGCTACGGTGATGCAAAGAACACCTTCAAGAAAGATGGCTACGCTCGCGTTGATATGGGCGTGTCATACAAACATAAGTACGATGAAAACTTGGATATTATTGCTCGATTCAATGTCGAGAATTTATTCGATACCGACTACTTCGCAGGTGGTGGTAGCACGAATGGCGAGCAAAAAGGTGCGAGTGGGGTTGTGGTTGGAGAAGGCCGCAACTACATGGCAACAATCCAGTTCAAGTACTGATAACAATTTGATTATTAAAGGGGAAGGGTAGTCTTCCCCTTTGGTCGTTTTTGGAACACAGAAATATAACTCGTATGAATCTAATGAAATCAAGTATCGCTCTGTTGATATCATCGGTTTTGATTCCCGCTCACGCGGCGAACTTAAACGATGCACAAGCTGTGCAGAGTAAAACAAACCAGTCGTCGGCGGTAAGCCAAAAACGTATTGATGCAAGCGCAGAAAAATCACTTACTCTAGAAGCTGAAATTGAGCAGCTGCAAGAGGAAGTCGGTAACTTGAAGATTTATCGCGATCACCTTGCAAGCCTTGTTGAAAGTCAAAATCAAGAAGTTGATAGCTTGAACGAGCAAATTGAGCAGATTGCTCAAACTCGTCAAGGTGTCGTGCCTTTGATGTATCACATGCTTGAGGGCTTAAAAGTGCTCGTCGCTAACGACAAGCCTATACGCAAAGCGCAACGTGAGGAGCGAATTGCAAAGCTGGATTCCATGATGACGCGTGCAGACGTTGCGGATGCAGAGAAGTTTCGTCGTATTTTAGAAGCGTACCAAATTGAAATGGATTACGGCACCAAGCTTGGCGTTTACCAAGGCAAGATTAACCTAGGTGACAATGAAGCTGTGGAGGCGGACATTCTCTATTTAGGGCGTTTGTCTTTGGTAGCGCGTAGCTTATCTGGTGACACATTTTGGAGCTGGTCACAGCAACAACAAGCATGGCAACAAGTGGGTTCTGAGCAAAAATCAGAGCTAGACAAAGCGTTCGCTATGGCGAATAAACAGATCGCGCCGAGCATGTTAACTCTACCAGTGTCGTTAACCGCTGCGGAGGGCAAATAAATGATGAAAAAATGGTTATCGGTTGCATTAATCTCGACAGCCGCATTAATGCCTTATACAACTTTTGCTAGTGATGCGTTGTTACAAAAGGCGCAGCAAGAAAATCGTCAACAGCAATCGCACAATGTCGCGCGTGAATCAGGTTTTAAGCAAACAGAGCAAGACCTACAGGCTATAAAGAATAAATTGGTGGCAGAGCGTGCTGCTCTTCAAGCAGAGGCGGACTCATTAAGTGTTACCTTCGGTGAAAATGAAGCAGAACTGGCACAGCTAGAAGAAAAGTTGCGTCTAGAAACCGGGAGCCTAGGTGAGTTATTTGGCGTCGTTCGCCAGAACGCAAAAGAGCTAGAGTCTGAGCTAAAAAGCTCAGTAACCGGTGTAGATGCAAACTCATATCAGAAAGATATCGATGCTATTGTTGCGGCTAAATCACTGCCAACGTTGACCCAACTTCAGGCGATGTGGCGCAGCATGGAAGAACAAATCAAAGCAAGCGGTGAAATGGCAAACGTCTCTTTCACACTGCTAAATGGCGAGGGTCGTGAACAAACGGTTAGTGGTGTTCGTCTTGGTTCTATGGCGCTGCTGGATGACACTGGCTACGTTAAGTGGAATGGTCAACGCGGAGATGCGGTAAACTATCTTCGTCAGCCTGAAAGCGGTCCAACAGCGAATACTATTTCCTCTGGTGACATTGATGCGCTTGTCATAGATCCGTCACGTGGCATTCTTCTTGAGCAGCTCGCAAACTCACCGACTTTGGCTGATCGCCTAAATGCGGGTGGCGTTGTCGGCAAAATCATCCTTGGTTTATTGGCTATCGGCCTATTGATTGCGCTCGTACGTGGTGCATCTCTGATGATTTCGCGCCAGAAAATCATGAAGCAACTGAAAACCCCAGCGCAGCCAGGAAACAACCCTTTGGGTCGCGTGCTTGCGGTATACCAGAAAGACAAGCATCGCAGCGTAGAAGCGTTAGAACTACGTCTTTTGGAAGCCGTTGTTGATGAGCAAACCCACCTAGAAAAAGGGTTGTCGATGCTTAAGCTTCTTGCTGCTCTAGCTCCTATGCTTGGCCTACTAGGCACGGTAACGGGTATGATCGAAACCTTCCAAGTCATCACTCAATTTGGTAATGGTGATCCGAAAGTAATGGCGGGTGGCATTTCGATGGCACTTGTGACTACCGTACTTGGCCTTGTTTCAGCCATGCCTTTGCTATTAGCGCACAACGTATTGAGCTCTCAAGCAGAAAATATTCGCAGTATCTTAGAAAAACAAGGCATCGGTTTAGTTGCAGAACAAGCTGAGCGTGATATGCCGAGTAACAAAAGTCACTCTAACACCTTAGCGGAGAACGCAGCGTAATGGAGCAGATCCTACTCAGCACATTGGGTTTGATCAGTGAGGATTGGGCCACAACCTTGATGAGCTTTATGCAGCAAGGTGGTCAAATCCTATGGTGGCTGGCCGCCGTCGTGGCGGTGTGCTGGCTGTTGGTTATGGAGCGAGTTATTTATCTCACAACGGTTTTCCCTGGGGTAAAAAAACAGCTTTGTGAGCAGTGGCAAGCAAGATCAGAGCACCACTCTTGGTACGCGCATCAAATCCGTGAAGGATGGATTGCAAAAGCGCAAATCGAACTGCGCCAAAACCTATCGACTATTAAGCTACTTGTGGCGGTTTGCCCAATGCTAGGGTTGTTAGGGACGGTGACAGGCATGATTACGGTGTTTGACGTAATGGCATCGCAAGGCAGCAGCAATCCGAAATTGATGGCTTCTGGTATCTCACTTGCTACGCTGCCAACCATGGCGGGTATGGTAGCAGCGCTTGCGGGCATGTTTATTCATGCTCGCCTTAGCAAAGTGTGTGAACGAAAAGCTATCCAGTTAGAACAATCTTTAAGGAGTCAAAAGTGAGACTCGGACGCAGACCTAACCAACAAGATGAAGCTCAAGTCGATTTAACCTCGATGCTTGATATCGTCTTCATCATGTTGATCTTCTTCATTGTGACCAGTTCGTTTGTACGTGAATCTGGTGTAGAAGTGAATCGCCCTCAGGCTTCTAATGTAGTAAGCCAAAAAGACGCGGGCATTTTTATCGCAGTAACGGCAGCGAATGATGTGTACATCGACAAACGAGTGGTTGATATTGAGCGTGTTGAGGCCTCTATTGAGCACCTGTTACTTGATCAGCCTGATGCTTCGTTAGTTATCCAAGCTGACGAGCATGCTTACAATGGCACTGTCGTGAAAGTGATGGACGCTGCAAAGGCGGCGGGTGTGAAGAACATTGCATTGGCGGCGGAGAAACCTTAATGGGCAGGCTGTTACTTGCACTACCAGCATCACTGTTAATTTCTGTGAGCTTGTTTAGCTTTATGGCGTGGATGGTTGATAAAGGCAACCAGCGTGCGCCAGAAGCTTCAGAAGCCGTTCGTTTTGATATGGTGATGGTAGAGAATGAAGCAGACGTGCAGCGTCGTCAACGTTCAGTGCCGGAGCAACCAGAACCACCTCAAGCGCCGGAGCCAATGGATCTGTCTCAAGCTGACACTCAAATGGAACCAATGAGTCAGATGACGCCAGTCAGTGCTTTAGGTTTAAACACTGCCCTTGAAGGCATCGCGATTAGTGCACCAAACTTGAAGGGAACAATGGGCAACCAGCAAGCACTGCCGTTGTATCGTGTTGATCCTCGCTATCCAAGTAAGGCGCTGAAACGTAGAGTGGAAGGTTATGTCATTATGCGTTTCACGATCGATGCAACTGGACGACCAAAAGATATTGAAGTGATCGAGGCTGAGCCCGAGCGCATGTTTGAAAGGGAAGCAATCCGTGCGCTTAAAAAATGGAAGTATCAGCCAAAAGTTGAGGATGGTGTGTCAATTGAGCAGTTCGGACAAACCGCTAAAGTGGAGTTCAAGTTAGCCAAATGATGAAAAAATTCTTAATCGGTACGGTATTAAGCCTGAGTGCACTCTCAACCATTGCCAGTGAGTTAAGCCAATACACCGCAGTGAGAGTTCAACGAGCACATAATTTGGCTCAAGAAGAGAAACTGAAAGAAGCGATTTCATCTCTTGAAGCTATGGAGCTTTCTCGTGGATATGACCAAGCTTATGTCGCTCGAATGTTGGGTATTTTTTACTGGCAGAACGAGCAAACTCAAGCGGCGATTAAGCAACTTGAGTTGGCAGTCAATAGTGGTTTGCTACAAGATGAGCAAGCATGGCAAACCCGAAAAATGTTGGCTGATATACTGCTGAACGAGCAACGTTTTTCTAAGGCTTTACCTCATTACTATGCCTTGAGCAAAAACATTCCTAAAGGTCAAAAAGCGCATGAGCTATGGCTGCGTATTTCCCAATCTCATTATCAACTGAGTCAGTGGCAAAAAGTGCTTTCAGCAATGGCTCGTTATGAGAAATTTGGTCAGCCAGACAAGCTTGGCGCATTGTCGATAAAGCTTTCTGCTGAGCTAGAACTGAAAAAGTGGAAGCCGGCAATCTCGACCATCAAACGCTTAATCGTGATTGAACCTGAGCGAATTGAATGGTGGCGTCAGCTTGTTGCTCTATACCTACGGGTTGATGACAACAAACGTGCCCTAGACTCTTTGGCGTTGGCAAAACTGAAAGGGTTACAACTTAGCCAAGATGACTTAAAGCTGCTGGCACAATTGTACGCGAAACGAGGTATTCCTGAGAGAGCTGCGTTGGTGATGAACGAGCTAGAGGATGTAAACTCGAATAGTAAGCTAAAAGCTCAGCAAGCAACGTATTGGCAAATGGCAAAAGAGTGGGAAGAGTCTATTGATAGCTGGCGTATTGCAGCTCAGCTAGATAGGCAGTATTACTGGAACTATTCTCAACTGTTGGTGCAAGAAGGCCATTATAAAGATGCCATTGCCGCGCTCGATAAGGTCAGAGGTCGTAAAGCGGATGTTGCACTTATCAAAACTCGCGCTTACTACAAACTTAAGCGGTTTGACGATGCGCTCGCTAATGCCAAAAGAGCGAATGAGATTAAGCCATCGAATCAGGCAAAGAGTTGGGTTAAGTATCTATCACAGCTACGCAAAGTAGAATCGACGCAGAACTCATAGCGAACATTTTTATTAAATACCCGAGCTCAGTCTCGGGTATTTTTTTGTCTAAAGTCATAAAGGCTATTTATTGTATGAGCTTTTCATAAAAAGCTAATGCATCAAATGGTCGGGAGAAAAAAGGGCTTTTCTCTATGTATTCTTGATGTACCTTGCTCAGTGTTTCAAACTTTTCTCTCGATGTAGGTTCGATATGAAAAGTTAGGCTTTCAGTCGATTCTACAAGCTTTAATGTTGAGGTTCTTGAAGCGTTATTTTTTGCTATTAATAGATAATATGCTAGCTCTTGCTTCTCTTTTAATACACAAGCCTCAAAAGCTTTCTCGCTTAAAAACGGCAGAACAGGAGTTAATGCTTCTATATGCTTCTTTGAATACTCTAGGGTTTGTTTGTCAGGTGTATTCTGGTCTGCCATAGATTCGCACAGCTTTATCTTAGCACCATAATTATCGATAGATTGGCTTACGTTGTTAAACAAACTGGCTTCAAACTTTTCACTTGCGAAAGTGACACTTGAGAAAAGTGATAAGAGAATTATTCCAACATTCTTGTTCATATTTTTCCTTCTGAACTACACCATAACGTTTGGCTAGCATCAGAAAATCTTCTCTATCTAACCCTACACTAACTTCTTAGCTTACCTTTTTTATCTAGTTTATGGATAGTTTTTAAGCTTTTCATTAAATATACATAAAGGCGCATTTTGGTGGAGTCTATCCCACTTTTTAGTATTGGAAATATCATTAAATTTTGAGTCATTAAAATTGATAGGGTTATTATCTAGAGGGTAGGCAATCGGTAACTCGCATTGGCCCAAATAGCTAAAACATGTGCAAGCCAAGCTGAATTGAAAAAGTAAACAATGTAAATTAAATGCCAATACGAATGATTATCACCTAAATTATGCCCCACATTTATTGGTGATGATTGTTTTTATGTTGCTTAAAAGCAAAGGTGTTCAAACTTGGGCTCGCCGCCTACATATCTATATTTCGATGGCTCTTCTCTTAGTTACGCTGTTTTTTGCAGTAACTGGTATTACCCTCAATCGCCCCGAATTGTTTGAACGCAGTGAACCTATCATTCAACAACATACTCTGACGGTTCCGCACTCAGTTTTATTCTCACATTCAGATACCTTTCAACCTAATCGTGAAGGGCTGGTGGCTTTCTTGACTAAAGAAACCGAGCTTCGCGGCACTCCCTCCGCACTAGATGTGTATACCGAAGTTGAGCAAGGTGAGTTGTTACTCGGAGAGCTTTCTATGGATTTTAAAGGCCCGGGTTATAACGCTACGGTCTTTATTGATATGACTACTGGTTCAGCAGACGTCGAAACGACGCACTACGGTATTGTTGCGCTGCTGAACGATCTACATAAAGGACGCAACAGTGGTGGGATTTGGAAGTGGTTTATCGACGTCACTGCGCTTTTGATGGTGTTTTTTGTTCTTACAGGCGTGTGCTTGTTACTGCCTAAGAAGAAGACGCTCAGAACGTCAATGCAATGGATGAGCTTTGGTACGTTACTGTCGCTCGTAATTTATTTTGTTGCTGTTCCATAACAGCTTTTTTAGAGAACACTTATGTTGAACACAGGAAGATTTTTCCGCCGTAATCACTTTTGTAAAGCCGCTTTGATCGCGGCTTTTACTCCTTTCTCTCTTTCCGCGGCGCCTCTACCAGATAACGCGAAGGTCGACTTCGAACTCGAACTTCCAAAGATAGATACCTCAATGTATGCACGCCCTTATGTGGCGGTTTGGGTTGAAAACGATCAGCGTAAACCGGTTAAAACCATTCAGTTATGGGTAGGGAAAGACGAATGGTTAAAAGATCTACGCAGCTGGTGGAGAAAAGCGGGTCGTTATGATCGTGAACTTGTTGATGCGGTGACTTCTGCAACACGTCCTGCTGGTCAATACCGCTTTGTCTGGGATGGAACCAATGACTCAGGGGAGCGTTTGGAGCAAGGAAATTACACGTTGTACGTCGAAGTCGTTCGTGAACACGGTGGGCGAAACTACTTACGTCAAAAAATAACGCTAGCGGACAGTGACGTGCGCTATGAGCTTAAACCAACACAAGAGACGGGTGTCATCACCGTCAATTATCAAGTTAAGTGATTAAAGGACACAACAATGAAAACCAAAATGAAAGCAGTGGCATTGGCGAGTGTAATGGCAATGGGATTGGCTGTAACCACCACCGCGCAAGCACATCCACGTTGGGTTCTGCCCTCTCACTTTACGGTTTCTAAAGAAGGCGGTGACTGGCTGACATTTGATGTTACTGCCTCTCACGGAACGTTTGTTTTTGATAAGCCTGCGGGTAGTGATCAGGCATTTGTGGTGATGCCGGATGGCCGCTCTGAGCGTCCTAACTTTGTTGTTCGTGGCAAGCGTCGCTCTATGTTTGATTTCTTTTTTACAGACGAAGGCACGCACAAAGTTGCGATTAATAATCAGCCGAGCTACTACACACAATACAAAGCGGGCCGTCGTGATACGGTGAAATGGGCGCGAGCAAACAAAGCTGAGCGTGGTGACGTGCTTCCTGAGCAAGCGCGTGATGTGGTTACTCAACTAAGTTACACCCGAGCAGAAAGCTACATTACGGTTGGTATGCCAACGGACAAAGCGTTGGAGATTGAAGGCAAAATGCTGGAGATGAAACCGATCACGCATCCATCGGACATCATTGAAGGTGAGCCTGTGACTTTCCAGTTTTTCTTTAACGGAGAGCCACAAGAGGGCGTTACTGCTGAGATTACACGTGAAGGTACCATGTACCGAAACCATCAAGAACAAATCGATGTGGTGAGCGATAAAGATGGCAAAGTGATCTTCACGCCAGAAGTCGCTGGGCGCTACTTAATGAAAGCGAACTACAAAGGTGAATTAAAAGATAATCCATTGGCGGATAAAGCGAGTGCCAATGTTCATCTTACGTTTGAAACTCAACTTAACTAATCGAATTAGGCTCAGCAATTGCTGGGCCATTTTGGAATTATCATGAATAACACTTCTCTTCTAAAAGCGGTTTTGCTTTTTTCTGGATTTGCGTCCTTTCACGCTGCTGCACATTTTCCTCTGATGAGCTGTCACTTGGCGCAAGATAAAGTGATTTGTGAAGCGGGCTACTCGGATGGATCGACAGCGGTCGACTACGATGTCGAAATGTACGATTACGACGACAATCTGATCGCCAAAGAAAAAACAGATAAGCGTTCCATCGCAGAATTTACTCACCCTGAAACAGATTTCTATTTGGTATTTGATGCCGGACATGAAAGCCCGGTGGAAGTGGATATCGTTGAGCTGAAAGAGAAATGAGTGTACAGAAAGTTCGCCCTGATGATGGTAACCGAGAAGGAAAGTGGGTCGCACTGACAATCGCAGCAATTCTCAGTTCAGCAGCCATACTTATGCCCTACCATCAGGTCGCGACTGAAAAGCCAGACATGCAGTCTCATCAAGTGTTAATCACGGATTTACATCAAAATGAGTTGGGGTTGATCGCTGAGCTTAAGCTCGCTCATGAAGAGATTCGTGATTTGCAGTTAGATACCGGAACTTGGCCTGAGATCTCTGATATGGAGGTGCTTTGGATTGCTCCGTTCGTGAAAGACCAAAACTGGAAGCGTAAAGGTTCTCATCAGTGGCAACGAATTGATGACGGTGTCTACATTGGCGTGAAGACCAGTGCCCAAGGCTCTGCTTCCATGCTGTTGGATAGCCGCAGTTCTCAAGCTGATATTTGGTTTAATGATTCTAGCCGTTCGTTAAATGTGGAGGGACTAAGCGATCTAGCTAAACGCCACGATTTCGGGTGGAAACAAATCGTTCTGTCAGACTCTTCCTCTCATTCTCACGCCCATTAAGACAACATAATTGATAAGTACTATGATCAAACGCTCTCTTTTACGTCGTATTCTTACAGCCACCGCGTTATTGACGGTGTCTTCTACTGGCTTTGCTGCCGATAAACTCAGTATTGGTATTACGCTTCAACCTTATTACAGCTATGTTAAAGCCGTTGTTGGTGAGAAGGCGGACATCATTCCTTTGGTTGATGCTGGTTTTAATCCTCACAACTATTTGCCACAACCTAATGATCTTAAGCGCTTAAATGAAATGGACGTAATAGTGATCAATGGTATTGGTCATGACGATTTTGCACTGAAAGTGATCAAGGCTTCTCAGCGTGATGATCTCGTGGTTATCGAGGCGAACAAAGAAGTGCCTTTATTGCCTGCTATGGGGCAGTCTGTTGGTCAAGGAGCAGTGAACCCTCACACCTTTGTCGGTTTATCAACAACCATTCAAAAGGTTTACACCATCGCGAGTGAGCTAAGCCAATTGGACCCAGACAATGCTACGTTCTATCGCCAAAATGCTCGTAAATACGCGAAAACATTTCGCCTGATGAAGCGTGATGCAATGTTGTCTCTTGGTGAGTTGGACACGGCTGGTATGAAGGTGGCGACAACCCACAATGCTTACGGATATATCCTTCAGGAGTTTGGTGTTGACGTTGCCGCTGTCATTGAGCCTGCTCATGGTGTAGAACCAAGTGCAAGTCAGCTACAGGAAACGATAGAGAAAATTCGTGAATCGGGCATTGATGTTCTGTTTTATGAGCTCAATATGCCGAATCGCTTTGTTGATACCATCGAAGAGGCGACTGGGGTGCAGCTTTATCGCTTTTCTCACATGACTCACGGTGAGTATGAGGCCGATAAAGTTGAGGTTGAGATGCGAGATAATGTGGAAACACTAATCGAAGCCATGAAATTTGTGGCGAGTAAGCGAGCAGGGGAAAAGGCGTAATGACTGGACCTTCCGTTTCCTTAAGTAACGTGGGCCTAAAATACGCCGACAATATCATTTTGCAGAATATCAGCGCCGAATTCGAGAACGCGAAATGTCACGTGATTATGGGACCGAATGGTGGTGGGAAAACTTCTTTGCTTCGTTCGGTACTTGGACTTACGCCGTTTTCGGGAAACATTGCACTCAATTGGCCAGAGCCATCAGATGCATCGGGGAAGATAGGGTATGTGCCACAAAAAGCGATGTTTGAAGCAAGCCTCCCGTTAACCGTGATGGATTTTGTACTGCTTAACCAAACCCGTATCCCTCTATTTTGGCGACGTAAAACGAAACAAACTCAACATGCCCTGGCCCAGCTGGATCGCGTGGGTATGGCAACGCGTAGCGACCGTCGTATGGGGCAACTCTCTGGCGGTGAGCAACAGCGTGTTTTGTTTGCGCAAGCTTTACTGGATGAGCCCAATTTATTGGTTTTAGACGAACCTACAACTGGCATGGATGAGCAAGGTGTTCGATATCTTGAAGGTTTGATTCATGAAGTCGTTGGAGAAGGCAAAACGGTACTGGCAGTACACCATGACGTGACCGCAGTGCGCCGTTTAGATGCGCAGGTCCATGTTGTAAATCGTCAAATTGTGGCGTCAGGGCACCATTCAGATGTACTAAGTCCTGATCGTATAGAAACATTATTCAAGCACTACACAGCAAAAGTGGAGGCTGCATAATGGATTGGTTGCGAGAGTTAGCGGTTAGCGGCGTTGAAGCTGGATGGTTAAGCGATAGCTTTTCTTATGCTTTCATGGTGAACGCAATTGTTGCAGCGCTGATATTAGGACCATTACTTGGTGGTCTTGGTACATTAGTCATCGCCAAGCGACTGGCTTTTTTCTCTGAAGCGGTTGGGCATGCTGCGCTTACCGGAATCGCGATTGGTGTGTTGCTCGGTGAGCCGCCAGAGAATCCGATCATCGGATTGTTTAGCTTTTGTATGATTTTTGCGCTGTTGCTTCACTTTGTTCGTAATCGTACGAATGTACCTTACGACACACTGGTTGGGGTTTTTCTTGCACTAGCGTTAGCGGTTGGTGCTGCGCTGTTAATGTACGTTGCTCGCAAGATCAACATTCACATGTTGGAGAACGTGTTGTTTGGCTCGATCTTGACTGTGACGGACAACGATATCCTTATTTTAGCGATCAGTTGTTTGATCATATTACTGCTTCTTATTCCAACGTTTAACCGCATTTTGCTGACTTGTATTAGCCCGGATATTGCACGTGTACGCGGCTTTAATACCAGCTTTTATGATTACTTATTTGTCATGATGATCACCTTGGTCACCATCGCCGCGGTAAAGATTATTGGCGCTGTATTGGTTGGTGCATTGCTACTGATTCCTGGTGCAACGGCTCGGTTATTGACTAAACGCATGGGCAGTTTTGTTCTCCTTTCTTCTTTATTGGCAACCATTGCGTGTTTAGTAGGAACCATACTGCCGATGGAGCTTGAGCTACCAGTGCCATCAGGCGCATCCATCATCATTGTTTCTGCGGCATTTTTCCTAACAGCAACGGTTTACCGAATTATCCAAAAAGCGTAACCCTTTTTATAAAGTAATGAACATGAAGATAAAAAAATTAGCGATAACTTTTGGTTTGGTTATAGCGACAACACTTCCATCGTGGGCAAGCGCCAAAGACATTTTAACCAGCACTCCCGTCACGTACATGTTGTCTGAGCAACTCATGAAAGGTACAGGGATAGAGACTCAGTATCTGCCTCCAAAGCGTTACGGCGTTGAGCGTCTTGAGAACTGGTTCGCAAATAAAGGTACAGAGCAAGTTAAGCAAGCGGGTCAAGCCGCGACGGTTGCTATTACTCTTGGTGCGATTTGGAAACAAGACCCGACTTATGTTTACGCTCGACAGGGCAACATTCACTTGATTGAAATCGATGCATCGCAGGCCATTTCTCCTAGAGCTCAAGGAGTTGCAGTACTGACATTGGAAAACGGGTCAACATCGAAGTACGCATGGCTGAACCCTACAAACTTAATCCGAATGGCGGGTATTGTTGGAGAGGATCTACAACGTGTATATCCTGAACACCAAAAGACGATTCAAACGAATCAACAGGCTCTTATGCTCAATGTGCGTGAACTGATCAACCAACAACAGGCAGAGATCTTCGATAAAGGCATCGATTCAGTGGTACTGATGAGTGAGTCACTAGAGGACTTTGCCTCTGGCAACCAATTGTTTGTGGTTGGGCGCGAATTTAAGCCGGAACTCGAGTGGACAGAAGAAGACAAATTATCTTTAAAAGCTCAGTTTGAACAAGATAAAACGCTATGGTTGGTGACGGATAAACGACCGTCGAAAACCTTGACATCGCTTATTAAACCGAGCCGCATACTGCAAATTGATGTTATTGACCGCTGGGGCAGTAAGGGTATCAAAACTGAGAAGCCACTCGCACGTTGGGAGATGTGACACGTAAAAAGCCACAGATTTTATGATGGGGAATGAAAAGTTCCCTATTTTTTTGTGATCCATTTCAAAATGTGAGCATTAATACCACTGGTTGCATAAGAAAGTGTTTGTTTCATTTCTATTTCATTACTACTTTGTTATGTGTTCGTTGCGATTGATTCGGATTTAATCTGTTTCTAAGCGAACCGGTACAAACAACTATACGGATGTTAACAATGAAAATGAAAACTCTAGCCGTTGCAGTGGCGGCACTAGCATGTGGTTCACAGGCCTTCGCAGCAGAAGTTTACAACAGCGATGGTACATCTTTATCGATCGGCGGTCACGTTTCAGTTGGCGTGGGTGAGTATTTCGAAGAAGATGTAAAAGTTCACCAAGTGTCTCCGCGTATTAACGTTGCGGGTAAGAAAGACATTGGCAACGGTATTACTATCGACGCTAAAGGTGAATGGGCGCTTAACTACCTAAATGGTGGTGAACAGTCATTCAAAACTCGTCTAGGTTACATCGGTGCTACTCATGAGCAGTTTGGCCGTTTAGTAGCAGGTACTCAATGGTCACCTTACTACGATGTCGCTGGCGTTGCGGATCTACCAATCGCGTTTGCGAACGACTTTTTGTACGACAACCACGGCAACCTAGGCTCAGCTCGTGCTGATAAAATGCTTAGCTACCGTAAAGGTTTTGAATTTGGTGAAGGTTTTGCTTTCAACCTAGGTCTAGGTTGGCAAGGTGAGCAAACTTCAGATGCAACAACATACGAGCAACGTGGTCAAGTTGCATTGAGCGGTTCTGTAGCTGGCTTTGGTCTAGGCTACGTATACAGCGGTGGTGATGTTAAAAACGCGACTCTAGGTACTAAGAACGCTGAATCACACCTATTCTCTGTAAACTACGGTCAGTACGGTTCAGGTCTATACGCAGCAGTAGTATACGGGATGAACGAGTACTTTTACCAAATGCGTAAAGACACTTCTCAACTTGAAGCTCTTTTGGCATACGGCGTAAACGATTGGACATTCAGCGTTAACTACGAAGGCGTAGAAGACGAAGAAGACAATAAGACAGTTTCAAGCGAAACTGCGCTACAAGCAGAGTACGCTGTAACTCCTGCTTTCGTAACGTTTGCAGCTTACCAGTTTGATCTAGGTAACGACTACAACAATGAAGAGAACGACTACTGGACTCTAGGTGCTCGTTACTACTTCTAATAAATAGGCCAGTTTCTACTGCCTAAACACATTTATTGTGTTAACGCCTACTCGTTGTGAGTAGGCGTTTTTCTTTCTGCTATCCTTTGGCTATAAGAGACGCTAGTCATTCTGTGCTTAGGTAACCCCACTCTTTGTTTAGAGAGTGCGTCTATAAAAAATGCCCGCAACTTGCGGGCATTTTTGTTGTTAGAAGAGATGCAGTTCTATTAATACGCTTATTTTTTATCGAGTAAATCGAGGAAGAAGGCATACTCTAGCGCATCTTCTTTTAAGCGCTTAAATCGACCAGATGCGCCGCCGTGTCCGGCTTCCATATCGGTTTTGAACAACAAGACGTTATCGTCTGTCTTCATTTCACGAAGTTTGGCGACCCACTTCATTGGTTCAAAGTACTGTACTTGAGAGTCGTGCAAGCCAGTCGTTACCAACATGTTCGGGTAGTTTTGCGCCTTGATGTTGTCGTAAGGCGAGTAACTCAACATATAGTCATAGTATGTTTTGTTATTTGGGTTACCCCATTCATCATACTCATTGGTGGTCAATGGAATTGATTCATCGAGCATAGTGGTTACCACGTCCACAAACGGAACATGTGCACCGATACCGCGGTACAGTTCTGGTGCTTGGTTGATGATAGCCCCCATTAAGAGACCTCCTGCAGAGCCACCAACAGCGAAGACTTTATCTTTCGCGCCGTAGCCTTGTTCAACCAAACCTTTAGTCACATCAATAAAGTCGTTGAATGTGTTTTGCTTGGTTAGTTTTTTACCGTCTTCATACCAAGGGCGGCCAAGCATTTCAGATCCACGAATATGAGCAATGGCGTAAACAAAGCCGCGATCCAATAGACTCAAACGTGTCGAGCGGAAAGTTGGCTCAATGGTTGCGCCATAAGATCCATAACCATATTGGTAGAGTGGATTTGTACCATCTTTCTTAAATAAGTCTTTACGATACACCAAAGAAACGGGTACTTCTTTACCGTCACGGGCTGTGACCATGATGCGTTCTGATTGGTAATTGTCAGGATTAAAATCACCAAGTACAGGTGTTTGCTTCATGATTTCTGACCCGCCCGTTTTTAGATCGAAATCGTAGTAGGTTCCTGGAGTGGTTAAACTGCTGTAATAAATACGAACTTTCTCGTTATCCAGCTCTAGGTTACCTGTCAAATAGGCAGCAAACGCATCGTCATTAAATGTGAGGGGGAGTTCTTTTCCTGTTGAAAGCTGACGTACAGTGACGCTTGCTAGGCCGTTAGAGCGCTGCTCATAGACGATGTGATCATTGAATAACTCGAAGTCGACAAGTTGAGTATTGTCGTCTGCGGCAATCACATCTTGCCATTTAGAGCGGTCATGCATGTCATTTTGATGAACTTTCATCAAACGGAAGTTGACGGCTTGATAGTTAGTATAAATGTAGTACCAATCGCCTAGCTTAGAAATACTGTATTCAATGCCATCTTCACGAGGATAGAACGGTTTCGCCTTTGCTTTAGGGTTGTTCGCATCAATGATAGAGACCCCACTGGTTTCTGTACTCGAATGCCAGATATAAATATCTTCGCCATCTTTGCTTTTGCTTAGTGAGGTGTAATAGGCGCTGTCGGTTTCCTCAAAAATCAGCTCATCGCTGCTTTGTGGTGTGCCCAATACATGACGATAAACTTGGTAGCCCAATAAGGTCTGTGGATCTTTTTTGATGTAGTAAAAGGCGTTGTTATCGTTCTGCCATGCGACAGCGCTTGAGGCCCCTTCGATTTCATCTTGTAGGTAATTGCCTGTTGTCAGGTCTTTGATCTTAAGGGTGTACACGCGGCGGCTTAATGTGTCTTCGCCATACGCCAATAAGTTTTCATTCGGACTAACGTATAGGCCGCCGATACTGAAAAATTCATGTTCTTTTGCTAGTTCATTGACATCTAAAATGATTTGTTTGTCTTTGCCTGCAAAGTCTTTAGCTCGCAAATGGACTTCGTACTCGTTATCTCCGGTCACTTCACTGGAGTAGAAGTAGTTGCCTTTACGAACCGGTACTGAGTTGTCGTCTTTTGCGATGCGCCCTTTAATTTCTTCAAATAGCGTATCTTGAAGTGTTTCAGTGTGCTTTAGAACGGTTTCTGCGTACTGATTTTCTTTCTCTAGGTGCTGTAAAATTTCAGGGTCTTTACGTTCGTCGTCACGCATCCAGTAGTAGTTATCAACGCGGGTATCGCCATGAATAGTCATCGAGTGAGGGACTTTTTTCGCAACCGGAGCTTGAGTTTGTTGAGCAACGATCTGTGTTTGGGAGTATTGAGTCATGCTGGGGATTCCTTGATTGCTGCATCCGGCGACAAGCGCGACCGAGAAGGCCAACGTAGTTAAAGTGAAACGCATCTGATTTTATCCTTATTGTACACCCAAGTGGCCTCATCCTGAGGGCTGGGCTTTCATTTTGTTAGTGGTTTTCAGTTGTCCATTCTTTGTTATGGGGTATACCGAAAAAGTGAGAATCCTCAATATTTCCGAGTTGGATACTCAATTTGAAGGGCGCTGAAAACACATTGTGTAAGTAGCTGTTATTTTTAACAAATATCAATTCGAAAGTTAAATCATTCTCATCGGGAAATCGATATAGTGTGATATGAAAAAAGGGACACACTTGTTGAGTGTGTCCCTTTTGGATTGTGAAACTAAGCTGATAATGATCAGATAACTTGCGGTACTTCGTTTGAGTGATTGTGTGCTCGATTCACCCACATTAACCCAAGCATTGCAATTACCGACATTGCCATCATCATAATGCCCAAAGGCATCTGGTTATGCGCTGGAAATAGTGACGCGAGCAAAGTTGCGACACCTGCCCCCAAGTTTTGCATGCCACCCAATGTCGCGCCTGCTGTTCCTGCATGGTATGGGAATGGCGCAATCGCTCCAGTTGTTGCTGCTGGGAACAGAATGCCCGCACCTAGGAAATAAATAGTTGCGCCACCAATTAACGTCAGTGCAGTCGTTACGCCAAACAAGCCTGGGATTAATACGACGGCTGAACCGATAAAGATCGACACCAAACCAACATTTAACGCACGACGCTCAGAGCGACGCTGCGCGATATAGCTAGACAAACCTGCTCCCACTAAGTAGCCCGGGATCGGCAAGATAAACAGCAAACTTACGGTAGTGGCTGGTAATGCCAATACACCACCTAGTAATACCCCAGCAGCTGCTTCGAACACACCTACGCCAGCAAACGTCGCAACTAGGCAGATTAAAAAGCCTTGGAAGCGGCGGTCAGACAAAACGTGCTTGTAGCTTTTTGCCACTGGTTCGAACTTGCGTTTCTCTTTTGGCAGAGTCTCCATCATGCTGGTCATCATGGTAATCACCACCGCGATGCCGAACAGAGCTAGAAATAGGTAGCTAGAGCGCCAACCAAATGCTTCTGTTAGGTAGCCGCCAAGTACTGGTGCCATTAGTGGTGAGAAAATCACGCACATGCTGATCAAGCTGTTTGCACGATGCAGCTCAGCACCTTCAAAGCAGTCGCGAGTTAGAGTTCGTGACATCGCGCCGCCACAACCGATCCCCAAACCTTGAATGAAGCTACCAGCCAAGAACCACTCAAATTGGTGTGCAAATAGCGCCACCAAAGTACCTAGGATGTAGATAAGTAGACCGACGATGATGCTCGGTTTGCGTCCCAAGCGGTCCGATAGTGTGCCATACGCAAATTGCGACAAGCCATATGGGATTAGGTAACAAGCCATCACAGCTTGAAGTGATGACGCAGATACCAAAAACTCGCCCGCCATATGACCGATTGAAGGCACGTACATTGTCTGGGTCATTTGACCCACGGCAGTCAATATAGCGATTAAAAAGGTAAGTTTCGCTAATGGAAACGAAGCAGACATTTGCGTATCTCTCCAAAAAATTTAAGACGTAAAAACCCTTAGCGCTCTTTTATAGAGTGCCAACTGAATTCTTGTGTTGCGGGGGTATTTGCGCGAGATAATAGTGCTTGCTTGTATAATTAGCAATCGAAAAGTGTGAAGTTGAGCAAGATAAAAATCTATGATTTCAATTAGAAAAACTAATCCGATTTTGTTTTCAAAAAGAGATGCATTTCTTTGTCTAATTACGTTAAATCTTTTACTTTTCGTGAATAGAATGAGCCTTATAGGTAACTGGTTTTAATGGTTAAAGTGCAAAAATAAAGCGTCTGCTCGGTTGATCTGAGTTCAAGATGCAACGAGTGAATAAAAGGTAGAGGAAGGCATCAGAAAGAAAAGGGAGCCGAAGCTCCCTTAGAAATGATTATGTCTATTCGCGCTCAGATGCGTATGCGTAAAGCATTTCTAGTGCGATGGTTGCTCCCGCTAGTGCGGTAACATCACTGTGGTCGTATGGAGGCGATACTTCGACAACATCCATACCCACGATATTCATGCCGGCTAAACCACGAATAATTTTCAGCGCTTTGTCTGAGTTCAAGCCACCACAAACTGGTGTACCAGTTCCCGGTGCGAAGGCCGGGTCTAAGCAGTCGATGTCAAAAGTGACATATACTGGCTTGTCTGCGACGGTCCGACGAATTTCTTCTAGGATCTCGTTCACCGACATGTCATTCGCTTGCATCGCATTAATCACATTGAAGCCGTGATCTTGCTGTTTGTACTCCGTACGAATGCCGATTTGTATTGAGTTTTTTGCTGAGATCAAACCTTCTTTCGGCGCATGGTAGAACATCGTACCGTGGTCGTATGAACTGCCATTTGCATAGGTGTCCGTATGAGCATCAAAGTGAATCAACGCCATTTGGCCATGATGCTTCGCATAGGCACGCAGGATAGGTAGCGTAATGAAGTGGTCACCGCCCAATCCCAACATGGTTTTACCACTTTTTAGAATTTCACTGGTTGCCGCTTCAAGGCGGTAAGTAAAATCTTCCGCATCACCGCAATCGAATACGAGATCACCTGCGTCGATCACTTTCAGTTTATCCAATACGTTGAAGTTCCACGGGAACTTCTTACCTTCCCATGCCAAGTTGACTGAGGCACGGCGAATTGCATCTGGACCCATACGCGCACCTGGACGACCAGATGTTGCCATGTCCAGAGGGACTCCCAACACCACAACGTCTGCGTCTGCCGATACCGGGTTACGAATATACGGCAGACGTAAAAACGACATAGAGTTGGAGTAAAGCGAATAATCAGTTTTAGTAAACAAATCATTCATATCAGAAGTCCTCTAAATAGGTGTATCCTGCTAGACCTTGTTCTAGTTCTGCTAGGATTTGTGCTTGTTCATTGGCTTCAACTCGCTGTGAAACCAATTGTTTATAATTGTCACGAATCGCATCCACGTCGATATGAACGTAGCGCATCATGTCTTCTACACTATCACCTTCGTTGATGTAACTGATCTCAAATTGACCGTGTTCATCAACATTGACTACAGCACTGTGGGTATCACCAAATAGGTTGTGCATGTCACCAAGAATTTCTTGGTATGCGCCTACTAGGAAAAAGCCCATTAGGTACGGTTTGTCTTTGCTCCAAGCTGGTACAGGTAGCGTGCTCTCGATGCCTTGACCATCAACGTAGTGATCGATCGCGCCATCAGAGTCACATGTGATGTCCAACATCACTGCACGACGCTCTTCCGCCTCGCCAAGACCAGAAAGTGGCAGAACAGGGAACACCTGATCAATACCCCAAGCATCTGGTAGAGATTGGAAGAGAGAGAAGTTCACGAAGAACTTATCCGCAAGACGTTCGCTCAACTCGTCCAGAATCGGACGGTGGAAGCGATTCTTAGTGCTCATCTTGCGGCTTAATTCGAAGTAAATGCGTAGTGACAATTGTTCTGCCCACGCACGTTGTTCCAAGTTAAGCACACCTGTAGCAAATTGAGAGTGCACTTCTGCCAAATCACTTTGGGTATCATTGTAAATCTCAATTAACGCACGAGCGTCTGTACCATCTTGCAAGTTTTCCCAGTTTCGCCACATGTTTTGTAGCAAAAGCGGAGCGTCATCATCAAGCTCATGTACTTCTTCCGGTAGGTACGACTCGGTACCAATTACGTTAGAAATCAATACAGCGTGGTGCGCTGTTAGCGAGCGACCCGATTCCGAAATGATCACTGGCATTGGTTGTTCGTATTGCAGACACACATCGCCCACTGTGTTGACGATATTACGTGCGTATTCTGCAAGTCCGTAGTTCATCGAATTCGATGATTGGCTGCGTGTGCCGTCATAATCCACTGCCAAGCCGCCGCCCACATCGAAGTACTCGATGTTTGCACCGAGTGCGCGTAGTTCGCAGTAGAAACGTGCAGACTCGTTCACACCATTGCGTACATCACGGATGTTTGCCATCTGTGAACCAAGGTGGAAGTGAACCAGTTGCATCGCGTCTAGGTTGCCTTCGCGTTTAAGACGTTCAATAACGCTAAGCACTTGCGATGCTGATAAACCAAACTTCGATTTTTCACCGCCACTTGCTTGCCATTTCCCTGCGCCTTGAGAGGCGAGGCGAATGCGTAAACCAAGGCGCGGTTTTACGCCCAAACTTTTCGCTTCTTCTAGTACCAGATCCAGCTCAGAAAGCTTCTCTAGTACGATGAATACCTTGTGACCCAGCTTTTCACCGATCAGTGCAAGACGCACATACTCACGGTCTTTGTAGCCATTACACACGATCACGGAGCTACCTTGTTGAGCCAATGCAAGTACCGCCAACAATTCTGGCTTGCTACCCGCTTCAAGACCAAGCTGCTTGGTTTCTAGTTGAGCTTGGCTCGCTAGAATTTCATCCACCACTTCACGTTGTTGGTTTACTTTAATTGGGTACACCAACAAGTATTTGTTTGGATATTGGTATTCTTCAATTGCTTGGTTGAATGCGTGGCAAATACCATGCACACGTTGGTGCACGATTTGCGGGAAGCGTACTAATACAGGCAGATTTAACTGCTTCGCTTCTAGCTCATTTACAATAGCGCTGAAAGGGATTTGATGTGCACGATCACTACGTGGTGATACATATACTTCGCCTTGGTCATCAATGCCGTAGAAACCTTGGCTCCAGTAGTGAACGTTGTAGTCCGCGCGGATGCGGTCTAATTTAGTTGCTTTTTCCAACTCGATTCTCACAAAAATGTACTTAACTCCTTAATTAATTAGAAGGAAAAGTACAAAAAAGCAAATCATGAGGTATTTACCTCATACCCTGACACGAACTCCGTGTGCGCGCATTAACGGATAAAAGGGCCCTTGAGTCTAATGATTAAAATCTATCATCTCGATTATGATTTGTTGTCGTCGCTACGTGTGAATATTTGTTTACCGAAGCGTCCATTCTGCTGTTATAGTTGGTCTGACCAGTAAGGATTCGGTCATGAAGCATCTCACTAAAATAAGGACATATTTTGCAGCTGCACAGAATTCAGGGGTACATTCAGACCATGTATCTCGCCGAATATCCCGATAAATTATTGTTGCTTGATGGTGCCAGTCGAGCAGACATCCCTCATCTTAAAGACTTTATTGAACATCAACTCCATCGTCCTTTTTCTGACCTAAAGTTGGTTGTTGTGACCCACATGCATCCAGACCATGCTGGTGGTGCGCACAAACTACGTGATTTAACAGGATGTAAGCTATTGGCCGCAAAGCGAGAGAGCCAGTGGTATAGCGGTGTAGACGGTTGGCTAATGCATTTGACCGATTTAATGTTAGCACGCTGGATGGCGAATCGGATGCGTAAACCAAAGCAAAACCTTTGGTATTCCCGCAAGTTAAATCCAGATATTGAACTTATTGATGGAGAGTTTATTCCTGGATTTGATGATTGGCAGGTGCTAGAAACGCTAGGGCATACTGATCGAGATCTGTCGGTTTATCATTCTGAACAAGATGTGTTGTATGTGGCGGATTTAATGGTGCAGGTGAAAAAGCATCTGATTGCGCCGTTTCCCATATTTCATCCGAATCAATATCGGCAATCATTAAAGCGTGTGTTTGAGATGAATCCGCAATGTTTGCTTTTGGCACATGGGGGAGAGGTAACTTTGGATGAAAAAGCGTATCAGCACATTTTGAATACAGCGCCGACTAAGCCAATGACGCACTGGCGAGTGACAAAAGTTAAAGCGAAGGGATTGTTGTTTGCGTTATTTCGTAGGAAGTAAGCGAAGATAAAGCCAGACGAGTGATGCTCAACAAAAACGTTCGATCACTCATCTGAAGCTACGGAGTTAAGATGCCAATAAGTGAGATTGGCTAGGATCAACGAGCACTTTGTCTGCCATGCCCTGACGACCTAACAACATCATGTAAGTCATTTTTTCACGGTTAGTCAACGTAATGTCGATTGGCCATTGTTGGTCGCCCATACGCAGCATCGTCGTGATCACGCAGCGGTGCTCAAAAGTACCGTTAGAAGATTTAACCTTACGGTTTGCTTTTAGTTTCGCTGTGCAGCGAACCACTTGTTCTAAATGGTATACATCTGGGTGCAAATCGAATGCAACATAAGACTGACCATCTTTTTCAAAGCAATCAATATTGTCTACATGTAATGAAGAGGTTTGAGCGCCTGTATCAATACGCGCTTCAAGGTGAGTAATCCCTAACTCTGGCAAGCAAATAGCTTCGGCATTCCCAATGATCATTTTCTGATTCATAGTGTCATCCTAGCGACGAGTAACAAGAGAGCCGGTTTTTGGCTCTCTTGTGCGTTAAACAAAAATCAACCTTTACCGCGAGTACGGTTTGAATTTGGCTTAGCGTTTTTCTCGATAAAATCGAAGATCATACCTGCAATGTTTTTACCCGTTGCTAGTTCGATGCCTTCTAGACCAGGAGAAGAGTTCACTTCCATTACCACTGGGCCATTTTTAGATTGAAGGATATCCACACCACAAAGGTTCAAGCCCATCACTTTCGCTGCATTTACAGCGGTCGCACGCTCTTCTTTGCTCAAACGCACGAGTTGTGCAGAGCCGCCACGGTGAAGGTTAGAACGGAACTCGCCTTCTTTTGCTTGGCGCTTCATTGCGGCGATTACTTTATTTCCGACAACAAAACAACGGATGTCCGCGCCTTTTGCTTCTTCGATAAATTCTTGCACCATGATGTTAGCTTTCAAACCCATGAAAGCTTCAATCACGCTTTCTGCCGCTTTATTTGTTTCAGCAAGTACAACACCAATGCCTTGAGTGCCTTCTAGCAATTTAATCACTAGAGGTGCGCCACCAACGTTTTTGATCACGTCCTGAATATTGTCAGGATGGTGAGCAAAGCCAGTGCGTGGCAAACCGATGCCTTTACGTGATAGCAGTTGTAATGAGCGCAACTTGTCACGAGAGCGGCTGATCGCGACAGATTCGTTGACACAAAATGTACCCATCATTTCAAACTGACGTACAACAGCAGTGCCGTAAAACGTAATAGATGCCCCAATACGTGGAATAACAGCATCGTATTGCGGTAATTCTTCACCCTTGTAGCGGATCTTAGGGTTGTTGCTCGTAATGTCCATATAACAGTGAAGCGTGTCGATCACATCGATTTGATGCCCACGTTCTTCACCCGCCTGTTTTAGGCGCATGGTTGAATATAAATTCTCATTACGAGAGAGAATAGCAATACGCATGGCAATTCCTTAGTAAGTCAGTACCAAATTAAAATATAAGTATAGAGCATAGAATGCAGTAGGCAGGTGATCATGTTATGACATAACCTACTTACTTCAACGATTTAGAATTGTGGTTGAACAACCACGTCGTCAGAGGTGCGCACCTTAGGGCGTTTTTTTGTGAGATGAAAACGAAAAAGCATCGTCGACACGACAAAAATATTTTATCGAACGCTCACGCCTTGCGGTATGAGACTGTCAAGGGTGAGATAAATAAAATTGAGCAAAAATTTCATCGCTTTGTCACGAATTATCGCTTAAAAAAGCGGCCAATTTGACCGCTGTTTTTAGCTGTTTTGATAGTGACTTAAAAAAAGTTCCGCCGTTTGGGTAGCTAACAGCCTAGATTCTTCATTCGACAAAGAGGGGCGAATTCCCATTAACTGCGGCCAGAATGCACTGCCTTTAAGTAAGTTGTGCAATTGAGTGCTTGCTATATGTACATCATCAATTTGCAAAGCGCCACTGTTCGATTTCTCAGTAAGCCAGCGGTACAGGGCGGTTTCCTGTTTCGACATTTGTTCTGCTTGTTCTTTGAGATCTTCCGGCTTAAATAAGAAGTGCCCAAATGCCACTTTTGCCAGCTCAATATAGTTTGGTTCCGTCACCACAATGATCTCGCTGTAGAGTAATTCAATCAATTGATCTTTAAGTGGCAGAGTGGCCAAGCGTTTAATATCGCTTTCCATCATTGACGAACGCCAAAGCTCAGTCAGCAACTCCGTCACGATCGCTTCCTTAGAAGGGAAGTGATTATAGACCGTGCGCTTAGAGACTTGTGCGATTGAAGAGAGCTTATCCATGCTGGTGTTTTGCACTCCAAACTCTTGAAACGCTTGCCTTGCCGCGCACAAGATGGCTTCTCTTTTGGTTTCGCTACGACTTTTTCTTTTTACATTCATAAGCTTGCTAAGTTAAGAAGATCATTTCTTGATCTATTTTACACTAAGTAGTTTACTTTTGATAATTAGAATGTAAACTGCACCGTGTAGTTTACTTTTGTTCGGGTTAACTTTTTATGAAAAAAACTTTGCTAGCCACAGTAGGAGCGTTCGCGATGGGTACATCCATGATTTCTTGTTCTAATGTTGATACTGAAAAAGCGCCAACATACCCGGACAAATTTGCAAATACAGAGTTGGAATACAAAAGCGGTTTGGGCGACATGTTCGAAATCATGAAAGCGTATTTTACGACTGAGCGCCTTAACCCAACACCAACGATTGAAATTCCAGTGCATGCGATCACAGCGCAGCAGCTGTTAGAAGAGCACGATGACGTCATCTATCGTCTGGGTCACTCAAGCGTATTAATGAAGCTCGATGGAAAACTGGTGATGACCGACCCTGTATTCAGTGATCGCGCGTCTCCTGTGAAATGGGCTGGGCCAAAACGTTTTCACAAAACTCCCATCACGATAGAAGATTTGCCAACTATCGATGTGGTGGTGATCAGTCATGACCATTACGATCACCTAGATAAAGCTTCTATTAAAGTGCTAGGCGACAAGGTGGGCACTTTCTTGGTGCCGTTAAAAGTGGGGCAATTACTGGTTAACTGGGGGGTGCCGAAGGAGAAAGTGATCGAGCTAGATTGGTGGGAGTCACATTCTGTCGACGGCATTGAATATACATTGACTCCGACTCAGCATTTCTCCGGTCGAGGTTTGACAGACCGCGATACGACGCTGTGGGGCAGTTGGGTTATCAATGCACAACAACACAAAGTGTTCTTCAGTGGTGACTCTGGTTACTTCAATGGCTTTAAAGAGATTGGCGAAAAGTACGGTCCATTTGACTTCACCATGATTGAAACAGGTGCGTACAATGAACTCTGGTCAGACATTCACATGTTCCCAGAGCAAAGCGTTCAAGCACACATCGATGTGCAGGGCAAAGTTATGATGCCGATCCATAACAGCACGTTTGATTTATCGATGCACGATTGGAATGAACCGATGCAACGCGCGTTAGACATCAGTGAAGAGCGCGGTGTAACGTTAGTTAGCCCTGAGATTGGTCAACGCTTGGCGATTGCGGAGCCTCAGCCTGCTCGGGCATGGTGGCAATAATTGCTGAGCTAAGCAGCCAAACACCAGAATAGTTAAGTCACTTATCAGTAGTTACTATTAGTAGTTAGTAGTTACGTGGCCAGGGATAAGGATAAAGGTGCGATGAAAGCAAAGTGGACGTTGTTACTTACATTAAGCATTCTGCCTACCTTTGCACTAGCAGGGGTAGAGCAAGATATCTCGACGTTGATAAAACGAGTTGAGCAATCCTCTTGCACTTTTATCCGCAACGGCAAGTCGTACACTAATCAAGAAGCAGCAGAACACATGCGCAATAAATGGGATTACGCCAAAGATGACGTTGATTCCGTGGATGTGTTTATAAAAGAAGTTGCGTCGAAAAGTTGGTTATCTGGCAAACCATATTGGGTGGATTGCCAAGAGGAACGCATTACCAGCGAAGAGTGGCTAACATCATTGATGCGCACCACCGATCACATCCAATAACACTTCTTTGATGGTCTGATAGCGCAGAGGTAGAGCACGACTGCGCTTACGAACCAGAAATAGCTCTTCACATACAGTGTTTTTCAATTGAGCAATGTGTAACGTGTCTTTTAGCGGAAAATTGTCGACCGCACTTTGAGGCAGCACGGTGAAGCCAAGTCCTTTGCTGACAGGTAGCAAAATTTGGCTCAATTGATTTACGTAGCCGGATAATGGTAAATCGCTCATCTTAATTTCTTGGAGCTGTGGTTCTTCACACTGGTCAAAAAACAGCGTCATGTAATGCTCGGCATCAGGGTGGCTAATGACACCACAGTCATGCAAGAGTTGTGGCGTTATCTGCTTATTTTGATAATGCTTTGGCAGAACCAAGCACAACCTCTCTTTACCAATTCGCTCACTGTGAAACAGACCTTTGTTGGGAACATCAGTCACGATACCAATATCGATGTGCCCTTGCGTTATGGCGTTGAGAATAGATTGATTTGGCGCGGCTTCTAAATGTAACGATAAGCTCGGGTGCTGTTTTTGCTTCTCCAAAATGGGCCCATACAACATTAACGCCATTGCACCAGAACAAGCCAGTTTACAGTGGCCTGAAAACGCATCATCAAAACTGAGCTCTTCGAGCAGCTTCTTCTCTCTATCTTCTAACTCGAGCGCATATGCGTAGACAATCCTGCCTTGCTCGGTTAATTCGAAGCTTTTGTTTTCGCGCTTGATCAAGGCATGCTGACAACTTTGCTCTAATTTTTTGATGTGTTGGCTGACGCCAGGCTGAGTCATAAAAAGTTTTTCTGCCGTTTGCGTAAAATGACCGACTTCAATCAATGTCTTAAATGTATGTAACCAAACAGGATTAAGCATAGTGTGTGATTTTCTGAGAGCTTTGTTGGGAGACGTAAAGAAAATGATAGCACGGTGTTTTATGAAAACAGAGAAGACTTAAACGATAAAGATGAATCTTTATCAATACATTACAGACAAAATAAAACCCCGCCTGGTTTCCCAGACGGGGCTTATTCTTTTTCGCAGCAATCCCGCTACTAATAGGTGCTCCCTGCATCTATCCTTGATTGTGGCTAAGTCCTTTAACCGAGTTCCTTGTTCATCGCCTTCCTAGCGGTGTCCATTCTTGCCTATCATCCTGACGGGCGAACTCTATCCTAGAGCTTAACTACATCCTTGCTGACAACTCATCCTAAGCTATCAAATCTTCATCCTGAAGATACCCAATCCTTTAGGCTTTTTTCCTGTTCCCGCCAACATCCTGTCGACAAGTTGAGTATTGATGTTTTGCTGATTTGACTCAATTAACTTTTCTAAATTATTTTTACTTATTATTTTAAGTGAATTTAAATATTACTTTTAAATCATATATTTAATGTTTTTTTCTGGCATTGCTCTTAGAGGTGATTAATCTATTTGCTTACAACTCTTGTAAGAGATCTCGCACAAGTTTGGTGGTGAATGTATTAATGTGCGCTTTTTGTTCCGAGTTCTGTGGATTGAACTGGATCACAATGCGTTAAAAGGGAGACGATAAAGATGAAAGTGAATTGATCTTGAGTAGAGATTTGTTTGAAAAGAAATAAAAATTCTTGCGGTTTTTATAAACAGTATGGTAAATCTGAAATGCCCACCTTGTTAATCCTTATTAAGATTCAATGACAGTATAAGTAGGGAACTTGATTGCCATTTTTCTGTCATATCTGGTGAGTAAGTTAACTGTGTCAGATAGATAATATGCCGTTTGCCAGTAAAAACAGGCTGCAAGAAATCGGTAATTATCATTATGTTGTGAAATTGGTCACGGTTAAATGATTGATTCCCTTATAGATTGAAGGGGATACGACCTTAGACAATAAGCTCCATGAGGAGCGTTACTTATATAAGATGAGGGACTTTACTATGAAAAAGACTAGAAGAGCTCAGCTACATCGTGTGCGTATTCAATACTGGAAAGACACGAAAGACGCCCCAGCTAAAAAATCATAGTTAATTATACCTAAAGGCACGAGCTGGCTGTGGAACGCAGTTTCCCGTTGATTGCCAGCTCAAAAACGCCAAAATCACTCCGCGCAACTTCCCAAGCACCCTATTTTTAATATCGCATTCTTCCAAAAATAAAAAAGCCAGTCTTAAGACCAGCTTTCTCTACCATTTATTGAGCTCTGCGTATTACAGGTTGCCCTTTAGTTACAGGTAGTTGGCGTCAACTAGTTCGCCCGCTTGCGCGCTTTTCACTTCTGGGCGTGCTTCTAACCATTTGATAACTTGCGCTTTCTGTTCTTCAGTCGCACTGCCGTAACGGTTAGTAGAACATAGGAAGCCTTCAAACAGTTCTAGACCACCGCCACCGAAGCAAAGACCAAGCTCGTCAATGTAGTCGATAAAGTCATCAACGAATGCATCGTAACGGTCGAAGTCGTTAATGTCTGTTTCACAGCTGATCTCGAAACCTAGGATTGCGAACTCACCTAAGAACAGCTTTTTACGGATACGACGGCTCTTGTTATCGATCTTGTCTAATTTCATGATTATCTCTCGTAGATGATTTGATTTCGTACACCTTATACCTTCTATCATACTTTAGCCCAAGTAAAATCAGAATGAAGCGATACAGTTGGTGATTATGTGACCAGAATTTAATTGCTTCGTTAGCTGTGTTGGTTGGTTTGCAGTATTGTTGAAACACAAGTTTCATATGTTTTAAGCACTTTTGTCATTTTTCTTATCCAAACTTCTTGCCGTTCAACTAATCACTTATTTATTAATTAAACTATAAGATCGGGAAAGTAAAAATGAGCAAGGAAACCTTTGACGCGACGCGTTATAATCAAAGTGAAAACAAACCATTTGAAGAAGTATTAGAAGCGAGCCTATCTCGACGCAGCATTCTGAAAGGTGGTTTAGGTATCAGTGCGATGACAGCGTTTGGTGCTTTCGGATTGGCTGGTTGTAACTCGTCTGACTCAGGGAGTACAGTAAGCAGTGGTTCGGGCGCATCTAAAGCCGTTCTTAACTTTGAATCTATCCCTGGCTCACTCACTGACGCAGTTTCAATTCCACAAGGCTACACCGCACAAGTACTAGTACCTTGGGGAACACCACTTAATGCGCAAGGCAGCGCATGGCAAAATGATGGTACCAACACCAGTACCGATCAGTTAAATGCGCTAGGCATGCACCATGACGGCATGCATTTTTTCCCATTGAACGATAGCACTACAGATGGCTTGCTATGTATTAACCACGAGTACATCGACACATCAGCACTGCATCCAAATGGTCCGACGGTTGAAAATGGCGTACGTACCATTGTAGATGAAGTGCGCAAAGAGATTAACGCGCACGGTGTGTCAGTGGTTCGCATTCAACTGGAAGACAACATGTGGAAGTTGGTTGATACCGATCCACTAAACCGTCGTTATACTGGTGCGACAGTCATGGATTTGTCTGGCCCGGTGGCCCACACATCTTTAACTGTCACTCGTTTCTCGCCAGATGGCAGCCAAGCGCGTGGTACGTTAAACAACTGTGGCAACGGCTACACGCCGTGGGGCACGTACTTAACGTGTGAAGAGAACTGGCCAGGTTACTTTGTTAATGCCGGGACTCGTACAGAAGAGCAAGATCGCATTGGTGTCGATGATCAAAGTACACGCTACTTGTGGGAGACATTAGCAGGAAATTCAGAAGAGCGTCTTGATGAGTTCTCTCGCTTTAATGTGGCTCCAACAGGAGCAAGTGCGATGGATGATTACCGTAATGAAGCCAATGGTCACGGTTACATTGTCGAGATTGACCCTTACACGCAAAACTCACGTGCGAAGAAACGTACTGCGCTAGGTCGTTTCCGTCACGAGGGCTGTACTTTCGGTAAGCTTGAAGAAGGCAAACCAGTGGTATTTTATTCTGGCCACGATTCTCGCTTTGAATACCTATACAAATTTGAATCTGCGGCAGCGTGGGATCCAGCAGATGCTAACCCTGATAACCGCTTGGCGATGGGTGACAAGTACATGGACGAAGGCACACTGTATGTGGCGCGCTTCAATGAAGACAGCACAGGTACTTGGTTACCATTAACGCTTGATAGCGTAACAACCGCTGGTGGTACGTTAGCGGATCACTTTGATTCACTGGCTGAAATTATCATCAATACTGCGGGTGCGGCGGATTTAGTTGGGGCAACACCAATGGATCGACCAGAGTGGTGTACGGTTGATCCATTCACGGGTTCAGTATATTTAACATTGACGAACAATACGCGCCGTACAGATGAAACCAATCCTGCGAATCCACGTTTGAATAATAAGTTTGGTCATGTTATTCGTTGGGATGAAGGTGCTTCAGCAACTGACTTTACTTGGGATATCTTTGTGTTTGGTTCGCCAGCAAATGGTGATGCAGATACCAACCGTTCTGGCTTGAATGAGTTAAACCAGTTTGCGAGCCCAGACGGATTAGCGTTTGATGGCCGTGGTATTTTGTGGATTCAGACTGATAACGGCGCAGATGAAGTCACGTCTTACACCAATGATCAAATGTTGGCTGTTGTTCCATCTAAGCTAACAGATGAGAATGGTGATCAAGCTGTGATTGGTGCGGATAATCAAGCTGAATTGAAACGCTTCTTTGTCGGACCAAATGGTTGTGAAGTAACAGGCTTTACCATCAGCCCTGATTACAAATCATTGTTTGTGAATATTCAGCACCCAGGTAACTGGCCATACAGTGAAGATGCAGCCGAAGAAACGCCTGCTGGTGTTTCTGTGCGCCCACGAGCGGCGACAGTGGTTATTCGCCGTGAAGACGGTGGAGAGATTGCAGTTTAATCTCTAAATGAATAAACACCTTAAAATTCAAGCCCTGCAATTGCAGGGCTTGATGGTTTAGGCGAATGCCTAGTTGCACTTTATACCTAGACAACAGGCTTAGCTTTTCAATGAACCGCCTGAAGTACGAATCACGTCTTGATACCAGAAAAAGCTTTTCTTACGTTTACGTTCTAGCGTTCCTTGCCCATCATCATGACGATCGACATAGATAAAGCCGTAACGTTTGCTCATCTCAGCGGTTGAATTCGCGACCAAATCGATTGGCCCCCAGCTGGTAAAGCCCATCAACTCAACGCCATCCAGAATCGCTTCGTGTGCTTGCACAAGGTGGTCGTTCAAGTAAGCGATGCGGTAATCATCTTGAATCTCACCGTTTTCATCGATTTCATCACGTGCACCTAAGCCGTTTTCTACGACAAACAGTGGTTTTTGGTAGCGATCGTGAAGGAAGTTCAGCAGAATGCGCAGGCCTTTTGGATCGATCAACCAGCCCCATTGGCTCTTCTCAAGATATGGGTTTGGTACGCTATCGACAATGTTACCCACTTCCTTCTGTTTCGGGTCTGCACTTGCACAGCCACTTGCGTAGTAGCTGAATGAGATGAAATCGACACTTGCCGATGCAATTTCTTCTAAGTCGCCTGCTTCCATCTGAATTTCGATGCCGTTTTCACGGAAGTAACGCTTCATGTAGCCAGGGTACTGACCACGTGTTTGCACATCACCGAAGAACAACCACTTGTTGTTTTCATGCATGGCAGCAAGCACGTCATCAGGGTTACAGGTGTATGGGTAGTTGATTGCGCCAAGCAGCATGTTACCAATCTTGCCGTTTGGTACGATTTTCTGACACAGTTTTACCGCTTTTGCGTTTGCGACTAGCTGGTGGTGAATCGCTTGGTAAATCTCTTGTTCATTGGCGTCTTCTTGCAAACCAACACCAGTAAATGGTGCGTGTAGAGACATGTTGATTTCGTTGAAGGTTAACCACAGCTTCACTTTGTCTTTGTAGCGTCCCAGCACGGTGCGAGCATAACGTTCGAAGAATTCGATGACGCGACGATCGCCCCAACCGCCATAGTTTTCAACCAGTGCGTAAGGCATTTCGTAGTGAGATAAGGTCACGAAAGGTTGGATGTTGTGCTCGGCAAGTTCGTCAAAAATTTTATCGTAGAACGCCAAACCTTCTTCATTAGGTTCTAGCTCGTCACCGTTCGGGAAGATGCGGCTCCAAGCTAAAGATAGGCGCAGACAGTTAAAGCCCATCTCTTTGAACAGCGCGATGTCTTCTGGGTAGCGATTGTAGAAGTCGATCGCCACGTCTTTGATACCCGGTGTACGCTCTGCACGGGTTTGATGCGGACTCAAAATACCGTTTGGCAGCATGTCTGATGTCGATAACCCTTTACCCCCAAGGTTGTACGCCCCTTCTACTTGGTTTGCAGCAATGGCACCACCCCAAAGAAAATGTTCAGGAAACTTAATCATGTTTCTCACTCTTTATATTTAGGAAATGTTTGTGGATTTATTGCTTGAGAATAGTGTAGGAGACACCTCGATACTTGTATCGAGATCGTGTTTTTCTCAAACAGCGGGGATGCCTAGTTCTAATGATGATTTTGTAATCAATATCACCTTAGGCTGATTTGAACAATAAAGTGAAAGTCAGCCCATTTTGTTCATTCCTATGCACGGTAATTTGTCCGTTCATATCACGCATATTGTTGGCCGTAATTGCTAAACCCAGCCCTAAGCCTTCACCAATTTTCTTTGAGGTTTGGAAGGGCTCGAACATGGATTCAAGCATCTCATCCGACACGCCGCAGCCATTATCACTGACGATCAGTTCGACCCGATTGCCGGTTGGATTGACGATCAAGTTGAGCTGCGGGTTGGTGGTATTGTTCATTGCGTCTAGCGCATTCGAGACAAGATTACCGAGCACCTGAAGCAGTCGTTGTTCTTCACCCATGACGTTAGGTAAGTCATGAGGAACTCGAACACGTACATCCACTTTGTCTAATTGGGTTTGATAAACGCGTAAGGTCTCTTCGAGTGCAGAGGTGAGAGAAATTGCCTGTAAGCTTTCTGGTTTGTTGTAGGCGAACGTCTTTAACTGACTGGTCATGCTTGCCATACGATCAATCAGCTTCTGTACCAAAACATTGTTGGCTTTCATCATCTCGGTTTCGCCACGTTCCGCTAGCAGCTCGTTTGTAGTGAGCAGGGTTCGCAAACCTGTTAGTGGCTGATTGAGCTCATGAGTGATCGCGCTCGACATGCGACCCAAAGCGGCCATTTTGCTCGATTCAATCAACTGGCTTTGTGCTTCTTTTAGCGCTTGAGTTCGCTCTTCTACTCGCTGTGCCAGTTCTTGGTTGACCTGTTGCAGTGACTGTTCGGCTTTTTTCCGCTTGCTGATGTCGATGATCGTTGCAAGGAAATACTGCTCGCCATGCCAAGGGAAACTGGTTAGCGAGAACAGGACAGGGAAGACGCTTCCGTCACTGCGTCTGGCAATGGTTTCGACCGTGCTGATCTCTGCGAGCTCTTTATGTTTAGGTAAGTCTTTCAGTAGCTTAAGTGTGGTGGAATTGGGATTGCCTGCATCGAATAACTCCCAAGCAAAAGCGTGTCGATTGACGCTTTCTGGTAAACAGAACAAACGCTTCGCCATTGGGTTGAGATCGAACAGTTGCCCTTGTTCATCAATCAATAGCAAACCAACGTGGGTTTTATTGATCATCTGTTTCAAGCGGCGTTGAGACTCTTCCAACAGGGCTTGAATTCGTTGTTGATTGATGTGCTTTTGTCGACGTTGTAGACCAATGATGACGAGTAATACAACCAACAAGAGCAGCGCCGCTACGCTCCAACCAATCACGTTGATGGTTTGTTGAATCGGCTTAGAAGGGGTGAGGTAGCTGACGTACCAATTCAAATCATCCAATTTAACGGTGTGCGCAAAATAGCGTTGCTGGTTGAGCGTCCACACACTGATATTGGTGTTGTCGTATAAGCGTTGCGTTTCTAACTGAACGGTGTTGCTCGGTTCGTTAAACCAGTCAGCGTTATAAAGCGCGCTACTCGATAGGAAAAAGCGTTGTTGACGATTCTGCAACGTGATGATGTCTTGGCTAGTAATGGTCTGTTCGGTCAACAAGCTAAGGTTGATTTGCACCACCACAATGCCAGCGATATCCAGACCATCGTAGATAGGGGCTGCAAGATAATACAATGGGCTCGAACCTTTGGTTTTGTTCACCAAGGAAACACCGCCGCCTTGGTTGTGAATTTGTTCCACAATGGCTTTTCGGTCAGACAGGCTAAAGCGCTCTTCGATTAAACTCGAGACCAATACTTCGCCAGAGTTAGACAGGATTAGCCAACCTTCCGTATTGGCGGCTTTATCTAGCTGAGTCAGTTGGGTTTGCAATGGCTCGTAATAAGTCAGATTCCCTTTCACAAACGCGATGGTTTCTGGGTTATTGGTTACGAGGTAAGGTAAGTGGTAGAAGCGTTTGAGTGCACGGCGAACTTCACCAATATAGTCGAGTAGTTTTTGTTGAGCTTCGGTTTGAGTTTGTACACTCAACCACTGACGGGCAACCTCTCTGCTGGCGCTATAGCAAGACAACATCAGCACTGCCGCAATTGCGACCACAAGCCATGTTTTGCCATTCCTTTTGCGCTGCATACCGACTCCATTCAGCTAGTGCGTTCTCACCAACAGTCATTAAAGAGTGCGCCTAACTGGTTGGATGTTAAAGACTTGTAAGCAAGAAGTGAGATCTAGCTCCTTTTCTCCTCAGTGGTTTTTGCTACCGTTAATAAAGATCGATTTCTTTCCCACCCCACAAAGCAGGCAGTAACTCATGGCTTTTGACGACATCCCTAAAATTGCACTTATCGAAGACGATGACATTGTTCGTCAGGCTACCAGCCAATGGCTGCAACTGGCGGGGTTCGATGTGACCTCATTCAGTTTAGGCGAAGAGGGCAAAGCGGCCATTCTGAGCCAAGAATTTGATGCGATTGTCAGTGACGTTCGCCTGCCAGACACCGATGGTTTGTCGATACTAGAAAGCCTGATTGCCAATCACGTCCCAACGCCAGTTATCTTGATCACCGGACATGGTGACGTCGATATGGCAGTAGGGGCGTTACAAAACGGTGCGTTCGATTTTATTGAGAAACCTTTCCAACCTGAGCGTTTATCCCAACGAGTAACCGAAGCGGTCGAGAGCTATCGCGCACAAACGTCTACTCAAGATCGCCAAGAGTACCTATCTAGCGTTAGCGGCTTAGAAGAGGTGTTGATTGGGCGAAGCCGAGTGATGCAACAGCTTAGAGAACAAGTAGCCAAGTTAGCACGCATTGATACTAACGTGATCATTTACGGCGAAACAGGTTGTGGTAAAGAGCTGGTGGCGACCAGTTTGCATAATGAAAGCCAACGCAGATCCTATCATTTTGTGCCAATCAACTGTGGCGCTATTCCTGAGAACCTGTTTGAAAGTGAGCTGTTTGGGCATGAAGCAGGGGCATTTACCGGAGCGGGTAAAAAGCGCATTGGTAAGTTGGAATACGCGGATAAAGGCACTTTATTCTTTGATGAAATCGAGAGTATGCCGCTGTCCATGCAGGTGAAAGTGTTGCGTTCATTACAGGAACATACGGTAGAGCGCGTTGGGGGCAACCAACAGATCTCAGTTGATTTGAGAGTGATCGCCGCCGCGAAAGAAGATCTCAATGATCATGACGAGTTTCGTCAGGATTTGTACTATCGTCTTAATGTGGCGCAGATCTATTTGCCACCGCTACGTGAGCGAGAAGAAGATGCGTTGATCTTGTTCGAACACTTTGCTCTGAAAAGTAATCCTGAGAGTCGTCTGCTGAGTGAAGCCGATAGAAAGGCCATTCTTGCTTACTCTTGGCCCGGTAACGTACGTGAGCTTAGGAATGTAGCGATGCGTTTTGCATTGGATGAAACCGTCTCCGTGATGGAAGTTCTCTCCAGTCGACCATCCTCAACAACCGAAGAGACGCATGCGGGCGTGCCGTTGGCGATTCAGCTACATAACTTTGAACGTAAGGTGCTACATGATTCTTTAGTCAGGCATCATGGACGCATCAATGAGGTGATGCAGGAGTTGGATTTACCACGTCGAACCCTTAACCAAAAGATGCAGAAGTTTGGTTTGAATCGCTCCGACTATACTTAGTGCGATTTCTAGCTAATTCGAAATTACTGGCATAACAAACACGTTATGCGCTTTTGGCTGGAGCTGGGACAAACTTATAATTTAGGTCTTTACCTTCTCCAAACAAGGTAACGAGGTTCCTTCCAGTATGTTTAGAGCTATATAGCGCTTCGTCTGCTTCAGCAAGCGCCTCTTGAAGTGATTGCCCCTCAGATAACTGACTGATACCAAAGCTCATGGTCACTTCAGTTTTAAATGATTGCAAAGCGGTTTCAGTTTCGACCGCAAGGCGAATTTGCTCTGCGACAATTTTGGCTTGCTGTGCTTTTTCGAGCAAAACAATCATGAACTCGTCACCACCAAATCGCACAATGCAGGCGGACTCAGGAAGATGCTTTTTAAAAATAGTGGAGATCGTTGCCATGACGGAGTCGCCAACCGTGTGACCATAGTGATCATTAATCGCTTTGAACTTGTCGACATCAGTCATAATAATGCTGATTGCTTGGCTTTTTTTATGTGCTTTACTAACCAAGTTTGGAACGATTTCTTCCATGGCTCGACGATTATATAGCCCTGTGAGTGCATCTAAATGAGAGAGATCATTAATGGATTGCACCAAGCGTCCGTTAATTAACCACAGCATACTAAAGCTCAAAGCAACGATCAGGCAGATGCTAAATAAGAACGTCAGCTGATGGATAAGGCCTGCGACCATAAAGCTTGGTAACTCACCTGAAAAAGTACTCCAAAGCGCCCTAAATCCCATAAAAAAACTAAATCCAAAGAAAGAGTAAGCCATTGCTTTAACAGGGAGCTTTAAGTCCTTTTGGGTACCTTTAAGCATGGCGACACCACTAAAGAAGGTGACGATACAAATATACATGCTCAGATAAATAATGCGGCTTTTGATAGAAGGGTCATGGAAGGTGAAATAGTAAAATGAACCACTGAAAACAGGTGTTAACAAGGTAAGACAGTGAGCCAATTTTAAAGGGTATTGACGAAAAATGCTTACGCTATATAGCGTAAGCAAGAAGCCGACTAATATGAGAGTGTTGGCTATGACGATGGTCAGCCAGTCTGGCGCAGAGCCTCTAAAGCCAAGTAAAAAAGGGCCTAAACCAATAAACAGTAGTGATATCGAGAAGGTTTTTAAGCCTTTGACTCTACCCTGAGTGTATTGATAACAAAGCAGACTAATAGAGTAAATGCAAGAGAACAGAATAACGATAAAGTTCAGTGTTCTGATGTCTAGATACTGATTATCCATAGGCGACCCATATCAATCTTTCATTCAGGCAACTCCTTTGCCTGATATCAATAAGCGAGCTACATAGTAACGCACTTATTGAGCGATGTCTTATGTTAAACGGCTATTCATTCACCAGCTCGAATTGTTCGGTTTGGTTGGTTTTCGTCGTAAACAGCAGACCAACAATCATCATAAATACGCTAGGCACAATCCAGCTAGCAAAGTCATTGTACAGAGGCATGTAATTACCCATCCACTCATCAGTGGAACTTGGCATGTAACCTAGGATGTGCAGCGCATCAACACAACCAAACGTTAGAGCAGTGAATGCGGTTGCTACCACCATGATTTGCGACATCTTGTTGCGCACTGGTGCCATGATCATCAACGCAATCGCGACTGGGTGAAGCGCCACAACCGCTGGCAATGTGATAGCCAATAGTTGCTCTAGACCTACGTTGGCGATCAAACCAGCCAATACCATGGTCGTGATAACGCAGCCTTTGTAGTTCACTTTGCTGAAAGTGTTGTCGTAGAACTCACTGCCTGCGGTGGTTACGCCGATAGCAGTAGTCAAACACGCCAATACCATCACGGCACCTAGTAGTAGTGAACCAAACGCGCCGAAGTGGCTGAAGGTGAATGCCGTTAAAATGTCGCCACCATTGCTGAACTCAGAACCCAAGTATGAGCTTGTCGAGCCAATGTAAGCCAATGAGATGTAAACAAACGCCATGGCAACCGCGTACATCAAAGCTGCGATTAGCGTGTATTTTGCGGTGGCTTTCGGGCAATCCACACCCATGCTGCGAATCGCGCGGAAGATAATCCAACCAAAACCGATAGAACCTAATGCATCCATGGTCATGTAACCTTGGGTTAAGCCTTCAGCAAATGCACCAAATAGGTATGGTCCCGTTGCGGCAGTTAGCTCACCTGCAGGAGAAACCAAAGCCGTCACAGACATGATGATCAAGATTGCCATCAAGGCAGGCGTTAAGATCTTGCCTAGGTTGTCGACCAATTTACCCGGATATAGGGCAAATAGAATGGTGATAGCACAGAAGGCAATAGTGAAAGGCACCAAAGCTGCATCACCAAACATTGGCGCAAAGCTAAATTGGTAAGCCACGGTAATTGCACGTGGGATCACGAACGCAGGGCCAATCACGATAAACACCATCACCCAAAAACTGGTCGCCAAAGGTTTAGGTAGGGCAGCGGTTAATTTGTCTGAACCGTTTACGATAGCCACCATCACCAGTGCCATCGCAGGCAGACCTACACCCGTCAAGAGGAAGCCAGACATCCCGCTCAGAAAGTTTTCACCTGCTTGGTAACCCAAAAATGGAGGGAAGATCAGGTTACCCGCGCCTAAGTACATGGCGAAAGTCATGAAGCCCAAAGCGGCGATATTGCGTGCGCTTAACATTGTTATTCCTCTTATGTTTCGCTTGGAAGAAACTGAAAGGAATGGGAGGAGTATGTGGTGTTCCCGTCAGCTTCTTCTCAAGCTGACAGAAAGTTTAGATATAGCCTGTCAGCTCTGAATCAGTTTCAGAGAGAGCAGGAGGATCGCAGCAGCAACGCCAGATGGGCGTTTTAAAGCGAATTGTAATTGCGCAGTTGCTGACATGGGTGATCCTTAAAGACGAAAAAATACCAAGGAATACGTTTGCCTTGGCGTGTTGTTACACTAACGAACATAGGGCCATTGGCACAACCCCGAAGTAGAAAATAAGTTGATACGGTCAATGTTTATTTCTGAACTGGTGGATCGAGCTGCTTTTTAAATTAAAAATTAGAATAAATGACTTTTCATTTTTGTAACATGGCTTTCTTTGCTGTATTTTTGTGCTATTTGTAGTCGTTTAGGCTATAAACCTCAGCTGATAAATTGAGCAGTTTAGAATGATGCGCTTTTTCTTCTTATTGTTAAGACGCTCATTAGTTGCAATTCAATCCAAAATTGCATCGGCAAAATATTGCTTATTAGTGAATCGTGCATTTATTTTGTCTTGATCACATTTTATTAACCTTTTGCGATCTAGGCGTGCAACCTTCTCCTCTTCAATGAGCAAGATCTTGCTCATTACTTTGCTATCAAATCAGCATGATTTTGCTCATTTTTGATGTCTTTCAGCTCTTAGTTCAATAAATACAAAGGGTTAAAAGTTGGCATTTCAATTGCTCTAGGGAATGTGTTGTTAATAAAGGTTTAACATGATGTAAATCCCCAATCGTGAAACGACTACACGGAGAGTAATAATGAAAATGAATAAGCTGGTAAAAGCTTTGGCTGTCGCTGTGACTTCTTTTGGTATTGCTGCTAACGCTGCGGCAGAAGATCGTAGCTATATTCTTGCAACGGCATCGACAGGTGGTACTTACTACCCTGTGGGCGTAGCGTTGGCGACGTTAAGCAAAGTGAAGTTGGCACCAAAGCACCACTTCTCCCTTTCTGCAATCAGCTCTGCGGGCTCTGGTGAAAACGTTAAACTGCTGAATGAAAACGAAGCACAGTTCGCGATTCTACAAGGTCTTTACGGTGCGTGGGCTTGGTCTGGTGAAGGTCCTTATGAGAAGAGCGGTCGCCAAGAACAACTGCGCTCAGTCTCTATGCTTTGGCAAAACGTTGAGCACTTTATTGTTCGCTCTGACCTAGCAAAAACGGGCACAGTGACTGATCTGAACAACCTAGATGGCAAGAAGTTCTCTATCGGTAAGAAGAACTCAGGAACTGAGAACTCTGGTCGCCAAATCATGAAAGGTCTGAAGGTCGACCCTGATAAATTCAATCTTGCTTACATGGGTTACGGCGGCAGTGCGAGCGCACTTCAAAACGGCACCATTGACGGCATGAACACGCCTGCGGGTGTACCTGTTGGTGCGGTCACTCAAGCTTTTGCTGCGTTGGGTAAAGACATTTCGATTCTTTCGTTTACTGACGAACAAATCAAAGAGGCGAACGGCAATTACAACCTATGGACGAAGTACGAGATCCCAGCGAACACGTACCCGGGTCTAGATAAGCCGATCACCACCATTGCACAGCCTAACTTCTTGGCAGTTCGTGAAGATATCTCGGAAGAAGACGTTTACCAGCTAACCAAAGCGATCTACGAGAACCTGCCTTTCCTACAAGGCATCCACAAAGCAACAAAAGCAATGGCGATTGAGAAAGCGATCGCTGGCTTGCCAGTGCCTCTTCACCCAGGTGCGGTGCGTTACTACAAAGAAATGGGCATCGAAATCCCATCAGACCTAATGGCGAAATAACGCCAACTTCGCCCCGAGTTTCGGCTCGGGGCATTTTATCCCTACCGATTTCTAAGATGGAAAAAGCCGCCAGAGCTTGGAGTATGAGATGAGCGACTCAATAGAAAAGGAATTGCAGAAGTTTGAGCTGCCCACGCGCACTGATTTTCCGTGGGTAACCACCACAATCACAGTGTTTGGCGTGGTGTTGTCTGCTTTGCACATTTGGTTTAATACCTTATCGACGTTACCAGAGTTATGGATTTCCGCGACCCACTTTGCTGGCTTTGCGGTGATTTGTGCGCTTTGGTATCCGGCTCATATCTCTCTCAAGCAGAGTAAGATTGCACTTGGCATCGATGTGTTGATTGCCATGGGCGCGGTCGCGTGTTTGCTCTACATTCCCTATGCCGAAGATGCGCTATATGAACGCGGTGTGAAGTTCGTGACCAGCGATTGGGTCTTCGCCATCATGGCAATTTTGATTGTTATCGAACTGATTCGACGCACCATGGGCTGGTTTATTCCAGTGTTGATTGTGGTGTGTTTAAGCTACGTTGTGCTTTGGGGTAAGTGGGCGACAGGTATTTTCCACTTCCCGGGTTTGAGCATGGAAACCTTGCTCTACCGCAGCTTCTATTCTTCTGAGGGCATGTTTGGCTCTATCTCACGCATCAGTTGGACTTTCGTATTCATGTTCATTCTGTTCGGTGCGTTTCTTGTTCGCTCTGGTGTCGGTGATTACATCATCAATGTGGCACGTGCTGCGGCTGGCAAAATCATTGGTGGTCCCGGTTTTATCGCAGTGATTGGCTCGGGATTGATGGGCTCAGTATCTGGATCTAGTGTGGCAAATACGGTTTCAACTGGTGTTATCAGTATTCCTTTAATGCAAAAAGCAGGTTTCCCTTCGCGCTTCGCGGCGGGCGTTGAAGCTGCGGCGTCGACAGGTGGTCAGTTGATGCCACCTGTGATGGGAGCGGGTGCTTTCATAATGGCGTCTTACACGCAAATTCCTTATGTTGATATTATTGCCGTTTCTTTCATTCCTGCTCTTATCTATTTCTTGTCTGTGGCGTTCTTTGTGCGTATCGAAGCCAAACGCAGCGGCGTTCAAAAAATCACGACCAGCGATGAATCTCTACTGAAAGTGCTGATCAGCGGTTGGCACAACCTTATCCCGCTGGCGGTATTGGTTACTTTGTTGGTTCAAGGCTTTACGCCAACTTACGCTGCTGGCTTGTCGATCATTTCTGTGGTGGTGGCTTCTTGGTTCTCAAAAGATCACAAGATGGGACCAAAAGCGATCATCGAAGCACTTTCACAAGGTGCGAAAAACATGGCGACAACCGCCGTATTGCTGGTGGGTATTGGTTTGGTGATCAACGTGATCAGCACAACGGGCATCGGCAACACCTTCTCATTGATGATCGACGGTTGGGCGAATGGTGACTTGTTCATCATGATCGTTCTGATTGCGCTCGCTTCTCTTGTTTTGGGTATGGGTTTACCTGTGACAGCGGCGTATATTGTATTGGGTACACTGTCTGCCCCTGCGCTTTACAAGTTGATTGCGGAAAACCAATTGCTTGAATTGATGGTATCGGGTCAATTGCCTGAACAAGCAAAAGCCATCTTTATGTTGGCAGCGCCAGAAAAGTTGGAACTGCTTAATACACCAATGGCGTTGGAAACCGCGAAAGAAATGGTGGCGTTAGTACCCGCAGACTTTATGGAAACCCTACTAGAGCAAAGTTTGGGTATGGAAGCGGTAGGCTTGGCATTGCTGGCTGCTCACCTCATCATCTTCTGGTTATCGCAAGACAGCAACGTAACGCCTCCAGTGTGTTTGACCGCCTTTGCTGCGGCAACCATCGCTAAAACACCGCCAATGCGTACCGGTTTGATGGCATGGAAAATCGCTAAAGGTTTGTATCTTGTACCGCTGCTGATTGCTTACACAGGCTTAGTAAGTTGGGATGTAACGTCGGTAATTGCCGTGGGCTTCTTCGCCATCATCGGAACCTATGCATTGATTGGTGCGATTGAAGGCTACTTGGAAGGTCCTCTAAACATTCTGACTCGTCTCTTGTTGGTAGTGGTGGGTACATTGCTGGTTTGGCACGACATCCCAATGTTGGTTCGTGTGGCAAGCTGCGCGGTATTTGTCGCGGTGTTCATTTACAGTGGTCGCAAGTTCAAATTGCAACAATCTCAACTATCGGTTTTATAAGAGGTCGTATGAAATCAGTCTATGACTACATCATTGTTGGTGGCGGTATCGTTGGTGTGTCGACAGCATGGCAACTGCAGCAACGCCACCCAGACAAATCCATTTTATTGGTTGAGAAAGAGTCCGGTTTTGCGAAGCACCAAACCGGACACAATAGCGGCGTGATTCATGCTGGAGTGTACTACGCACCGGGCAGCCTAAAAGCCGATTTTTGTAAGCGTGGGGTAGAGCGAACCATTTCGTTCTGTGCTCAGCACGATATTTCGGTGGAGAACTGTGGCAAGTTACTGGTTGCGACCAATGAGCAAGAAGTCGAACGCATGAATGCCCTCTATGAGCGCTGCCATGTCAACGGCATCGACGTAAAGCTACTCGATGAAGTTCAACTCAAGCTGGCTGAGCCAAACATCACAGGCTTGGGCGCGATTTATGTCAAAACCACCAGTATTGTCGATTATCGTTTGGTCACTGAGCAGATGGCGGAAGAGTTCAAAACGCTCGGTGGTCAAATCAGCCTGAGAACCAAAGTGGTGGCTGCCGAAGAGAAGGACGAAGAAGTCCAACTGACCTGCATTTCAGACGGTCAAACGATGCAGCTTAATACCAAGTTCTTGGTTACTTGCAGCGGCTTGATGGCGGATCGCATGACTAAGATGATGGGTATTCCAACTGACTTTCAGATCATCCCTTATCGTGGTGAATACTACCGCTTAGATAGCAAACACGACCAAGTGGTGAATCATCTTATTTATCCAATTCCCGACCCTGATTTGCCATTCTTAGGTGTCCACCTGACTCGCATGATTGATGGCAGTGTGACCGTTGGTCCAAATGCGGTGCAAGGCTGGAAGCGAGAAGGGTACGACAAGGTTAACTTCAGCTTGCAAGATACCATGCAAATGCTCAGTTTCTCCGGCTTTTGGAAGGTGACACAAAAGCATCTAAAAACCGGACTGGGTGAGTTTAAGAACTCGTGGTGGAAGCCGGGCTACCTCAAGTTGGTCAACAAATATTGCCCAAGCATCAAGGTAGAAGATCTCAAACCATATCCTGCGGGTATTCGTGCGCAAGCAGTGTTATCCGACGGAACCTTGGTTCATGACTTCTTGTTTGCCGAGAGCGCAAGAAGCTTACACGTTTGCAACGCCCCCTCTCCTGCAGCGACATCTGCAATGCCTATTGGAGAGTACATTTGCGATAAAGTGAATGAAAAGATAGAGGCGAAAACGGTATAAAACAAAGGCGACGTAACTGTCGCCTTTATTGTATTTGAATCTGGGAATTAGGAGTTGCCATCTTTAGGGCAGAGTTCACCTTTCTTGGCGTGTCTTTCTATCATGTAATCGCCTCGGGCACTGTGCAATACAATTGCATTCCAGACTTGACCATCTTGCAACTCGAACTCAAACGCATAATGGGTGCCGCCGACCATTTTCGTTCTCACCTCATGAATTGCTTTCAATTTATCATCGGCATTCATTTGATAAAGCACCATGTTAAGTGAACGTCTGGCGTCAGGAGTTGCTTCGGCAAGTCGCCAACGGCCCTGCTCGTCTGTTGCGGAGCAAATAGACCGCATTTTACTTTTAATGGCGGATGACATCTGCTTGTCTACGGCCAATGCATTTGGTGAAAACAGTGGAACCGTCAAAGGAATCAAAGTTACCAGAAACCGCTTTAAGGTCATAAAAACACTCCGTTGTTTTACTCTTGCTTGAGTATAGACCTCAATGGCTTCAGATGTGGTGCAGTAGACTCTGGGCCTACAATATCGCAGTTCGTATCAACGAACTGATGATAAACAAGGCGACCACGCTTACCAGCCAAATGCCAATGAACCACAAAATGGGTTTTAGTTTCATCAGTGATATCCTTCTCCACGTTTCATCTTGCCGCGGAAAACCCAGTACGAATAAGCCGTGTAGGCTATGATCAGAGGAAGTAATACCACCGCGCCGGCAAGTAAAAATGCCAAACTTTTGTCTGGCGCGGCGACGTCTTGATAAGTGAGTGCGAATGGGACCAAGTAAGGGAATGTACTGACACCGAAACCCATCGCGGACACAAGAAACAGGCCGATCGCAAGAACGTAGGCTCGGACGGCTTTGTGGTCGAGTAAGGCTTTGAATAGCTGCCAAATGAGTGCCGCTGCAATAATTGGTAATATGAAAAACAGTAGTGAGTTTGGTAATGAGAACCAACGTTCAAAGACGATATTTTGGCTCAATGGCAGCCACAAACTGGCGATAAATATACAGGCTACCATCGCTAGTCCCCATCGTCGCGCGACCACGTAATAGCGCCCCATCAGCTCTTCTGGAAGCTTGATTAATAACCAGCATGAACCGAGCAGGATATAAGCACAAACAAGCGCCAAGCCACAAAATACGCTAAATGGCGAAAGCCAATCAAACCATCCACCTGCGTATGCTCGTTCACTAACCTCTATACCTTGGAGCAGGGTTCCGAGCATAATGCCTTGCATCAATGCCGCGGTGAGTGAACCAATGAAAAAAGCGCTATCCCATAAAAACTTTCCGCGTTGTGTTCGGAAGCGATATTCAAAAGAAACCCCACGCAGAATTAACCCGAGCAGCATTAAAATCAGAGGAGCATAGAGTGCTGGCATAATGACCGCGTAGGCGAGGGGGAACACGGCAAAAAGCCCACCACCACCAAGAACTAGCCAAGTTTCATTCCCATCCCAAACAGGAGCGATGCTGTTCATCATCATGTCGCGCTCTTCATCGTCATTAGCGCTGAGAAATAGGATACCAATACCGAGATCAAAGCCATCTAACACGACATAAATCAGAACGGCGAGCCCAATCAAAGCGTACCAAATTAATGCGTAATCCATGAGTTAGCTCCTAGGTTAGATGGTTAGAATGTGTGATGGCATCAGTTTTCGTGCCATCAGGAAGTCGACTATCTAGACCTTCTTCATATCGAGTTGGAGACTTGCGCATCAAACGTAGGAGATAGAAGAAGCCAGCTCCAAAAACCACAAAGTAAACCACGATGAACGCCGTCAGGGAGACTCTCACCGCGGCGGCATCAATAGGCGATGCCGAATTGGCTGTGGTTAAAAGACCGTATACGGTGTAAGGCTGTCGACCGACTTCGGTAGTTATCCAGCCTGCTAAAACTGCAATGAACCCCGCTGGGGCAAACAGCACACAAATACGTTGAAGTGCCCTTGAATCAAAAAGTTTGCGACGTTTTCTTAGCCAAAGGCTCCACAAACCAATAACAAGCATGCCAAAACCAAGCGCGACCATGACTCGGAAAGACCAGAAAACGATAGAGACAGGAGGGTGTTCCTCCTCTGGAAAAGCATCTAATCCCTTCACTTCACCGTTGAGGTCATGAGTTAAAATCAAACTACCGAGTTTGGGGATTTCCAGTGCGTATTCCATGCGTTTTTCTTCATCGTTAGGGATACCGAAGAGGATCAATGGCGCGCCTTGGTGAGACTCATAGTGCCCTTCCATCGCGGCGACTTTGGCGGGTTGATGTTCAAGGGTGTTTAAACCATGCATGTCTCCAGCAACGATTTGAATTGGTGTCACGATGGCAGCCATCCACATTGCCATCGAGAACATAATTCTGGCTAGAGGGTTATGGTTTGCTTTTAGTAAGTGATAAGCGGCAACGCCGGCTACAACAAAGGCAGTAGTAAGGTAAGCGGCGAGCAACATATGAACGAGCCGGTAAGGGAAGGAAGGGTTGAAGACAATCGCCCACCAGTCTTCTGGGATAAACTGTCCGGCTTCGTTGATACTGTAGCCCGCTGGTGTTTGCATCCAACTATTAACCGAAAGTATCCAAAACGCAGACAAAAACGTCCCGAATGCAACAATACAAGTCGCGGCGAAGTGAAGCTTCTTACCCACCTTATCCATACCGAAAAGCATCACGCCTAAAAACCCCGCTTCGAGGAAAAACGCAGTAAAAACTTCATAACCCATTAGCGGGCCCAGGATTGGGCCTGTTTTGTCGGCAAACACGCTCCAGTTAGTACCGAATTGATAGCTCAACACGATGCCACTCACCACACCCATACCAAAACTGATGGCAAAGATTTTGAGCCAGTACTTATAGATTTGCATGTACTGTTTGTTGCCCGTTTTTAAGTACAAGCCCTCTAATACAGCGAGATAACTTGCCAAACCAATCGTAAAAGCTGGAAAAATAATGTGGAAAGAGACAGTAAAGGCAAATTGGAATCTAGCTAGGTCAATGGCGAGTGTGTCCATGAGCGGTCCCTTTTTCGTTGGATAAACTGTTCGCCGGATTTAAAGAGGAGACAGAAGAGTGGCGAACAAGGTGAAATACGAAGAAGGAAGACGAAGAGATTAAAAAACGATCGCTTTTTACACATGTGCGTACCATCTTTTAGATAAAGGAGGAGCGTTATGAGCCTTAAACATTACTTTGAGAAAGCGACACCTAAGTTTGGTCCAGGTGGGAAGTATCACAAGTTCTACCCACTTTTCGAAGCTGTCGAAACCATTTTTTACACGCCTGGTAAGGTAAACCAGGGCATGACTCACGTTCGAGATAGCATCGATTTAAAACGTATTATGATCATGGTGTGGCTGGCGGTCTTCCCTGCCATGTTCTGGGGTATGTACAACATAGGCCAGCAAGCGAGTGATGCCTTGTTGTATGGAATGGATCAAGCCTCAGCTCAGCAAGCGCTTGTTTCTTCATGGCAACTGAGTTGGGTATGGGGCTCGTTAGATGCGGTTTCACAAGCGGGGTGGGGAAGTAAAATGTGGCTTGGTGCTACTTACTTTCTTCCAGTTTATGCGACGGTGTTTATCGTTGGTGGTTTCTGGGAAGTTCTGTTTGCTATTGTGCGAAAGCATGAGGTAAATGAAGGCTTTTTTGTCAGCTCTATACTCTTTGCGCTGATCCTTCCTCCGACAATTCCACTATGGCAAGCGGCTTTAGGTATCACTTTCGGTATTGTTGTGGCGAAGGAGATTTTTGGTGGTACTGGACGAAACTTCCTAAATCCAGCTTTAGCAGGGCGCGCGTTCTTATACTTTGCCTATCCTGCCAACATGTCCGGTGGTGCCGTGTGGGTCGCGGCTGATGGTTACTCTGGCGCTACTCCACTCAGCCAATGGTATGAAGGAGGGCAAAGTGCTTTGATAAATAATATGACGGGAGAGCCAATTTCATGGGGAGATGCTTTTGTTGGTAATTTACCCGGCTCGATGGGTGAAGTCTCCACGTTGTTGATCGCACTAACAGGCTTGGTTCTCATCTTTATGAAGATTGCATCGTGGAGAATTGTTGCGGGCGTGTTGGTCGGTTTAATCGGAGCTTCATTACTATTGAATGCGATCGGTTCAGACTCTAACCCCATGTTCTCCATGCCGTTCTACTGGCACTTCGTGATTGGTGGGGTTGCGTTTGGTACCTTCTTCATGGCGACAGACCCTGTCTCGGCAGCTTTTACCAATAACGGGAAATGGGCATACGGACTATTAATCGGCGTGATGACGATTTTTATCCGAGTGCTGAACCCGGCTTATCCAGAAGGCATCATGTTAGCTATTCTATTTGCTAACTTATTCGCGCCACTTTTCGATTACCTAGTCAAAGAAAGTAATATCAAACGCAGAATGAAAAGGGCGAGACCTTCTTAAAATGAGGGTGACCTCACTGAAAATTGATTGAAAACTGCACTATATTGAAAAGGTCAGAGACATGGGGTTTCTGACTTTTTATTTTTATCAGGAGGACGAAGACGATGAGAATAAAGGATATTCTCGATAGCCGTTTGGTGCTGTCGTTCTGGTATAACCTAGACTACTGCTTGTCTCTTCTTAGTAAAATCTCTTCTCGTTGATTTCCTCAATGCAATCGCATTGAAAAGCATTCTATCTATTTGTTTTTTAGTCTTACGTGAAACTGCGTAGGGCAATGCGTATAAGGAAATTAACAATGAAACGTATTCCAGAACCTTTCCGTATCAAAATGGTTGAGCCAATCAAAATGACGACTTTGGCAGACCGTGAAGTCGCGTTAAAAGAAGCGGGCTATAATCCATTTCTTCTTCGTAGTGATGATGTTTATATCGATTTGCTGACTGACTCTGGCACTGGTGCCATGAGTGATAATCAGTGGGCTGGCATCATGATGGGGGATGAATCCTATGCGGGGAGTCGAAATTACTACAACCTGTGTGATGCAGTGGAGCACTTCTTCGGTTATAAGCTCACCGTGCCTGCACACCAAGGGCGTGGTGCCGAGCAAATTTTGTTCCCCGCTTTGATTGAGCGTATGCGTCAGGTGCGTGGTGGCGAAACGCCAGTATTTATCTCGAACTACCATTTTGATACCACAGCGGGTCACATTGAACTCAATGGCGGTAAAGCGATTAACGTGGTAACGGAAGAAGCATTCGACACCACTACGCCTTATGATTGGAAGGGCAATTTTGATATCGATAAGCTGGTGGCAACAATTGAAGCGCACGGTTCGCATAACATTTGTGCAATTATCACCACGATTACTTGTAATAGCTCCGGTGGTCAGCCTGTGTCGATGGAAAACATGCGCAGTGTGTACGAGATTGCAACCAAGTACGATATTCCAGTGGTGATTGACTCGGCTCGTTACTGTGAGAACGCCTACTTTATCAAGCAGCGTGAAGCGGGTTACGAGAATAAATCGATTCTGGAAATCATCCGTGAGATGTACCAGTACGGTGATATGCTCACCATGTCAGCTAAGAAAGACCCGATGGTAAACATTGGTGGCATGTGTTGTATTCGTGATCATAAGGAGTTGTTCCAGGCGGTGCAGACGCGCTGCGTACCCATGGAAGGATTTGTAACATACGGCGGCATGGCTGGGCGTGATATGGAAGCGCTCGCTCGCGGTTTGTATGAAGCCGCGGATGAGGATTTTCTTCACTATAGAATTAGCCAAGTTCAATACTTAGGTGAGCGCTTACGTGAAGGCGGTATTCCGATTCAATACCCAACGGGTGGTCATGCGGTGTTTGTGGATGCCGCTAAGATTTTGCCACATATTCCAGCGGATCAGTTTCCTGCGCAGGTATTGTGTAATGCTTTGTACTTGGAAGCGGGTATTCGAGCAGTAGAGATAGGATCGTTGCTGCTTGGTCGAGATCCGGAAACGGGTAAACAAAAAGTGTCAGAGCTTGAGTTGATGCGTTTGACCATTCCACGTCGTGTCTACACAAACGATCATATGGATTACATTGCGGATGCGATTATCGAACTGAAAAATCGTGCACATGAGTTAAAAGGGCTCACTTTCGAGTACGAGCCACCAGTGCTGCGCCACTTTACTGCTCGATTTAAAGAGATCGATTAACTCAAGTTTAAATCTAGATAAGCAAAAGGCCGCGAGTTTCGCGGCCTTTTTCGATTCGTTTATTTCTTAGCGTTACACTTACGCCAACTCTAATGTGATGCGAACGAACTGGTCGTCTTGATACTGCACTTCATAATTGAAGGTACCACTGGCGTAAATGCTGCCAAGAAAAAGTGAACGTTGACTCATTGGTCCGCGGAACAGCATCGAAATAGGAGCGATTAGGGCGTTATTGCCATCAAAGTGCTGATTTAAGTTCTCAGAAAGCACACACAGCAAACAGCCGTGTTGGTCGTGAGATAAGTCGACGTCTTCCGGTCGAGATAATAACACGGTAGTCCCCAGTTTCTTCTCAATCTCGTTGATCAGCAGCAAGTAGCTATCTAGATCGGGTTGAGGGTTGCTGGGTTTGTCTGCACCGACGCAGCGCTCGAGTAATGCTTCCAGGTTTCCGTTCTCACCTTTTGCCTGCTGAGTCAAAGACTTTAACGGCTTTTTAATCAGCTTATAGCGATTACTCTTCAGTTTTGGTTTCAGCCATTTCTGAAGTAAGTCATTACGTTCTTTAAGGGATAGGCCATGCGAGGACGCGTGAATTTTAAAGTGCAGGTGTAATAAAGCGTGAACCGCAAGCTCACTCAGAAGTTGATTAGCATCTGTAGACTGTCTTGCCTGCTTAGAACTTTGCATTACACTCGAACAAAATTAGGGAAGAAGGATAATGGTGCCGAGAGAGGGACTCGAACCCTCACACCAAAGGCACTAGCACCTCATGCTAGCGTGTCTACCAATTTCACCATCTCGGCATCATGATGCTCTGAATACTCAGAGGCCTCGAAAGAAGCAACGCGAATTATAACCAAAATCCACCTGTTGGCGAGAGCAAAATGACGAATTTTGGCTCTTTCGAGTTTGATTGCATATTTATTGGTCACTTTTATGTTTTTTACCATCAACGCCTATCCTTATGCCCTTACTTTTATTAATAGTATGACGACAAAAGAGTGCTTTTGCCTAAATTTTGAACGCTTGAACGTTTGCGTAAATAAATGTGATGAATATCTCTTTTTGTTGGCTATACTTGCGTCCCGTTTAAGCGGGAATTAGGGTTTAGTTGTTCAGGACCCTTACCCATACAAGCCGTCACATGGAGCAGGCCAAGCAACATGCTCGCCAGCAGTGAATGACCCCACGGACCGGACCAGCTACGTTCAATTGCTTGTATAAGGTAAAAATAAGATGTCGAACTATTCGTTCTGTCTACATTCTGGATCTAAAAGTGAGTTATCACTCGCTGCGTTGTCCCTTTCTTCTGCCAATTCCTTTGGCTCTTTTTTCTTTTTCAACGTTTAGTAGGTCCAGCTCATGAGTGTTCTATTTAGTCTATTTGGTATTGTTGCACTGCTAGGTTGTGCTTTCCTACTTTCTGAGGGTCGTTCTTCCATTAATTGGAAAACTGTATCTCGCGCCTTGATGCTACAAATGGGGTTTGCTGCTTTGGTGCTCTATTTCCCGTTGGGTCAAGCGGCGCTGGCGAGTTTAAGTAATGGTGTCGCGGGGCTACTCAGCTTTGCTGATGAAGGGATTAAATTCCTCTTTGGTGACCTCGCTTCTTCTGGCTTTATCTTCGCTATCCGTGTCCTTCCTATCATCATCTTCTTTAGTGCTCTTATCTCCGCCCTTTACTATTTGGGCATTATGCAAAAAGTGATTCAATTTATTGGCGGCGCTATCCAGAAGTTCTTGGGTACGAGTAAAGCAGAGTCTTTGGTTGCAACAGGGAACATTTTCTTATCTCAAGGCGAGTCACCACTTCTTATTCGTCCATTTCTTTCTAACATGACTCGCTCTGAACTGTTTGCCGTGATGGCTGGTGGTATGGCTTCAGTGGCGGGCAGTGTGCTTGGTGGTTATGCTGGTTTGGGTGTCGACCTCAAATACTTGATCGCGGCAAGCTTTATGGCAGCACCAGGTAGTTTGATGATGGCAAAAATCATCGTTCCTGAGCGTCAAACGCCAAGCGATTACAACAATATTGAGCTAGATAAATCAGAAGAAAGTAACGTTATTGATGCGCTAGCAAGCGGTGCCATGGGCGGTATGAAAGTTGCCGTTGCTGTTGGTACCATGCTTATCGCTTTCGTAAGTGTTATCGCGATGGTGAACACGGGGCTAGAAAACTTGGGCGAGATACTTGGTTTCTCTGGCGTAACGCTACAAGCGATTTTTGGTTATTTGTTTGCACCTCTAGCGTGGTTGATTGGTGTGCCAAGCCACGAAATTCTAGCTGCGGGTTCATACATTGGTCAGAAAGTGGTGATGAATGAGTTTGTTGCGTTTATCGATTTTGTGCAGCACAAAGCGACACTGTCTGAGCATACTCAAATTATTATCACTTTTGCGTTGTGTGGTTTTGCGAACATTGGCTCAATTGCGATTCAGTTGGGTTCTATCGGCGTGATGGCACCTGAGCGCCGCAAAGATGTTGCAAGTCTAGGCCTAAAAGCGGTTGCTGCTGGTACACTCGCTAACCTGATGAGTGCGTGCTTAGCGGGCATTTTTATCTCTCTCTAATTTAGATTGAAGATACACACTAAAAACCCGCCTAAATGGCGGGTTTTGTTATTTCTAAGGCTTGGGCATTAAGCCGTAAGGTATCGATTTAAAAGCCTCTGGGTGCTCTTGATAAGTTGGCGCTTTATGTACCCCTTTCCAATCGAGCAGCATGATGGCTAGTACGTTACGGTGTTCGCCGTACTTGAGATCAAAGTTACCGTCGACCGACGGAATCATCCCTTTTTCTGCGTTGATTGCGTGACGAATGGCTTGGCGGGTTTTCTTTACGACCGGATCATGGTCCAAGCCTGCTAACAAAAACGAAATGCCGACTTCCGCAATCACGTCTTCTTTGGCGCGCAGTAGGATAGTATCGATATTGTTGCGAAAGTAATCATAAATCCATTGGTGTTTCTTCTCGCTTACTCGCTCCTGATAATACTGTGAATCGGCAAAGATGATGTGCGTCATACCATAGAGTTTGTTCCAATACTGCTGAGCTGAAAGCATCTTATCTTTATCGTCGGGGTAGGTGTCACGGAAGGTTTGAGTGAATTCCTCGACCACATCTTGCTCTCCTAACTGACGAAGCCAGTAGACTTGGTTTGCAAGCTGAGCTGCCCATGCTTCTATCATCTCTTTGTCCGTAACGTAACGCGAGAAATCGTAGCGCCTAATAATTTTTCTCAGCGTTTTGTCTTGTTTATGCTTTAGGCCGTATTCGTTTGCTCTTGCCATTGCGCCAAGCAAATCCACACCAAGATAAAGGTACTCAGGATGGTGTTTAGTCACGGTATAGCGTCGCTGCCCTCGTTCGGTTTCTTTCTCTTGATACGTGGTCAGCCTTTGAGATGAATAGAGAATGATGTCTTCTGGTTCAACAACTTCATTAGCAAATTGGTTTAACCGGCTGGCTACTTGTGCCATGTCGGTCCAAATGGCAGCGTGATATTTCTCATCTAATGTTTGGCGGTACATGCGTAAGCCAAAATGGCCCTCTTTAAACGCCGGGAAAGTGAACAGTTCCTGTTCGTAGGTACTACGAATCAACTGCGCTGATTGAGTATTATCGAGAAGCGGTACCTCTTCCTGTGATGCCTGAGCAGCAAAGGTAAGTGAGCAAGAGAGTAAGACCGCTAAGCTAAGAGGTTTAATACGCATAAATCCATTCCCTATGAAGTCCTGAACCTAAACCTACCATCAATATTAATTGAGAATGTAAAAGCTGAGTCAATAGTTAAAAATTTGCCTAAAAGTCAGGTTGATACGTTCATCTTTGGTTTTCGCGGTTTTTGGTACGCAGTGCTTCCAGTGATGCTGTAGCTCGCCAGCCATAATCAGTAAGGAGCCGTGAGAAAGCTCATATTCAATCTCAGTTTTACAATGTAAATTTCTAAGCAAAAATCGACGTGTTTCACCTAAGTTCAAAGATGCGATAACAGGGTTTCTACCTAACTCTGGTTCATTATCTTGGTGCCAGCCCATTGAGTCTTGACCGTGTCGATATAAGTTAGCGAGAACAGAATTAAAAGTGACATCAGCAACTGATTCACAACGTACTTTCAGCTGAGTTAACTCAGGAGCCCAAGGGTGAGGCTGCATGGTTAAGCCTGAGTAAGTATATGCTGCATCACCGTGCCACGCTTGTAAGCGAGGTTGAAGTACTGACTTGCCGAACATAGTAATGTGTTCTTGGTGCCATGGCAGTGTCTTTCGAAGTTGGTCAAAGTAATTATCCGCCTCAAGATGGCTAAGAAAATGAGGATCATAATAAAGTTTTCCTCTTTCTACTTCTTGCCATAGATCGCCGCCAAATAAATCGCCTTGTTGATGCATCATCTCACACCTAAAACATAAAAGTTGTCAATCACTGTTACCTTTCTGATTATGATTGGTTATTCTTGTGATAATAAGAATTTTAACAATAAATAAAAAATCTCGTAGTTGTATACGAGTTGTGGGGAGAAAATGCGTTATTTACCCAGAAAGCGATGCTATTTTGCATTGTTCTTCCTCACCTTTTTCGCTTTGTGTATTGGGGTTATCGAGCTGTTAAATCGAAACCAGCAAGAGCTTCACAAAGAGCGAGTTCAAGTTGAGGCCAAAGAACAACTTTCCATTCTCCGTTCCAATTTGGAAGCGGTACTTATGGCGGATATCTACAAAGCCAGTACTTTAGCGACACTCATTACGTTACTTCCTAAAAATCAAGAAGAAGAATTGAGTATCGCCGCTCACCGAATCCTAAATAAAAGTAAACATATTACAATCATCGGTATCGCGAAAAATGATGTAATTAGTCACGTATTTCCACGCCAAGGTAATGAGCGCCTAATCGGCCTTGATTACCGCGCAGTGCCACAGCAGTGGGTACAGGTGCAAAAAGCCAAGGATGTACAAGAAATTTTCATCGCAGGGCCCGTTACATTGATCCAAGGTGGCCGAGGTTTGATCGTGCGTGTGCCTGTTTTTCTTGATCCTCCAATGAATCAGGACTACTGGGGAGTGATCAGTGCGGTGATTGATTTCGATGCTCTGATGAGAGAAACCGGCGTAATTGATTTCTCGTATCGTTACCCTTTAATGATCCGTGGTTACGATAGCGGTGGCTCATTTGGTGATGCTTTCTTTGGCGCGCAAAGTATAAATAGCATGGTATATGCAAAAGAGATGGTTCATTTTCCTTATGGTGGGTGGAGTATGGTGGTTTTCTCTGGAGGCAAAGCTGATCGCCAAATCTCTTGGCATCAGTTGCATTTAGCTAGAGTAATCGGCTATCCCATTATATTCGCACTTAGCCTCGCGCTGTTCGCCATTTATCGACTGTATACCATTGCAGATGACAGAGCTTTACACGATGAACTCACGAATTTACCAAACCGTCGCTATTTTATGAAGTTTTACAAGCAGCAGTTCGAAATAGCGAAACGTTATAAAAAGCGTTATAGCTTCGCCTTAATTAATATTGACCTAGATAGGTTTAAACACATTAACGACACCTATGGTCACGACGCAGGTGACAAAGTTTTAATCGCTACGGCTGAAAGGGTAAAAAGCTCTCTGCGTAAATCAGACATCGTGGCCAGAATGGGCGGTGATGAGTTCTTAGTTGTAGTTCATCACCCAGGAACGGAAGAAAATGTTCAGTCTCTTCTACAAAAACTTCGATTAGCGCTATGCTCTACGCCCGTCATTTACGATGAAACGCTTATCTATTTGAAAGCCAGTATTGGGTACGCGATATTTGACCCGCAAATGTCATCTCCTGAGCAAATGATGAAAATAGCCGATGAGAGAATGTATCAACAAAAGCATGGCGGATGAGCCTGAACCCAGTTTCAATAAGGGGTTAGAGGAATGGTAAAGTTGGGAGCCCGAAATCTCATCATCATTGAGGTGCAAGAATATGTGACTTCATATGTTCACAGACACTTTGCTGAGAGAGTCGTTATTAGCAGTGCATTCAGTGGCATATTTGCATAATGTTGCATTTTGCAAATGCAGTTTGCGAAATTAATGGTTAATAAAGCAACGATATGCATCTGGATCTACTAAAAAACGGCTTTTTTAAAGTTGGCACGCATCGTGCTTTACTTAGAGTGACCCTTATTAAGCCGAGGGTCACCTAGCCAACTGACGTTGTTAGTGAATACAAATTGTTCACAAGTATATACCGCCAATCACGTTTATTGTGATTGGCGTTTTTTCTTTCTAAAGCCCGATGATATTCACGTCGCTGCCCGTCTCATCAGCTTCTCCGCACTTGCTGTAACAACTAGGTTGTCTTGGACAAACCGCCCCTCTGGAGCAGATCAACCTTGCTTGGGTTTGAATCCCGCGCTCTATCCAGTTGATGTTTAATATCTTAGCGATAGTCGTTAAGTCTTTTTTGATGTGGGGAGGAATAACACTACTTCCGCCGGAAGCGACACAAAGGGACTTAAGTTCTTCCGCTATGGAAACGGCATCGCCACCTTGTGCAGAAATAGCAGGGTTAAGATCAATACCGGCACATAGCACGCGATTATTTCCCGCAGGGTCAAATACGTTGACCGATTCGCAGCAGTAGATACGTGGCTCGTCGCCAACATTTAAAATCGAAATTTGCGCTGAACTGGTATCCAAAGGCTGGGAAAGGCGTCGGAATACCGCCCAGTGCTGGCAAGGGTCGTTTACTTTGCGCATGTTGCCCCAAGGCAATGGAATACCATTTCCTCGATACACTGCTTTTAACTTGCCGGGGCCATAGGCATCAAAATAGTGCCAATGAGGGTAAGGCGAGACCACCGTCATGCGACGCATTGCAACGGAAGGAGAAACGCCGGCCTTTTTGTGAACATCAATTTCGTAACCGGAGCGGTCAAGCAACTGACGAAATGGTACTTTGGGGCAAAGCAAGGCACCAGCAAAAAAGCTGGACTCAAAATCACGCCAAGCTTGCAGGATATCTTGCGAATTGAGTTCAGAGTTCGACACAGGGCTGTCCATTTGCTCCCAATTGTTTTGATGCCCGATAGATAAAACGTTATTCATTGCATCGCTGCTATGGAGCACTCGATGGCCGATATATACCGCCAAGTCATACTTCAATCGGGTTGGATAGTCACGCATTCGTTTATTGAGATAAATAGTCCCAGGTGGCTCCATGAAAGACGTAATCAACTGTTTGGCGCTGACGCCCAGTTCATCAATCACATCTTGTGGCGCTCGATCTACCCAGCGGATATCCAATCCCATACTCTTTGCAATGTCTACGAGATCTTCTACAGATAGATTCAGCCGCTTCAAGCCGACCTCTTCGGCGGCGCGCTCTAAATCAGGAAAATGGTTTTGATGGTTTTCTTGGTGTGCGCGGATCAGTAAGTGGGCGAATTGACGCCCCGTGATACCTGTTTGGGAGAGCATTTCTGGTATCGCGATTTGAAGAATATCATTGGAAAACAGGAAGCTCGGCTCCAACGCCATGCCACTAATCCCGCCACGATTTCCTTTGTTGGGTGTGATGGCTTCTAATTCGGGTTCATCATCTAAAAACCACGCCGGATCTTTTTGAAAAACTTCCGCGATCACTTCGAGCATATCGATACTCGGTACGCGTTTTCCGCGCTCAATCATTGAAAGGTAAGAAACCGACGGAGCGTACTCTGGATTAATTCTTACACAACGGGCAGACAAATCTTCCATCGTTAAATGGTTGTTTTTTCTTAGGTTACGAATTTTCGTACCAAGAAAATGAGACTGACGAATAAGGCTTTTTGACACAGACATTTTGTAAAATTCACATTGTAAAATTTTTGTTGTGAAATTGTAGTCAATATTTCGCTAGTCTACATAATGAGCAGGCAAGGAAATTAACCATCCACTTCACAGAATTGCCTGAAACTCAAATAAAGGATTTAAGTTTTTACTCTAGGACGAGTTTTTAAGTGCGAGGATATGACGATGAATATGCTGAACTTCGATAAAAAAGAGATGCAACAACAACAACGCCCATTTATCGCTGAAGCCGTATTTGCCGTCGAAGCGGTAAGTGCTGAGCAGCAGAGTGAGAAACAAGTAAAAGCGAAGCAACTGCTTGACCGCATGTTCCCATTGGAGAACGGGTCGCACCAAGACGTATCAAGTTACGTGATTGATTACCGCCATGTTTTGGCTTATTTCAAAGACGGTACACACAGCGGCCTGAAAAGCCCAAAACACTTCGTGGCGTACACTGGTGAAAAGGAAGATCCAAAGTCGATTTTGTTCAAAGATGATTCGGGCAATCATGTAGAAGTGCTGTTTGGCTGTCATAAAGGCACTGGTTGCGTGGAATTAGTGGACATTGATGATATTCAATTGGAAACTCGCACGACGTTTCATCCTGAACTAACTGGCAATGCACCAACCGCGATGCGCCATTGGATAAGTCTAATCAAAGGCGACAAAAAAGGTAAGCCGATGGCATGCAGTGAAGATAAAGAATATACCGCAAAAAATGGTGACGACTACATTCTAAGTTACTGCTACAGCGTCGATTAAGATACTCATGATTGGATACAAAAACCCCGCACTTTACAGCGCGGGGTTTTCTTTTTTATCATAAAAGTCGTTTTCGCTTAGCCAGTTTATTTAAATTGGCATCACGCGGTTACGACCGAGTTGTTTTGCTTCATAAAGCTGTTTATCGGCTTTATTGATTAAGGCTTCAGGCGTATCACCCAGCTCAAATTCTGCTACCCCAAAAGAAGCGGTAATGCTGTGAACTTGTGTGCCTGAGCGCTTATCTCTGATACGCAGTTTTTCTATCATCCGGCGTAGTGTGTCTGCATATTGGCGAGCAATTCGCAGAGATTTGTTAGGTACAATTAACGCGAATTCTTCACCACCAAAACGGTACGCACATATCCCATCTCGACAACTTTGTTGTAGCCGGCGGGCAATGGCTTTTAATACTGTATCGCCAAAAAGGTGCCCGTAATTGTCGTTAAATGATTTGAAATGATCGATATCAAGCATGATCAAGGTCATTGCCTGATTTGATGCAATAAGTGAAGAGAGATCTTTGTCAAATGCTCGGCGGTTGTATAGGTTTGACAAACCATCGAACAACGCATCTTGCTGTACTTCAGCCAGTTGGTTTTTGAGGCGAGAAATTTCTTCACTCGCGTTAGTCAATTGGCTATTCAAAAACTTTGTTGAGTGACGAATTTCGTGTGACTCTGCGACAAGTTGACGAATCACTACCATCACTTCTTCAATGCTTAGGCTATTGTCCTCAACTTTTTCCAGTTTATTAAAGCTTTTGTCTACCATCTCGGAAAAGGAGGAAGTATCTGAAATCGTATCGCTCATTGAACTGGATACTTCATGTAGCAGAACTTCTACATTGGTTCTAAGATCTTCAAGGCTGGTTTCTGCTTTGCTGGCCACATAGTTGTTGTAAAGCTGTTTATTGGTTGCTGGAGGGCAAATACCGTAGTTTTCTAACACCATGTCTAACTCAAAGTTGAGTTCTGGAATGGTCTTGTCAACGTAGGTATACCAAAGCGCGTAGTTGGCTGGCGTGGCAGCAACATGGTTTTTGATCATCAGTGGGACCGCTTTTTTTAAATTAGCGGTTGATTTCTTAAACTCGTCGGTCATTTCTGCGATGGTACTAGCAAAATGGGATTGGGCTTAGATTAACGGATATTAACTAATGTCGCTTTAATTTTTATCACTTTTGCATGGTTTATATAGAAAATGAGTGATTAAGATCGTGATCAATACCGTTGGATTCAAATTTTATAAAATATCAGTATGAAACATGTACAGGCATTTGGTGGTATTGCGTGTTTTGAGATATCCAGCAAATGGATTCCGTTTGAACGTTAGTAACCTAATGATCGTCAAACTCTCGTTTTCGTATAAAAGCAAGTAAATCAAAAGGCTTAACGTCAGGGTCTCCGTGAAAAGAACTCGTAGACGAAGAATTAACATCTGAGGGTGCGAATTGAAAAAGAAAATAGGACTTTATTGGTTCACGAACGACTTGCGATTGCACGACAACCCACTGTTGAAAAGCGCCAGTGTAGAAATGGACGAGTTAATTTGCTTGTATTGCTACCCTTCAATGACGCCTTACTTGCATCACTTTGCGCAGGAAGCCTCTTTCGGGCGTGCGAAATTGCAGTTTCTCGACTTATCGCTTAGTGAACTCAATCAATCTTTGAATCACCTTGGTCAGCGATTATGGGCGGTTGAACTGACGCCCGATCAAGCAATCAAGTATGCTGTTAATCGCTTCGGCGTCACACATATATATGCTGACGCCTTTCCCGGTTCGGATGAGCAACAAGCGTTAGATCGCGCAGTTGAAGGCGCGTCTCATGTAAAAATAAAACAGCAAGCAATCCGGACCCTGTTAAGGGAAGAACAACTGCCATTTGACTTGAGCAATCTGCCTACGACTTTCACGCAGTTTAGAAAGCAAGTTGAAGGTTTAGACATCTCTCGGCCCCACGAGAGTATCCGTTCGTTACCTCCAATTCCTTTAGGTGTGAATCTTCCTTCCGTTACTGCATATTACTTTGACACAAAAGCTGCGTTTCATGGTGGAGAAAGCCGCGGGCTTGAACATTGTCGCCAGTATTTTGCTTCCACACTAGCCAGTGAATACAAACAAACACGCAATGGTTTAGATGGCATGGATTACTCCACCAAGTTCTCTCCTTGGCTAGCTCATGGGTGCGTTTCTCCGAAAACCATTTATGCCATGTTGAAACGTTATGAAGCGGAGAATGGTGCAAATGATTCAACCTACTGGATTTACTTCGAGCTGCTTTGGCGTGAATACTTTTATTGGTATGCCCGTCGACACAAGCGACAGCTCTTCCGATTCGGTGGCATCCAAAATCAAGCACCACTCACCAGCTTTTACGCGCACCGTTTTCAACAATGGAAGAAAGGTGAAACGCCATTTCCTATCGTCAATGCGTGTATGCACCAACTTAATGAAACCGGTTATATGTCGAATCGTGGCAGACAGTTAGTCGCCAGTTGTTTGGTGCATGAACTTGGCCTTGATTGGCGTTATGGCGCGGCGTACTTTGAGTCACAACTGGTCGATTACGATGTGGCATCAAACTGGGGAAATTGGCAATACCTAGCGGGCGTTGGTGCTGATCCGCGTGGTTCACGACAATTCAACCTCGAAAAGCAAACCGAAATGTACGACCCGCACATGGAGTTCATCGATAGGTGGCAAGGTCGTTGTCCTGGCGCGCATTTGGATAGTGTAGACATGGTCGATTGGCCGATTGTGATGGGCAGCAGTGACAAAGCTTCGTCATCGGAGAAACCGTAATGCAATTTGAAACCGTACGATTGATCTTGGGCGATCAACTTAACAGTGAGCACTCTTGGTTTCAGCAACCGGATGAGCAAGTGCTTTACCTGATTGCGGAGCTCAAGCAAGAGAATACTTACGTCACGCATCATATTCAGAAAGTGTGTGCGTTCTTTTCCGCAATGGAACAGTTTGCGAAAGAGCGTCAGAGTGAAGGTCACCAAGTTCTGCACCTCACGTTGGATGACACACAATCCTTCGACGATCTTGAGCAAGTCTTGCAACACTACGCGAGTGAAGTTGGTGCAAGTAAGTTTGAATATCAACGCCCGGATGAATACCGTCTTCTGGAGCAGTTAGCCAAACTAAAGCTTGATGGGGTCGTGACGCGTTGTGTCGACTCGGAACATTTTTTGTTGCCGTTTGAGGAAATAGAATCGCAGTTTCCTCAAGGTAAACACATCATGATGGAGCACTTTTACCGCCGTATGCGCAAGCGCTTCGACATCTTGATGCAAGACGGAAAACCCGTCGGCGGAAAATGGAATTACGATGCCAACAACCGTAACAAGCTCAAAGCCAAAGACATTGAACAACTGCCACAACCTTTGATGTTCAGTACCGACGTGCGCGATATTACTGAGCGGTTGGCACGACATGACATCAAAACTATCGGAAATCTCGAAGGGGAATTGTTGTGGCCGATTAATCGCGCGCAAAGCCTCTCTTTACTCGCGCATTTCTGCCAAGTCTGTCTGCCGTTATTCGGACGTTTTCAAGATGCTATGACAGGCCAGCACGACGCTAAGTGGAGCTTGTATCACAGCCGAATTTCATTCTCGCTTAACAGCAAATTACTGCACCCGAGAGAAGTCATTGATGCTTCACTCAAGGCATTTCATTCCAACGCGGACATCGACATTTCTCAAGTTGAAGGGTTTATTCGCCAAATATTAGGATGGCGAGAGTACATTCGAGGCGTCTATTGGGCGAACATGCCTCATTACCCGAAAAAGAACGAGTTGGGCGCAGAAAGAAAGCTGCCAGATTTCTTCTGGAATGGTGAAACTAAAATGGCTTGTATGCGCAATGCGATTGGGCAGTCCCTCGATTACGCCTACGCACACCACATCCAACGATTGATGGTCACTGGTAACTTTTGCTTGCTAACCGAGATCGACCCAGATCAAGTGGATGAGTGGTATCTCGGTATCTATGTTGATGCGATTGAATGGGTCGAAATGCCGAACACACGTGGCATGGCATTGTTTGCGGATGGCGGCATTGTTGGCACCAAACCTTACGCGGCGAGTGGTTCTTACATCAACAAAATGAGCGACTACTGTAAGGGTTGCCATTACGACAATAAGGCGAGGAGTGGGGAAGGATCGTGTCCGTTTAACAGCCTTTATTGGCGCTTTATGAACAAACACGACAAGCGCCTCGCAGCCAATCCACGAATCGGGATGATTTTCCGCTCTTGGGACAACATGGAAGAACAACAACGCCAAGCGATTCTTGATACCGCAGAGCACTACATAGAAAACGTGGAGAACTTGTGATGGAAATACTCATCGTCGGTGGCAATGGTGGAATTGGTTTGGCGATGGTGAGAGAAGCCGCAGCTCGGTTTCCTCAAGCTCGCGTGCATGCCACTTATCGTAAGCAGCAACCAGATTGGCAACACCCAAATGTCGTTTGGCATCAAGTGGATGTATCGCAAGACGAGCAGGTAAAAGCGTTCAGTGAGCAGATTGAACACGTCGATTGGTTGGTGAACTGTGTTGGTACGTTGCACACCCAAGAGAAAGGTCCTGAGAAGAATCTTAGCTCGCTCGACGCAGACTTCTTTCAGCAAACCATCACGGTTAATACTTTGCCAAGTTTGCTGTTGGCGAAATACTTCACGCCCAAGCTAAAGCGCAGTACTGCACCCAAGTTTGCGACCATTTCGGCCAAAGTTGGCAGCATTAGCGATAATCAGTTAGGTGGTTGGTACAGCTATCGAGCATCGAAAGCCGCATTAAACATGTTCCTCAAAACCATGTCGATCGAATGGCAAAGAATAGTCAAACATGGCACGGTGCTTTCACTTCACCCTGGCACCACAGATACCGCTTTGTCGGCACCTTTTCAAACCAATGTCCCAGAGGGAAAGTTGTTCACGCCAGAGCGAGTTGCTAAGGATTTATTAGGCTTGATAGAAAAAGCAACCCCGCAAGATAGCGGGGCGTTTTGGGCTTATGATGGGACGTTATTACCTTGGTAAGAGAACGCGTACAAACGTTAATACAAAGGGAATAACATGCTCCAGAGAGGGTCGGAGTGACCTACGTTTTCGTTGGTTTATTTCTTCGGCAACGCTCAGAACAATAAACGATTTCCTCCCAATTTCGCGCCCACTTCTTTCTCCAAGAAAACGGGCGCTGACAGACCGGACAGACTTTCATGGGAAGGTTGGATTTAAAACCTTTCATCGCGCTGAATGTTCACTCCTAATTTGGTTAAAATTACTTATCAAATAGGTACAGGTAATCGCCGTAGCCTAAACTCGCCATCTTGTTCACAGGTACAAATTTCATCGCAGCAGAGTTCATGCAATAGCGTAATCCCGTCGGCTTAGGACCATCTTTAAACACGTGACCTAGGTGTGAATCACCAAACTTACTGCGGATCTCCGTTCTAGGGTAGAGCAGTTTATAATCGGTTTTCTCCACGATGTAACCCGGGTTAATTGGTCGAGTAAAGCTTGGCCAACCTGTGCCAGATTTGTATTTATCAGTAGAAGAAAATAGCGGTTCACCGGTCACAATATCAACATAAATTCCCGCTTCTTTGTTGTCCCAGTATTCATTATCAAACGGACGCTCCGTGCCTTCTTCTTGCGTCACGTAATACTGTAGCTCTGTTAAGTTTGATTTGATTTCAGACTGAGCAGGTTTACTGTACGCTTTCACTTTCGAAAGCAGTTTGTTTTCTTCAATCAACTGTCGAAGTGTTTTAGGGCTTTCTTTTCGATCTTCACCAAACACTTCGTCGAGGTATTTATCGCGACCTGATGCGTAGCGGTAGTATTTGTATTTCAGGCTACTCTTCTTGTAGTAATCCTGATGGTACGACTCCGCAGGGTAAAACTTTTCAAACTCGATCAGCTCTGTTTTCAACGGTTTTGGATAGATCATCGCCTTGTCGATTTCCATCATAAACTGCTTAGCAATCTGCTTTTGCTCCGCATTATGGTAGAAGATCGCTGGACGGTATTGAGGACCACGGTCAACAAATGAACCTTTATCGTCGGTAGGGTCGATATGACGGAAGAAGTAGTCCAGCACTTGCTCGTAGTTCACGACAGCAGGATCGTACTTCACCTCAATCACTTCAATATGACCAGATTTACCAGAAGAGACTTGGCGGTAAGTCGGGTTTTCAATATGACCACCTGAATAACCTGATACAACATCGATTACGCCGGGCAGTTGCTCTAAATCCGATTCTGTACACCAGAAACAACCGCCAGCTAGCGTTGCGATTCTTGTATTCTCTGAAGCCTTCAGCTTATCCATCGTATCGGCGGTACCTGTTTTACTCAATAGTAGAAACAAGACTGGAAGTGCGAAGGAGAAACCGGCCAATAACTTAGACATATTCTTCATAGCTACCTCATCGTTATTTTTGTAGAAAGTGTTACTTAAATAAAAAGTGTTACGTATAGAGAAAGGTAACCGAGCGAAAAAATTACAGTAATGTTGAAAATTCCGTTGCCCTTTTATGCGATAGAGCTAAAGTATCGACAAGAAACACACCGCTAGTAAGGGCAACGATGCCTTGAATAAGCGATGCTAAATGAGGTAAATCATGCAAGCTGAAGTTAAATGGATAGAAGATTTTAAATTCCTTGGGCAATCTCAGTCGGGCCACTCCGTAGTGATGGATGGCAATGGTGGTGCAACCGCACCAAGCCCAATGGAAATGGTACTAATGGCTGCTGGTGGCTGTAGCTCTGTCGATGTTGTTGATGGTTTGAAAACGGCAGGCCAAAAGGTCTCGTCAGTTAATGCCAAGCTAACCACAGAGCGTCGTGAAACCGCACCGCGTATCTTTACGCAAGTGAATATCCACTTTGAAGTGTCAGGTGACGAGCTTGACCCAGAAGTCGTAGCAAAAGTGGCGGCTGACTCGCTAGAAAAATACTGCTCGGTTTGCTTAATGCTAGGTGAAGGTGTTGAGATGACCCACAGCTGGGAAATTGTGTAAGCCGACAGACTCCACAAAATATAAAAACAGGAAAGAGAAAAGTCCGGGCTTTTCTCTTTTTTTATTTCGCAATTCACGTACCTTGTGAGGAATCTGAAAGCAGTAATTGCAGGTTGTAGGAGTCTTCCAGTGACAGAACTAGAAAAAATGATGTCTGGCCAGGTCTTTGATGGCATGGACAAAGAAATTGACGCCATTAGAAGCCATGCTCTTCAAGCACTTAGAGCGCTCAATAATAACACCGACGAAAGTCAGCGCGACGAATTGCAAAAGCAGCTATTTGGCAAGGTAGGCCGTTGTATTGTCCAGTCCCCTTTTCATTGTGAATTTGGTAAGACCATCGAAATAGGTGAAGAAACCTTTATCAACATGAACGTGGTCATGCTCGATGGTGCCAAAATTACCATCGGGAACCACGTGCTCATTGGACCGAGCGTGCAATTTTATACCGCTTCTCATTCTGTTGATTACCGAAGTCGTCGACGTTGGGAAACGTTTTGTAAACCTATCACGATTGAAGATGATGTGTGGATTGGCGGAAATTCCGTCATCAACCAAGGTGTAACAGTTGGCGCTCGCTCGGTGATTGCGGCGAACTCGGTCGTTAACCATGATGTGCAGCCAGATTGTCTATACGGAGGCACGCCAGCTAAGTTGATTCGTCGTCTCAACGAAGAAGAATTATTGTAAGAGAGCAAGCGTCGTTGTGACAATTATATAGCTTTCGAGAAGAATATAGCTTATTCGAGTTACATTAAGCCCAAATAAGCTATTTCTACATTATTCAACTTCAAAGTTTCAACTTGAACTTGAAAAACAATAAGGTATTAAGGGTTTAAACTATCTACTAATGCGAGTATTCCAGCTGAAGAGAATACGACTATCAGCATAGAGGAGTTTATAATAATTATTCCTATTAATAGAATTGATAGTGAACGGTACCATCTAGGCACTTCTTTGGAGATATCGGGTAACTTTCGTTTTTTACCTGAGCTAGGTTGGACGATTAAACGAACAAACATCAATGTTCGGAAAAATGCGTAAGGCCATCCCGTAAATAGAGCTAGTTCGAAAGTGTTAAAATAAGGTTCTGTAAAGTAACTATTGACAACTTTTTTTGGCATTAAAATATGCATGATACCTATAAATAATGTCTGGAGAAAAATAATCAATATTCCAGAAAACATTAAGTATCCAATAATATTCCAAACTAATTGCATATGGCACCCAAGTTTGTCTTTGAAATTAAGTCAGGCTGAGAGCCTAAGTTGTTGTATGTAAGCACAGCTGCTTTACCGGAGGCGTACCCAATAGCGGTAGTACCGGCAGCGAGTACAATGGCAGTCCACCAGTCAATAGGGTTTGATACTAAAAATAGACCGACTAACGCGCTGGTACCCATTCCTACAGCTGTGCTAGTTATTGACTCAACAAAAATTTCATTCTTCTCATGTTGGTCTTGTGTATTCGCAATCTGAATGCAGGAAGCCGTTAGACCAACACATACTAAAACATGTCCGCCAACTTTAGATGCTTGAGCTATTTTATTCAGTTTTTCGGCTTGTTTAACTATATGAGCATTCGCAGGTAACCCTCCACTTCGAGCTATGCGAATAGACTCGTAAGCTTTTTATTATCAAGTGATAAATTTAGCCTTTCATATGGAGCACCATACATGTTTAATATAATTGATGATAAGTTATCATGAGTTTTTATTTTATACTCAAATAATCCCGACACAGAGCACCTCTAGCTAATAATTTGTTTGTGCAGATACTAACAAAAAACTATATTTAAAAAGGTTTATTTTTTGCATTCTAGACTTTCATTTTAAAAAGTTACAAATTAGCTGATGTATTTATTATTTGTATGAAATTGTTAATGTGATTTTTTACATTTAAAGTGTGATATTAAACTTGGTTGGATAAGTGAAGGTCATACATGATTTGCTAGTGATAAAAAATACAAGTGCTAACATTGTAGAGTTTATGATAATTACCCATATTGTTATGAAGGATAATAGGCGGTACCACCTAGGCCCCTCTTGGGATACATCAGGTAACTTTCGCTTTTCACCTGAGCTAGGTTGAACGATTAAACGAACAAACATCAATGTTCGGAAAAATGCTTAACGCCAACCTCCAAATATAGTTGGTCGTGTATAAAATTGATAAACTTAAATGGCGAGATGTAAGCCTTGCACAACTAACAAAGGTTGGTTAAACAAGGCTAATAGTCGGTTATGGATGAATAACGATTTGTTGCTCCTCAGTCATCACAAGTGTCGCTTTGCTTTGTTCGATAAGTTGGGCAGCATAAGAAGGGGTAACGGCCTGCATATCACCTTTAGATCGAAGAGTTAAAGACTCCCACGCTTGATCTCGATATTTCCCTGCTTGGGTGTATTGAATCAGTACTTTCATAGCTTCACGCTCCGGTGTGGTTGACGTGCTACTTAAGTTAACGATCTTAGGTTGGTTGCGCATCTGTTAAAAATGAAACATTAGTTTAACCAAATGTGCCTTTCCAAATATCGAGCATTGAGCAGAGCAATTTAGAATCCTTTTGATGGAAGGATGAAGAACACTCAATCTTTCGATTCATACTGCGCAATATAATGTTTGAGAGATTTGGTTTCCGCACTCTCAAACTCTTCATCGTGCATACGCAGTGCTTGGATACGGTCGAGGCGGAACTGGCGGTAGTCATCGCGCAATTCGCACCAGGCGACCAGCGTCCAGACTTTGCCCCAAAAGAACTGGCCTAACGGTTGGATTTTTCTCTCGGTCACCTGTCCGCTTTCATCTTGGTAATCCAAACTGACCTTAAACTGATGATCAATCGCGTGGCGCAGAAGCTGCCCTCGTTTGGCAGTCTCGGATTGGGTGTGATAATCGGGCACAATCAGCGGACAATCTTCCACTTGTTGTTTGAGCTTATCGGGCAATACCGAAAGTATTTTGGTGGACGCAGAGTGAGACGCTTCGGCGAGTTCAACATCCGACCAGGCTCGAACCATCCGCATACCCAGTTCAAGCGCCATCATCTCTTTTTCTGAGAACATCAAAGGCGGCAGATGAGAGCCAGCTTGCAACAGGTAGCCGACACCTGCTTCACCTTGAATAGGAACACCAGAACTGAGCAACGACTGAATATCGCGATAAATCGTACGTTCGCTAACTTCCATTCTTTCTGCGAGCTCTTTCGCTGTCACGGCGTAACGCTTTGCGCGCAGAAGCGTCAGTAGCTCAAACAGTCGTTCTGATTTGCTCATGATGTTCCTTATCTAGACCTACTGGTTGTTAGTGGTAGTGTGGCTGATTACTTCTCTAGCTCACTGCACATTTTTAAGTTGTGATGTTTAAGCTCGAAGCTTTCGCAGTCAATCATCGATAACAGAGGCTGAAATTCAACGGCTTGCTTAATCTGCTTTCCCGCCTGTTTTGCATCGTCCATTGAACGCCAGTAAATGATGTCTGTCCACAGATCGTCCGTCGCTTCGTGACTGAGTGAGCGATACAAAAAGCCCGGCAGATTCTTCACAAACGTTTGTGACTGTTTGGCAGCGGCGATCACGTCTTGCTCTGTTGTGCTTGCGGTTAGACGAAATTGCACAGTTTCGATAACGGTTTCCATATTGTGATTCCTTATTGGTTTTGGTGGATTGCCTGTTGAGTTCCAAATAAGGTTACGCGGATGGAATGTCAGAACATGTCAGTAGTGAAATCTCACTCACTTATCATCAATATGGTTATTTTTCTGGGCTGTTGTAACGATCCCAGTAAGGTAAATCTGTGCCGAGTTTTTCGCTGATAAAATCGATAAAGGCTCTTACTTTCAATGGCATGTGCTTGCGCTCAGGAAAAACCGCATAAATGGCGTGTTCTGGTAGAGAATACTCTTCCATCACCGGTTTTAGATTTCCTGCTGCAAAGTCTCTTCCTGCAATAAATGTTGGCAGTTGCGCAATGCCTGAGCCTCTTAACAGCAACTGGCGAATGGCTTCGCTGTTATTGACGATAAAGTTTCCTTTTGGAAGTACCTTGTATTCGCTGCCGTTGTTGATGAACATCCATTCGACGCCGCCACGGAAATAGGAGTAGCGCAGGCAGTTGTGACCGACTAAGTCACTTGGTTTTTGTGGTGTTCCAAACTCCGCTAAGTAATCTGGCGAGGCACAAAGCACACTTTTACAAGGGGCGAGACGTTTTGCGATTAGATTGGAAGAGGTGAGTTCACCAATACGGATCCCCAAATCAAAACCGTCTTTAACCAAATCGACCATTTTGTCTTCGAGGTTTAAATCCACTTCAATTTTCGGATAACGAGCGAGAAACTCGCTGATCAAAGGCGCGATATGCAGCACACCGAAAGACATCGGCACGGTAATTTTGAGCCGACCTTGTGGCGAGCCTTGCAGTTCCGATACCGCGTCCACGCCTTGCTGGGCCAGATTGAGCGCTTGAGAAGCGTACTCAAAATAGCGTTCTCCCGCTTCGGTCAGGCTCAGCTTACGCGTGGTTCGGTTAAGGAGACGAATACCCAAATCGTCTTCTAGTTGGTTGATGCGTTTGCTGATCGCCGATTTCGTCAGATTCAGCTGTTTGGCCGCAAGGGAAAAGCTGCCGCATTCGACAACAGCAACAAAAACGGGCAGGGAGGCAATCGCGTTCACATCAATCTCCTATTATCGTGAAGCATTTATTGTTGAGCACAAGGATACAATTAATTTCCAATTATAGAGATTATCTTCAAGAAGAAAACAATCTAGACTATGCACCAGTATTACGACCTTGATTTTGGGAAGAAGAAAATGAAGTACGATTGGATCCTGTTTGACGCTGACGAAACCTTATTCCACTTTGATGCTTTCAAAGGTTTGCAGCTTATGTTTTCTCGCAAAGGCGTAGATTTTACTGAACAAGATTTTGCTCATTACCAAACCGTAAACAAACCGCTTTGGGTGGATTACCAAGACGGCAAAGTAACGGCAGATGAGCTAAAACATAAGCGTTTTACCGAGTGGGCTGAGAAGTTGAATACCACAACAGCAGATCTCAATAGCGCATTTTTAGAAGCAATGGCCGATATTTGCAGCTTGTTGCCAGGTGCAAAAGAGCTGATGGAAGCGCTGCAAGGCAAAGCTAAAATGGGCATCATCACCAACGGTTTTACAGAGTTGCAAGCGATTCGCCTTGAGCGCACAGGGATGACTGAGTACTTCGATAAAGTAGTGATCTCTGAACAAGTGGGCGTAGCAAAACCGGACTTAGGTATTTTTGAATACGCGATGCAGCAAATGGGCAACCCATGCAAAACGCGCGTACTGATGGTGGGTGACAACCTGCATTCCGATATTCTGGGTGGTAATAATTTTGGTATTGAAACTTGCTGGTTAAATACCACAGGCGCAAGCGTTGATGAGCGTATCGCACCAAATTACACCGTTGAGTCTTTGAGTGAACTAAAGAACATTTTGGTGGCGTAACTGAATCGGGTATTATTCCGCAGTAACCCTCAGAAAAATCAAGGAATAACCATGTCAGACATCAAACAGTTAGACAGCAAAGTCGTTTACCAGAATAAGTGGATGACGGTGCGTGAGGACAAAATTTTACGTCCGAGCGGCGCAGAGGGCATCTATGGTGTGGTCGACAAACCTGATTGTGCTGCGATTCTGGCTATCGATAACGGGATGATTCACTTGGTTCAGCAGTACCGTTACACCGTAGGTCAACGTTGTTGGGAGATCCCACAAGGGGCGTGGGAATCAAACCCAGATGCGGATCATCTTGAGCTTGCCAAAGGCGAGCTGCGTGAAGAAACGGGTATGCAGGCGAGCACTATGGTGTATGTCGGCGCGCAGTTTATCGCATACGGCTTTTTGAATCAGACATGTCACGTCTACTTCGCCACTGATTTAACGGACGTGGGCAATCAACTCGACAGTGAAGAAGAGGATTTGATCACTCGCGCTTTTTCTGTTGAGGAGTTCGAACAGATGATGATCGACGGCACGATCAAAGATTGTGTCACCATTGCTGCTTATGGTTTGGCGAAGCTGAAGAAATTCATTTAGTTATTCATGACGATTTTTTAATGAAAACAGCGGCCTAGTGCCGCTGTTTTTAGTTTGGGTGAGCTCGTTGAGCCATCGCTTACTCGTCGATTTTCTTACCTAAGATTTCCACTTGCGCTTTTTTAGTCACCCCCGCGACTTGCAGCGCAGTGCTGCCAACCGATTCATAGTTCAACTCGATTTTGTCTAACTTCGCGTTATCTTTTGTTGGTAGGCTTAAGCTTCTTGATGACATGCCTTTAGTCAGAACCCCTAAACTGTCGAACGTCTTTTCCTGACCATCTTTCATGATTACTTTAACGCTTTTCAGATCGACCGTACCTTGCGTACATTTGATTTTTATGTGGCTGAAACGAGCGTTAGCAAATGGTGACAGTGGATTGACTGTGTCGGTTTCCGATTTAAAACTGACGGTCTTATCTGCAATCTTATCCCAATCGTTGTCTCCTGCAACCGATTGGAAAGAGGCTACAGCCGCTAAAAGACAGAGTGCGATGGTGTTGAACAGTTTCATAGCTTTTCCTTACCTTAGGTTTAGATATTCTGTTTAATCAGTTCGATAACGTGTGTGACTTCGTCTTGAGTTAAAGCCCCTTCTTTCACGAATAAAATTTCACCTTGTTTATTTTGTACGATAATCGCAGAACTTTCTTGCTGCAGATCCCAAGTTGTTGCTAATACGCCATTCTTGTCTAACACCATGGAAGACCAAGAGAATGTCTTTTTGCTGTCCTCTGCCGACGATTTAACAAATGTACCGGTTCCCCAAATGGCGTCTTCTTGGTTGATTACGGTTGTGGTCTGATACTGATCTTCAGGAAAGTGAGCGGCAGTGATTGCTGACATCAGCGGCGCGTTCATCTCTTTGGCTTTACTACGACCTGCAATGGCTTGTATCACACGGATTTTGCCTAACATCTGCTGAGTTGCCCAAGGTTGATAAGCCACATCGTCTCCTTGCAGCGTCATTTCGCCATCGGTATCAATGCTGACGGAAGGGGTGGTTTGACCGACAGAAAGGTTATGAGAGAAGGCGAATGTCGGGGCGAGTGAGAGTAAGAGTGACAGAACAGATGGAGTTTTCATTGGGGGGCCTGTAACGAAGTGAGGTTAGAGCGAATCAAAATAAGGGGCAAATACGATGCCCCTTATCGGATTTGGCGATTAGTTAGAAAGTACAACGCGCGCATTTAACGGTTGTAGCGGACGATTGTTTTGTCCCATGACTTCCATAAGTTTCGCGGCTTGATCTTTGGATAAGGTTTGAGTGTCTTTAAGCACAAACCAGCGCACACCTTCTGAACATGGCGGTGTGGTTAAAGAGCCGTTAAATCGATAGTAGTTTGCAGTTTTTGGCAGTAAGTCGTTAATCTCAAACGTATCTTTAAAGAACGTGGTTTGATTCTCTTGTGGGATTGCGTTGATCAGTTTAGACAGTGCTGCGTTTTGATCGCCAGCATCAAACATCACCGAAATTACCGCCAACTCGCCGTCTGCGTTGGCGTGTACAAAGTGCGCTTCAAGTGGATATTGGCGGCCTTTGATTTGGTTTTCTGATGGTGTGTGGAAATGGAACTGTTGCAGCTCGAACGTCTCGCCATCAATGGTGAAGCTGTTACGTCCGTTCACTTGCGCTTGCAGCGTATGACCATTGTTGGTTAAACCAATGACCTGACCAGTGTACGAAAGGTTCAGTGCTTCCAGTTTTGCATCGGCTGGGTTGTCGATGTTGATTGGGCTTTGGTTTTTCGTGGTTGCGCAGTCTTTGGCGATTTTCCCCAGTGCTCTGGCCCGTGTTTGTCATTGCCATAGCCCCATTCCGAAGCCTGAGCTGCGCTTAGAGTGAGAAGTGAGAGTGAAAAAGCAAGTAGTGTTTTGTTCATAATAATGTCTCTGTTCGGTCGCTTTGATAAGCGTTGTTACAAGGCAATGACCTAGAGGTTTGATCACTGCCTGACAAATTAGAAACGGTGGCTGAGTTGGGCACCAATTAGGAACGCATTTGAATGGGTCACGCCCGTTACCATCGGTGCAGGAACACCTTCATACGCGTACTCTTCTACGTTGACATCTTCACCAATCAAGTACGTCATGCCGATGTCAACCGTGGTATCTGATGACCATTGGTAAGAGGCACCCGCAGATAACCAGTGACGGTTCGAATCTGGGATAGAAAGCGAAGTCAGCTCATCGACAGGTGTTTTGTCGAACATGTAACCCGTGCGTAGTGTCCAACGTTCATTGGCGTACCAAGTCGCACCGATGGAGTAGTGCGCGGAGTCTTGCCACTGAAAATCTTTTAGCAACTGATCATCAGCTTTCAAGCTGTCAAATGCTGACCAACCAATCCACTGCACAGAATAGTGCAGGGCAAATTTAGGTAAGACGCGGTGATAACCGGAAAACTCCGCAATATCCGGTAGCGGCATAGCAAGTGAGTCGTACGATTCGCCAGCAAAGTGGATGTCACCCTTGGCATCGATGTTAGGGCTGTGCTTGTAGCTTAAACCTAAGCGATGACGTTCGTTAAACTCGTACATCATGCCAATATTCGCACCAAGCCCAATGCCGCCGGCTTCCACATCAAGTGCGTTGCCTTTTACGGATCCACAGCGTTGTTCTAGTTCGTTTCCAAGTATGTTCCCACCAACGCAAAAACCCACGTCCATATCGCGGTACAGCTCACCAGAGCCGTAAATCACATCAATACCACCACCGATACTAAAACGATCGTTCACCTTGTATGCCAAGCTTGCGCCAAGGTTGACACTCGCTACGCTGGTGACACCGCCAAAAACAGGTGCGCCATAGTTTGGTTTAAACTCCATGTCGGTTCCGAAGTTGGAATATGCCGATAAGCCTAGATACCAGTCGTCGTTGATAGGGTGAATAAAGTAAAAATTGGGTACAACGGCTGGTTGACCAACGCCATCGACGTCATCAATGTCGGTCACGGTTTGAGAGAAGGACGGGGTAATGTCAACTTGAGGGGACGGAGGAAAACCACCCATACCAACATTGACATCCGCATTAATGTTAGCTCGATGATATTGCGCATTTTTAACGGTAACGTCAGGTTTGACGTAAGTGACACCGAACGATAAGGTATTTTGTTTAAACAGCGTCATCGCTGCGGCGTTGCGGCTGATTACAGACGCATTATCACCAATGACGGCATCACCAGCAAAAGCACGACCAAGACCCGTCGCAGAATGTTCGTTAATTTGAAAACCACCGGCATACGCCGTCGAGGAGGCTAACCCGATTAATAAATAAATCGGTGAAAGAGTTAATTGTCGCTGCATGTTTTTCTCATGAATTAATTAGAAGTTGTATTGCAGCGAAAAGTAGTAAAATAAACAAATCTGACCAGTGTGTTTAGGAGTAAAACTAACAGTGTGCTGACAATAAGTAAATTTAACTTAATAAATATTTATTGTTTAATTTATTAATGCTTCATGGCGTGAATATAGTAGTTATTTTACGTGTAAATTAAATCCTGAACCTCTATTTTTATTGTACTGACTGTTCCCTAACAAATAGAGGGAAATCCAGCGATAAAGTGTCCGTGATGGAAACTCTGAGTCATTTGTATTTCCATTGCATCCCAACGTTGGTAGTTCGAATCAGCAAGAGAACTATCGTTTAAACCCACATGACACACTCCTCTCGGTCTTACCTGTGTTATGTGGGTATTTTTTATTTAACTTGCCACTTAACTCCTCTTTAAATTCAATCATCAAAGTGACCATCATGAAATTTAAAATGATTGCATATTGAATAAGTTTAGTTTTTACTAGTTTTTTGGTATTTAAAAGTTTTGTTTATAATACTTATAACTTGAATTTCTATATTAAAAATGGTCTTTGCTATACGTATTGAATAATAAAGTTTTGAAGTGAATATAATATCTCTGATTTTTCACGTTAGTGATGTTATTCCTTCAGTATCTTGACGTTAATTTACCTATCTTTACGTCTCGTACCCTGTACGGCTAAGACAAATAGCAGTATAAAATCAAAACGATTATTTACTTCACTCCTGCTATGAAACTCAATAAAAAATGGCTCGTTTTGTGTGGCCTACTTGCTATTGGTGCTGGTGGTTATCATTATCTGCAACGTCCAGAACCCATTTCTCCTTACGCGACAGAAGTCGTTCGCAAAGGCAATATCGAAAAGGCGGTATTAGCCAACGGCATGTTGCAAGCGTCCAAATTGGTGAATGTAGGTGCGCAAGTATCTGGGCAAATTCAACGCCTCGCTGTGAACTTAGGGGATGAGATAAAACAGGGGGACTTGATTGCACAGATTGACAGCCTGACTCAGCAAAACAGCCTCAAAGAAGCCCAAGCGTCTCTTAATAGTCTCAACGCTCAGTACCAGGCTAAGCAAGCGCAGATTAAACAAGCAAACTATGAATACGTGCGCCAAAAAGGCATGTTGGCAGCGAAAGCGAGCTCACGAGCTGATTACGAGAATGCCGAAGCGACGCTCGCCATCTACAAAGCCGAGTTAGCGCAACTGGATGCCGAAATCGAGAAAGCCAAAATCAACGTCGACAATGCGCAGTTAGATCTCGGTTACACCACCATCAACGCACCGATGGGTGGCACGGTGGTCTACACCGCGGTGGAAGAAGGACAAACCGTAAACGCCAATCAAACCACGCCAACGATTATCGAGTTAGCCAAGTTAGATACGATGACGGTGAAAGCCGAAATTTCGGAAGCCGATGTGATTTTTGTTCACCCAGGCCAAACGGCGCTGTTCACCATTTTAGGCAAACCGAATCAGCAGTTTAAAGGTACATTGCGCGCCATTGAGCCGGGGCCAACCATCATGGATGGCGATGACAGCGATTTGAGCATTTCAGATAGCGACGCCATTTACTACAACGCTGTATTTGATGTGAAGAACCCGCAAGGTATTTTGCGCATCGGCATGACTGCGCAAGTTTCGATTGTCCTTGAGCAATCGGAAAATACCTTGATTGTCCCTTCACAAGTGCTGCAAAAATCTGGCGGCAAAGGCAACTATACCGTGCCAGTGCTTGAACAGGGCCAAGTGGTGCAAAAGCCCGTGACAGTGGGTATTAACAACAAAGTGAACGCAGAAATTCTCTCAGGTTTGAAGGAGGGCGACCAAGTTGTTCTTGGCAATGCTATGGATGGAGAATCATCAAGCCGAGGTGATCGTCGTCGACCTCCAATGAGGTTCTAATATGAGTGACGTGCTTTTAAAAGTTGAGGATTTAACTCGACGATTTGTCTCTGGCGACGAGTCGCTTACCGTGTTGAACCACATTAATTTAGAGATAAAACGCGGTGAAATGGTCGCGATCGTGGGGGCATCAGGCTCAGGTAAATCGACGCTGATGAATGTGCTCGGCTGCTTGGATAAACCGTCCAGCGGTCGATACTTCATTAATGGGCAAGATGTCTCGACGTTGGAATCTGATCAACTGGCGGAGCTGCGCCGCGAGTATTTTGGCTTTATATTCCAGCGTTACCATCTGCTGGGGGATTTAACCGCGGTGGCAAACGTGGAAGTACCTGCGGTTTACGCGGGAGTTCCTCATCGTCAAAGAACGGAGCGAGCGCAGTCGTTATTGGCTCGCTTAGGGCTGGAAGATCGTTTGACTCACAAGCCCAGCCAACTAAGTGGCGGCCAGCAACAGCGCGTGAGTGTTGCTCGTGCACTGATGAACGGTGGTGAGGTGATTCTCGCTGATGAGCCCACTGGCGCATTAGACAGTCACAGTGGGCAAGAGATGATGGCACTGCTTAAAGAGTTGCATCAACTTGGGCATACGATCATCTTAGTGACTCATGATATGAATGTGGCGAACTTTGCGGATCGCATCATTGAAATCAAAGATGGTGAAATCATTGCAGATACGCCAAATGCACAAGTTGTAATCAATGAGCAAGCAGCAAAGACACCGAGCGCGTCTTTTCATCGCCCAGCGCAAGCCGCCAGTAAGTGGTGGAAGTGGGACAGTTTTATTGACGCGCTCAAAATGGCGCTGCTGGCGATGTCTAGCCACAGAATGCGCACGTTTTTGACCATGCTCGGCATCATTATTGGTATAGCCTCGGTGGTTTCCGTGGTGGCACTAGGTAATGGTTCACAACAGCAAATTTTGTCGAATATTTCATCCATGGGAACAAACACCATTGATGTCAGGCCGGGCAAAGGGTTTGGTGACCGCCGCTCCGGACGAGTGAAAACGCTAACCGCCGACGATGCTAAATCGTTGGAGAGTCTACCTTTTGTCGACAGTGTCACGCCGTCTTTATCCAACAGCTTAACCGTGCGTTATGCCAATCAGGATGCAACCGCGTCTGTGGAAGGGGTTGGGGAAGATTATTTCCGTGTGCGCGGTTATGAGATCGCCAAAGGTCAGTTTTGGGATGAAGAGAGCGTGAATTCGCTCGCCCAAGAAGCAGTGATTGATGACAACACCAGAAAGGAAATGTTTGCGGATAGAAATCCGATTGGTGAAGTGATTTTTCTTGGTTCATTGCCAGTGCGTATTGTGGGTGTCACGCAGAAAAAAGAAGACGCGTTTGGCAACAGCGACGCGCTGAAAATTTGGGTGCCATACACCACCATGTCGGGACGAATGATGGGACAACGCTACCTCAACGGCATTACTGTACGGATTGATGAGAACGCCCCAAGCGCAGCGGTAGAACAGAGCATCATCAACTTGTTAAAAATGCGCCACGGTACAGAAGATTTCTTCACGATTAACACTGACACCATTCGTCAGAGCATCGAGAAAACCACCGCAACCATGACGTTACTGATCTCAGCGATTGCGGTGATCTCCCTAATTGTCGGCGGAATTGGCGTAATGAACATCATGTTGGTGTCGGTGACAGAGCGCACGAAAGAGATCGGTGTACGAATGGCTGTGGGTGCGCGGCAAGCGGATATTTTGCGTCAGTTTTTGATTGAAGCGGTACTGGTGTGTTTGTGTGGTGGCATTGCTGGTATTGGCTTGGCATTTTTGATTGGTTTTGCATTCAGTACATCTGGCAGCAGCTTCCAAATGATTTACTCAATGAACTCGATCATCTGGGCGTTTATTTGCTCAACGTTGATTGGCATCGCCTTCGGCTTTTTACCCGCTCGCAATGCCGCCAAACTCGATCCGATAGAAGCGCTAGCGAGAGACTAAAAATGAGTAACACAATGAAATTCAAAACTCGATTGGTCGCGGCTGCCTTAAGTGCAGTGTGGTTGTCAGGTTGTGGGTCGCTTATGCGTAGTGACTATCAAGCACCTGCGGTGCAAGTGCCTGCAAATTGGCAACAGATGCATGTTGCGGGTGATGTCAGTATGGATCCTTGGTGGTTGGCGTTTAACGACCCAACGCTTAATCAATACATTACTCAGGTGTTGGCTCAAAACAACGATTTGACGCTGGCAACGCTAACGCTAAAGAAAGCGCGTTTACAGCTGGGTTTAGCGCAAGATGACCTTTTCCCTACGTTGAGTTCTTCCACATCAGGACAAGTTCAAAAATCTCTTGATAGCGGGGAATCGGCAGATAGCTACAGCACTAACTTGTCCGTCAATTACGAGTTGGATTTGTGGGGAAAAATCTCGGCGGACGTTGACCAAGCCAAGTGGACGGCGATGGCAAGTCAACAAGATCGCGAGGCGACCGCACAAAGTTTGGTGGCAACGACGGCATCGTTATATTGGCAAATCGGCTATCTGAAACAGCGTTTAAACCTCAATCAGCGTAATGTGGAAGGCGCAGCTCAAACGCTACAATTGATTGAAAAACAGTACCAACTTGGCGCTGTGGATCAGTTAGATGTGCTTGAAGCCAAACGTACGTTGGCAAGCTTACAAGCGCAGCAAAGTGAATTTGAACAGAGTTTACTTGAGGCAAACAACGCCTTTGCGATTTTGTTCAATCAACCGCCGAAGAGCATCAGTGCGACCATCCAAATGCTGCCTGAAGGCGATATGCCATCGTTGAGTGTTGGTGCTCCGTCTGATTTATTGATCCGCAGACCCGACATTAAAGCAGCGATTTACGAAGTCAAAGCCGCGCTAGCAAATAAAGACGCAGCAGATTTGGACTATTTGCCTAAGCTGACGCTCACTGGGGCTTTGGGTGGATCGTCACAAGCGCTCAAAGACCTGCTTTCCAACCCGATCGGCAGTTTAGGTGCGGATATGACGCTACCGTTTTTGCAGTGGAATGAGATGAAAAACAGCCAAGCCATTGCCGATTTAGACTATCAATCGGCCATTGTGAGCTATCGCCAAGTGTTGTACGCCGCCTTCCAAGATGTCGAAAATGCCTTGTCAGCACGAGAAAAATTGAAGTATCAAGCGGCGCGTTTACAAGAACAATATGATGCCGCAAGTGCCGCTGAGTCCATATATGCTGCGCGGTATCAGTATGGCTCGACATCGATCATGGACTATTTGAATGCCCAAGAAGACACCAGAAACGCACAAGCTTCTTTGTTGGAGAACCGCTACAACCAGTTTCTCACTCAGGTTACGCTTTACCAGTCTTTAGGAGGAACCGACGTTGCGCCGTTGTAATTAGGTGTCAGCTCACACTAGCGAAGCGCCATGCAACAAAGCCTTTTTTGAAGGTATTACTGGTCCCATGAATGGGACCAGTAATAAAAGCTTAAGTTACTTGGCGAACTTCTTGAAAGGTGCATCAACCGGGGTGTCAGCTAGGTGATTGGTGTAGTTACTCATCACTTTTTGCGCTAGACCAAGAACAATTTCAAGCAGTTGCTGCTGTCCGTAACCTGCCGCAAAGAATTTCTCTATCTGAGACTCTTCCACTACACCACGTTGACGCACCATTTGAAGCGTTGTTTCTCGTAGTGTTTCAAGTTTTTCGTCTGCCAATGGTGTTTGGTTGACGAGAGCATCAACAATCTCCTGATCCACTTTCATTGACGCCGCGATCGCACTATGAGCAGGAACGCAGTAGTGACAACCATGTTCAACGTTGATGGTTTGCCATACGACGGTCAATTCTTCTGCGTTAAATGATGTTTGTTGAAAGAGCTCATGCACAACTTGATAACCCTCAAGCAAGGTTGGCGCTTCAGCCATAACAGCATGAAGATTTGGTAGCATGCCAAACGCTTTGACTGAATTTTCAATCAGATGCTTTGATCCTTCGGGTGCGTTTTCTGCGGTATACAGTTTAAATTCTGCCATGTTTAAATCTCCTGTAATTGGATATGAGCGGATTAGGCAAGAACAGGATAGTTGATTTTGAGCGGTCGCTCAATATAAAATTGAGCACATGTTCAAAATTGATAATTGCTCATGGCGAATACAAAGAAATTCCAACGTGATGAAGTGGTGAAAGCTGCCTCGGATCTATTCTGGAAGAAAGGTTTTCATGCAACATCTACACGTGATTTACAAGATAGCGTTAATCTGCGTCCTGGAAGTATCTATGCGACGTTTGGGTCAAAAGAGGGGCTATATTGTGAAGCGCTAAAAATGTACGTTGCGAACTTACAAGCCCTGTTTGAGTTGCATTTAGCTCAGAACACAACGGTTCTAGATGCAATAGAAGCTTTCGCGATTGATGTGGTTATCAATCAGCGAGACTCCAATCCCAGTGAAGTGTGCATGTTAGTCAAATCAGCAAGTGAATTTGCTGAGGATTTTAATGCGCTGCGCAATCAAACAAACAGCTTAGCAAACCAATTTGAATCTTTTCTTGCAAAGCTGTTTGAGCGAGCAATCGAGAATGGCGAAATTGAAGCCCAGGATACATTGCTTCTTGCTCAGTTGTTCCAGGTTCAGTTTACGGGTATACGAGCCTACTCATACCGCAGTGATGATGAAACCTTAAAGACGTTGATCTCTATTATGGTGAACAGCTTCCGCGGTAACGTACCAAAAACAGAAAGCTGAATGAGGCTGCTCAAAGTCAACGTCTCTAAATCAACGGCTTGAACTAAGCGAGCTCAAATAAACCCGTTATCGGGGTTCGATATCGATAAAAAATGACCACGAAGCATCGTGGTCATTTTTATGCAGATTAACTTGCAATGAACAACAACGGCTTATTAAAAGCGAAACTCTTCTAAGTTATTGCTGCTTTCTAACATTTTTTCAGCCACATAACGATGCGTTGCTGTGGTTGGGTGAGTCACATCCCAGAACACGAACTTATCTGCGCCAGATGCTGCACATTCAGAACGTAATGAGTGAGTGTACATGTAGTCAACAGAGGATGAACGGTTGATGTCTAAGCAAGGGTCGCTTGCATTTACGAAACCATGTTCTTCTGGTGCCGAGGTTAACTTCTCAAACAGTGCGTGTGTATCAAACAATGCGATGTTGTAGCCTTGGGCTTTGTAGTACATCGCTTGTGCTTTGATGAACTCGTTCATTTTCAATACTTTCGCACGAATCGTTTCAATTTCTTCCTGTGTTGAGTATTTGAACTGTGGTGCTTTGGTTGCATCAGGCAGTGTCATCAACATGAAGTTCTTAGCGCCAGCGTCTGTTAAACGAATCAGAGCTTCAGCGTAATCCGCTTTTACTTCCGGCACGCTACGGTTGTAGTTCATGAAATCATTTAAACCAAACTCTAACGTAAACAATGTGTTAGCAGGGTTGTAGTTCTTCGCCAGCTTTGTGTAGGTTAAGTAAGAAGAAACTTGTTCGCCGACACCAGTTAGCGCGATGTATTGGTTTTCACCTGCTGCGCCACCAACTGCCCAGTTGTATAGCGGTAAGTTTTTGGCTTTAGCAACGTATTCCGTCCAAACAAAACCGTTTGAGAAGTGACCCAAGAACCAGCTATTCGGGTTAGGAAAGCGCCATTGGGACGCGTTAAAGATGTTGCCTGTATCAGACAAGCTATCGCCTAAAGCCACTACTTTGTTTATCTGATCTGGCTGCATTGCAGCATCATTGCTCCAGATCGTGTGGTTATAAGAATAACGATTGTCAGCAGCAAAAAATGTAATGTCTGCGTTCTCGTTCGCTAGATCTAGTGTTTCTTCACAACGCTGACGAATTACGTTTTGTGAGGTATTGGTGTAGAACATGTTTTTAAATGAAACAGAGCTCCACCAATAGCCATCGATAGTGAAGTCACTACCATCTTGGTTTTTTGCCCATTTCCAATCGGTAGCCGCATCGTCCTTAGAGTGGCTCGTACGATACCAGCATCGAACGTACGTATAAGTTTGATTTTCTTGCGCGCTAACCACTTCAGCCGCAGAAACCATTGCTGGTGATAAAGTTGGCTCCTCTGCAATGGCGGAGGCAAGCGGAAGTAATGCAGTTAATAGTGTGATTGTTTTTTTCATCATTCACTCTTCTTGTAATGGTTATTGTTCCGAATGCGTGAATACGCTCGGCTATAACAGTATTTAGATGAGAATTTTTCTCACTAAACCTTCTAATTCTGAGTAAATGCTCAAGACAGTCAACAACTAAATATTCAATATTTCAGTTTTGGCACCACGGTCAAAAAATCCATTCAGCATAGCAATCGATTAAATGGGTGATATTTAGAATAATTACTCACTAACATTAATTTAACATTCACTTTTTGTTAATTAAGTAATTGCTTTATAAGGTTTTGTCGGTGATTTTTAATGTTAACTTAAAGTGTTTATTGAATGATCTTTTGTACAAATTTGTATATTCATGAAACAAATTGTTTGGCATTTTTGCTCTGTAAACTATAGCTGAAGCTCTCATGCAAACATCATGATGATGACTTTTCATGAGAATATAGTGAATAAAAATTAGCTCAAATAAGGAATAGGGCAAATGCACTACACAACAAGTAAAAAACAAGGCTTATTTTCGTTGTCTGCCGTAGCAATAGCACTGACCACTTCGATGTCAGCGTTTGCGGCTCCACCAATGGGATTTGATGAATCTAAGTTACCGACGAAGTACATCGTCAAATTCAAAGAAGATGCAGTCAGCCGTTCTTCAATGGGTGGTAACTCATTCTGGGGGCCACGAATCGCGCAGGAGTCTGTTCTAGAACAGGTGAAGGCACGTAAGGTGGAAAAACTAGGCAATCGCGCCATTTACAGCGTTGAATTGGATGGCGATGACTTAGAGCCGCTTCGCAATCGTAGTGATGTGGAATACGTGGAAGTCGATCCACCTCGCTATTTGCTCAGCGAAACGACCCCATGGGGATATGAAGCGGTTAATGCTCAACTGCTAGCTGACTTCAATGCGGGTAATCGCACTGTATGTATTATCGATTCAGGGTACGACATTTCGCACAACGACCTAAGCGGTAACCGCGTTGCTGGTACTAACGATAGTGGTACGGGATCATGGAGTGATCCGGGTAACAACAATGCCCACGGTACTCACGTCGCGGGTACGATTGCTGCGATTGCCAACACCGAAGGTGTAAAGGGTGTGATGCCAAACCAGAATGTTAATTTGCACATCGTGAAAGTATTTAACGAATCGGGTTGGGGTTACTCATCTGGGCTTGTTAAAGCTATCCAGACCTGTGCCGATAATGGTGCTAACGTTGTGAACATGAGCCTTGGTGGTAGTCAATCAAGCCGAACTGAGCAAAATGCACTGCAAAATATTTACGATCAAGGCGTTCTATTGATCGCCGCTGCGGGTAATGATGGCAATACAGCGCACAGCTATCCAGCTTCTTATGACTCAGTGATGTCTGTTGCGGCTGTTGATAATCAAAATGATCATGCAGCGTTCTCACAATCTACTAATCAAGTTGAGATCTCAGGCCCGGGTGTGGCGATCTTATCAACGGTTACGGTAGGTGAAGGTAAACTTTCTGATATTACCTTGAATGGTGTCAGTCAGTTTGATCGTGGGATTGTTCCTCACAATCGTTTGATCAATAACGGTTCTTCGTATGTTCCGGATCCAATCGCGGGTTCAGTAACGGCAACGCTAGATAGCTGTGATGTCTCTGGCGGTAACGTTAACTGTGGTGATATGTCGGGCAAAATTTGTTTGACTGAGCGTATCGGCAACCAGTCTTCAGGAAACTACCCTGAAGTAGATGCGGTTCAGGCTTGTTACAATGCGGGTGCGCGAGCTGCAATCGTGTACAGCAACTCTGAACTACCTGGTTTACAAAACCCTTTCTTGGTAGACACAAACAACGCTTATCGTATGGTTTCGGTAACGGTTGATCGTGCATTTGGTCAAGAGCTGTTGGGGTATGTTGGTCAGGAAATTACTGTTGCAACAACCTCTGGTGAAGATTACGAGTACTACAATGGTACATCAATGGCGACACCGCACGTAACGGGCGTAGCTGGCTTGGTGTGGAGTTACCACCCAACCTGTACCGCAGCGCAAGTACGTAATGCCCTAGTGAAAACTGCAACAGATATTGATGTTGCTGGTCGAGACAACCGTACTGGCCACGGCCTAGTTAATGCTGAAGCGGCGAAGCTGTTCTTGGACGCTGGCTGTAATGGACCTGATGGTGGTAGCTCTTCGGACTCTAGCTTCTCAAATACCAGCCCTGTTGCGATTCCAGATAATAAATCTTCTGGCGCAATCAGTGCAGTAGAAGTCGATCGCTCTGGTGATTCAGGCACAGTAAGTATTGACGTTGATATTAGCCACACTTACATCGGTGATCTACGAGTGACTTTAACGTCACCGACTGGTGGAGAAGTTGTACTTCACAATAATACTGGCGGCAGCGCTAACGATATAAAAAACACGTTCCAAGCGGATTTTTCTGGTTTTGAATCGCAAGGTACATGGGAACTAAAAGCGGTGGACAGTGCCAGAAGAGACACAGGCACCATCAACAGTTGGACTCTGACCTTTCAATAAGGAGTGGCTATGAAGAAGTTGACCTTACTTTCTTTGTCTGCGGTAGGCGCTACCGCACTATTGGCAATCGGACTGAGCTCAAGCAGCTTGGCAAACAATCAAGGATTTCCTCTCGTGGATGAACGCCAAGATCAAGCCGAGCAGCAACCTGCACGTTACTTTGTTAAGTATCATGAAGGAAAAGAGAGCGAAGTGAGAGCGCTTCTTCGTCAGCACAACATTGAAGTGGTCGATGCTCTGGTGAAACAACATGTGTTGATTGTGGTGGGTGAACAGGCGGAAATCGATAAGCTCGCGGATCACGATGCGGTCGAATACACTGAGCAAGAGCCGACAAGAAAGCTGCTATCTAACGGAAATACGCTTCAATAAGCCAAACCTCCTTAAGATAGTGCCAAAAAGAAAAACGCCCCTCACGTGAGGGGCGTTTGTTTTCTTTCTACGATTGTTTTCTATGATTATTTTTTATGACTGGTTTCTTCTAAAGCCAGTCGTTTGCTATGACGAGATATTCTTGAAGATTGATGCCGATGAGCCTATTCGCGCATCAATCAAGTCAGTTATCAGCTAGTTATATTCAGACTAACTACTTAGCGAACAATCAGACCCAGTAGGATACCAACAGCGCCGAAGTCTGCGTCACTAAAGGTCGTGTTAGCAAAGCCTAGGTCACCCAGTACTGGCATTAGGAATACTGGTAGGAAGGTAATCAGTAGACCTTGTGCAAAAGCACCCAAGATTGCACCGCGACGACCACCTGTAGCGTTACCAAATACACCTGCCGCTGCACCTACAAAGAAGTGTGGAACGACACCAGGGATAATCACAGTAAGCCCCATCACGTAAAGTAGGAACATACCCAAAAGACCCGCCGCAAAGCTCGATAGGAAGCCAACCAATACTGCGTTTGGTGCGTATGGGAATACAACCGGACAATCAAGCGCAGGTTTCGCGTTTGGTACTAGTTTGTCTGAGATGCCTTTAAACGCCGGAACGATTTCTGCGATAACCATACGTACACCTTGAAGGATAACGTACACACCACCGGCGAATGTGATGGATTGCATCAGCGCGAACATGAACCAGTGCTTACCACCGCTAACTTCGCGTACAAAGTCACCGCCAGCGAAGATACACGTCACCATAAAGATGATGCCCATGGTGAACGAGATTGCTACTGGCGTATCACGTAGGAACAACAAGCTCTTAGGTACGTTCATCTCTTCAGTAGAGTGTTCTTTGTTACCGAACTTGCTGCCAATAAAGCCCGCTAGCACGTAAGAAAGGGTAGAGAAGTGACCAATCGCAACGTCGTCAGAACCTGTTACTTGCTTCATGTACTTGTGAACAATCGCAGGGAAGAACACCATCACAGAGCCCACAACCAGAGAGCCAAGTGCGATCAGTGGAACACCTTTCATGCCGCTAGAAGCAAGGATCGCCGCTACCATCATCGACATAAATAGCGTGTGGTGACCTGTTAGGAAGATGAATTTCCATGGCGTGAAGCGAGCGATCAAGATGTTCACTAACATACCGAAGAACATGATCATCGCCATCTCTTTACCAAACGCTTCTTGCGCGATAGAGACGATAGCTTCGTTGTTTGGAACCACGCCAGTGATGCCGAACGCGTGTTGGAAAATCGTCGCAAAGTCACCCAGAGAAGTTACAACCAGACCCGCACCCGCACCAAGCACGATGAAACCAAGAATGGTTTTTACCGTGCCTTTAATGCACTCGGTGACCGGTTTTTTCTGGGCAATTAAGCCGATTAGGGCGATAAGACCTACCAGAACCGCCGGCTCTGATAGGACATCGTTCATTAAGAAACTGAAAAATTCCATAACGCCACCTTATAGAGCGCCAAGCTCTTGAAGTGCCACAGATAGACGCTCTTTCATTGCCACTTTGTCGACCATGTTATCAAGCGCAACGATGCGTGGTTCAACGCCCAGTGCGTTCAACTGCTCAACGATGTCGTTAGTACCGATGAAGATGTCACAATCCGTACCTTTTGCAGAGCCTAGATCGATATGATCCACTTCTGCGTTTACATTCAATTCTTTCACGATGCCTTTGATGCTCATTTCCATCATTAGGCTAGTACCAAGACCGTGACCGCAAACAACCATAATTTTCATAATTCAGACCTTTTCTTTTTATAGGGGGGTATGCCCATTTCGAAGGGCACATCAGGAGTTAGTATTTTTCGATGATCGCAAGAACATCTTGTGTGTTTTGAGCGGTGCAGATGGCTTCTACATGCTCTTCATTCATAAACAACTCAGCCAGTTTAGAAATCGCATCCACGTGTGAATTACTGTCTGTCGCGGCTAGCGTAACCAGCATTTTTACTGGATCGTTACCTTCAGAATCGAAGTTCACGCCGTTTTGAATCACCGTGATAGCAAGAGACAAACGGTTAACGCCATCTTCAGGACGAGCGTGTGGCATTGCCATACCAGGACCTACCACGTAGTAAGGACCGAGCTCTTCGTGTGAGCGGTAAATAGCGTCCACGTAGCTTGGCTCAATCGCGCCATTTTCAATCAGTGCTTCACAGGATTTGCTCACCGCATCTTTCCAGTCAGTAGCATCAGAATGGATGCGAATCACATCAGAGGTAATCAGTTCACGTAGCATTGGATCTTTCCGGTTTGTTGTTTTGTTGATGGGTACTTTATCGATCAATTTGTCAGAAAAACCTGAGAATGATCACAAATGGTAGCGCTACCATTTTTATCAGTCATCCGAGTTTCATATGCTTGTGATCGACTTCTAATGCGCTAATATCAAAACCACTAAAACGCTGTGGTAAGATGTCGCGGCAGAAAATAGAGAACACTAAATAAGAACAATGAGCGAACCTCGCAAACGAAGAAGTACTGGCAATGTCACCTTGGCGGACGTCGCTAAAAAAGCCGGCGTAGGCACCATGACGGTGTCGCGAGCATTACGAACGCCCGAGCTAGTATCTGACAAGCTGAGAGAAAAGATTCAACAAGTGGTTGATGAGCTCGGCTATATCCCGAATAAAGCGGCAGGGGCTTTGGCGTCTGCTGAAAGTTACTCCATCGCTCTTATCATTCCTTCCTTGTTTGAAAAAGCGTGCGCGCTTTTCTTACCGAGCTTTCAACAAGCGTTGAACAAAGCAGGTTATCAGTTGCTGCTTGGCTACAGCGACTACTCGGTAGAGCAAGAAGAGAAACTGCTTTCGACATTTCTTGAGAGCCGCCCAGCCGGAGTGGTGCTGTTTGGTAATGAACACAGCCAACGTACTAATCAGCTTTTGGAAGCCTCGAACACGCCAGTATTGGAAATTGCTGAGTTAAGTTCGAAAGCCAGTTATCTCAATATCGGTGTTGACCATTTTGAGGTGGGCAAAGCCTGCACCAAACACGTGATTGAACAAGGCTTTAAGAACGTGGGCTTCATTGGTGCACGTGGCGATCACTCCACCTTGCAACGTAAGCTACACGGCTGGCAAAGCGCGATGATTGAGAACTACCTTGCGCCGGACCATTTCTTAACCACCCACGAAGCACCATCTTCACAATTAGGTGCGGAAGGGTTGGCAAAGCTATTGCTGCGCGATTCAAGTTTGAATGCTTTGGTATGTAGCCATGAAGAGATTGCGATTGGCGCGTTGTTTGAGTGTCACCGCCGAGTGCTGAAAGTCCCGACCGACATTGCGATTATCTGTTTGGAAGGTTCTTCCATGGGTGAGCACGCCTATCCAAGTTTGACCTGTGCGGAATTCGACTACGAACGCATGGGGACGAAAGCTGCAGACAAGTTACTGCAAGCCATTAAAGGTGAGCCTGTAGAGCATGCAACGGATATGGGCTTTAAGCTAAAACGCCGAGCGAGTACTGCGATCAACTAACCTCATTTGGTTAGAAACTAATACGTGATACAAAAAACCTCTCGATGCTGAGAGGTTTTTTTATGCGTGAGAACAATGACTGTGGACTAAGGACGCTCACCTGCTGCTAGTCGACGTTCGATATCAGCAACCACTTCTGGGAAGTCAGCGATCGTATCGATAAGGTAGTGCGGCGAGCTCTTGAGCAATTTTGCACGCGCTTTTTCACGAGCGGCATTAAGCGTTGCTTCGTCCGCGGCTTGGTATTCTTCAAATGTTAGACCTGCTTCGTTACCAGACAGCAGCAAACCAACGGTCCACATACCAGCGTTATGACCTTCATCGATGCCCGGTGCGGCGTCATCCACTTTGATACACGCATTAACGTCCGTTACATTCAGCTCAATCACGTTTTTCAGTGCCATAAATGGTGCTGGGCGACCACCTTGCGGCAGGTCATCCGTTGCTACTACGTAATCCGGTTTGTAGCCGTAATCCGCTGCCACTGGAATCAGTACGTCCATTACTTCGCGAGGGTAACCAGAACAAGATCCGATCTTGATGCCTTTTTCTTTCAGGCCGTTCACAACTTCAATCGCATTAAGGATTGGGTCTGCATGGTCTGCCACTTTTGCTTTTTGCAGCGGCATGAATGCTGCGTAGATCGCGTCGATGTCTTCGCTGGTCATTGAGCGACCAAACTTCTCATTCCAACGCTTATCAACCGCAGGAATACGACCCACTGCTTGGATGTGATCCCACTTACCAAGACCCATTGGTTCGCGCGCTTCTTCAAGGTCGATTTCAAAATCAAAGCCTTGTTTGAACGCTTCCACAAAGATGCTGGTTGGCGCAAAAGAGCCGAAATCGACGATAGTGCCAGCCCAGTCAAAGATCACTGCTTGAATTGGTGAGTTGCTCATGTTCAATCCTTTTTCTTGCTTGCCAGAGCGCTGCCTACACATTGGAACCGCGCTCTGGATAAATTGGTTTTTGTTGAGGTCTATTGACTCTAGGTTTTGTTGACCTTTTGCGGTTAAATTTTGTTCGAGATAAAAGCGTTTTAATCGCGGCGAGAGGTTTGTAGCCTAGTCATTCTAAGCACAACACCTCACAACAAAGAGTAAAACGCTTTTAGCCGAACCCTTCGGGCAGCGTTTGTGGTTCCTTTCTTCTGCGTTATCGGCTTATCAGGTAGGACAGCTACAACTCAAAGCCTCTGCCTTGCATAAAGAACCCACAAACTGCTGCAAAAATCAGCTCAAAAGGTCAACAAAACCTAAATGTAGTTAAAGTCTTTACACACTTTGGCGATGGCTTCTTCGAAGATCGCCAACGCTTCTGTCAGTTGTTCGCGAGTGATGATCAGCGGTGGGCTGAGTTGAATCACGTTACCTTGCGATACCTTGAAACTCACTCCGTTGTTGAGGCATTGGTACAGCACAGCTTCCGCTTCGTCATACGCGCGTGCTTTGCTTTCGTGGTCAGTGACCAGTTCAATGCCCCACAACATGCCGATGCCACGAACATCGCCAATCACAGGGTACTTGGCTTTCATCTCTAGCAGCTTTTCACGCATGAATTGGCTGTCGGCTTTGGCTTTATCTAGCAAGCCGTCTTGCTCAATGGCTTCCATGGTTGCCAGTGCTGCAGCACAACCGATAGGGCTTTTCTCATGAGTGTAATGACCCATGGAGATTTGCTCGGCGGTGTTGTATTTGTCTTTGGTTACCATGGCTGCGATAGGCACTAAGCCTCCGCCCAAACCTTTACCGATGCAGAGCATATCTGGCTCGATGTCGTAGGCTTGGTAGGTAAACCATTCTCCGCTGCGACCCATGCCATTCGGGATGTCGTCGATGATCAACATGACATTGTGTTTGTCACAGATTTCTCGAATGCGTTTCCAGTAGGCTTTGCTCGGCACTTGTACGTCGGTATTACGAACTGCTTCTGCGATAAACGCGCCCACGCCGCCTTCTTTCTCAATCACGTATTCGAGGTAATCGGCGTAATGCACATCGCTGCCGTCCGCGACTGGGAAAGCACCACGGTAAGATACGGCTGGTGGGATGCGCTCAACACCTGCCATTAATGGTCCCATACCTTGGCGGAAACACGCTTCGCCGCCTACTGAGATGGCATCCAACGATGCGCCGTGGAAGGAATCCCACAGAGACACCACCTTGTAGTTGCCCGTGATGTGGCGCGCTAGTTTAAGTGCCATGCCAACCGCAGATGTGCCACCCGGAGCAAACAGCACGCGGTTCAATTCGCCGCCACAGATTTGGGTGAGCTTTTCGGCACATTCAATTGCGGTCTCGTTGGTAAAACGACGTGGTGAAAACGGCAGTTTGGCAATTTGCTCTTGCACGCGTTTAATCACATGCGGGTGAGCATAGCCCAGCTGATGGACGTTATTGCCATGGAAATCCATGTACTTTTTGCCTGTAGCATCTTGGGTGTAGATGCCTTCTGCTGCTTCCAAGGTATCTAAGCAAGGTGTCGACATTGCTTGATGAAGAAATACCTCTGAATCACGCTTTAACAAGGCTTGCGTGCGTTCGTCGTCCATCGATGCATTCCAAGCTTGGCGCGCTGGTGTCGTGTTGACATCACCTTCGCTGCGGAAATGGGTCGGTTTGATATTCTGAGTCATAACGCTCTCTCAATCAGAAGGCTGCTTTACGCAACTTGCCAGTACATTGCTTTTTCAATCGCACCGATTAAGCGCTCGATATCTGCTGGGTAAACTTCACCAATGTTGCCGATGCGGAAGCAATCTGCGTTCGATACCTTACCCGGATAAATCACAAAACCTTGCTCTTTCAAACGTGTGTAGAACACTTTGAACTGGTAATCACTGTGCGTTGGAGAGTAGAAAGAAGTGATGATTGGTGAGTGTAGGTCATCACTCAGTAGTGGTTCGAAACCCAAAGAACGCATACCTGCAACCAGTGTTTTCTGGTTAGTTTGGTAGCGGTTATGACGAGCCTCAATGCCGCCTTCTTGTTCCAGCTCTAACAATGCTTGATAGAAAGCGCGAACCGTGTGCGTTGGAGACGTAAAACGCCATTTGCCGTGGTTCACTTCCATGCACTTCCACTGGTCGTAAAGATCAAGGCTTAAAGAACGTGCCTGACCTTGGCACTTTTCGAGCTCTGTTTGTTTTGCAATCACAAAGCCAAAACCTGGTACGCCTTGAATACATTTGTTTGCAGAGCTGATCATAAAATCGATGCCTAGCTCAGCGATATCGATAGGAATGCCACCAAAGCTCGACATGGCATCGAGAATCACCACTTTACCGTGTGCTTTTGCTGCAGAAGCAAATGTCTCAATTGGGTTCAGCATGCCAGTGGTTGTCTCGCAATGAACAATTGCCACGTGTGTGATAGCAGGATCCGATGCCAATGCAGTTTCCACCTCGTTCAAGTGTGGCTGTGATGTTTCGCCTGGGGAAACTACATGGCATGGAATATTTAGGTAATCAGCGATCTGAGCGATACGCGCACCGTAAGCGCCGTTGTCGACAACCAACAACTTCCCATCTTTGCCAATGGCGCTGCCAATCGTTGCTTCTACTGATGCGGTGCCGCTACCTTGTATTAGTACGCTGGTGTAGCCGTCTTGCTCCGTCGCTAGTTTTACAAGCGTAGTGCGGATCACTTCTACAATGTCTTTGTTGTATTCATCATCCCAAGTACACCAGTCTTTTAGCATGGCTTCACGTACTGTTTCAGAAGTAGATAGAGGACCTGGAGTCAGTAGTAGGTATTCGTTTTTCATCTCGATTTCCATCAGAATAGTCTAATTGGTCTACACCAAATTTCAAGCTCACTCTAGCGAGGAAGAAAAGGGCAGTAAATAGGCGAATATCCAATTTCATAAAACTTTAATATCCAGAAAATGGCGGATCAATTGAACAATTATTCAGCGCAAATTTTCGTAAAACTGCCATTTAATGGTCATGATTTCGTCACAAAGGCTCAGTAGGGTGTATATCGTCAACTGGTACAGACCAAATTAAAACTTAGCCAAATTAACTGGAGAAAATGATGAAAAACCGTTTGATGAAAGGATCGCTGGCTGCACTTGTCTCTCTGCTAGCTACGAATGCAATGGCAGCACAGGAAGTCACGGTTTACACCGCTTTCGAAACTGACATTCTTGCGAAATACAAGTCTGCGTTTGAGAAAGATAACCCAGATATCAAGATTAAGTGGGTTCGCGATTCAACCGGTATCATGACGGCGAAATTGCTGGCAGAAAAGAACAACCCTCAAGCGGAAGTGGTTTGGGGTCTGGCTGGCTCGTCAATGGCACTGCTTAAAGATGAAGGTCTTCTTAAGCCTTACACACCAAAAGGTTTGGAAGAGCTGCATGCGAACCTAAACGACCCTCAATCAAATCAAGCTTGGTTTGGTAACGATGCGTTCTTTAACGCAGTTTGTTTCAACGAAGCGGTAGCGAAACAACTTAACCTGCCTAAACCAACGTCTTGGGAAGACTTAACGAAGCCGGTTTACAAAGGTCACATTGCAATGCCGAACCCAGCGTCTTCAGGCACTGGCTATATGCAAGTTTCTGCTTGGCTACAAAACATGGGTGAAGATCAGGCATGGAACTACATGCGTGACTTAGACAAGAACATTGCACACTACACGCACTCTGGTTCTAAGCCATGTGTTCAAGCGGGTATGGGTGAAGTGGCTATCGGTATTTCGATGGCGAGCCGCGGCGCGAAGTTGAAAACACAAGGTGCACCACTAGCGGTTATCACACCAAAAGGTATCGGCTGGGAATCAGAAGCCGTTGGTCTAGTAAAAGAATCGGATGCAGCGAAACGTGTTGTCGACTGGTCAATCTCTAAAACGGCAAACGAGCTTTACGTAGAAATGTATCCAGTGGTTGCACATAAAGACGTGAAAGCGACCGTATCTAACTTCCCGAACGTTCAAGAGAACATGGCGAAGATGGACTTCGCGCAAATGGGTAGCAAGCGTGCAGAGATTCTAGCGGCTTGGTCTGAAAAGTTTGACGCGAAATCAGAGCCAAAGTCTTAATTGAATTTGCTTTGAGTTGAATGCTGAAATCCACCTCGGTTGAGGTGGATTTTTTGTTTTCTCTGTTATTTCAGAGTTTGCTGTAAGTAGATTCCTAGTCTCACCTAGGTTCGCTGGAATGACGGACTTAAGAAAGTTGGGAGCCTCTATCCGCACTCACAACGTCATTCTCGAGCGCGACGGAGGAGCGAGTCGGGAATCTCAGAATATAGTACTTGTAAGAGATTCCGGATGGCTCGCTTAGGCTCGTCCGGAATGACGATCTTAAGTATATGGAGTGAAGGTCAAAACTTGTTGTTCTGAGCCGCGAATGTGATTTCAGAATTTGTAATCCACACTCATCACGTCATTCTCGAGAGCGACGAAGGAGTGAGTCGGGAATCTCTAATTACCACTTGAACAAACCTCCCGCCCTTCATCTATTTGTCATCTTCTGGCTATAAATTTGTCATTGGAACGTAACACTCCAAAATTAAAGTTGGTATATACCATTTGGAGCGTGTGTTATGTCAACTAACCAACATTACCTAAATATCGAAAATGTAGTGAAGCAATTCGGACAGTTCACTGCATTAAAGAAGATCTCGCTAGCGATTGAAAAGGGCGAGTTTGTTTGTTTTCTTGGTCCTTCTGGCTGCGGTAAAACCACTCTGCTACGTGCCATTGCAGGTTTAGACTTGCCAACGTCTGGTGCGATTTTTCAAAACGGTCAAGAGACCACATTCCTACCACCAGAGAAGCGCGATTTCGGGATCGTATTCCAATCTTACGCGCTGTTTCCGAACCTTACCGTGCAAGAGAACATTGCGGTGGGTTTGAAGAACCAAGGCATGTCGACCAAAGAAGCGTTAGAGAAGGTGGACTACTGGCTAGAAACCATTGGTCTTCCAACCTCTGGCGAGAAATTTCCTAACCAACTTTCTGGTGGTCAGCAGCAGCGTGTTGCTTTGGCTCGTGCATTGGCGTTGTCACCGGGTTTACTGTTACTTGATGAGCCGCTGTCAGCGCTAGATGCAAAAGTACGTGTTCACTTACGTGACGAGATTTGTAAGCTGCAACGTAAGCTGGGCATCACCACCATCATGGTTACGCACGATCAGGACGAAGCATTGTCGATGGCGGATCGCATTGTGGTGATGAACCATGGCGTGATTGAGCAAGTTGGCACACCTCAAGAAATCTACCAACAACCAGCCACACGCTTTGTTGCTGAGTTTGTCGGCAGCATGAACTTTATTGAAACCTCAGCCGCAACGGATTCGCAGGTACGCATTGCAGAAACCCTGATGCCAGCGCCAAGCTTGACTAATCGTAAGATCCAACGCGGTGACCGCTTCGACCTTGCGGTGCGTCCTGAAAGCATCAAGTTCGTTGAAAACTACACCAACTCTTTACCAGTACGAGTTACCGCAACCGAGTTTCTTGGGGCGTTTTTCCGCATTGATTGCGTATTGCAAAACGACAGCTCAACGAAAACCATCGTCGTGGATGTGCCTGTGGAAACGGTTCAAAAACTCAATATCAAGGCGGGCGATGTACGTTACATCCAGTTTGCTGAAGAAGGGCTGCATGGTTACGCCGTGCCCTCGGTTGATAAAGCGCTAGCGGCGTAGGTGTAAACATGGATGCGAAGACAATGACGATGAATAGCCTGACCACACAAGACAAAGCAAAATCCTTACTCGGGCGTGTTAGCCGCGACAACCTTGTGTTGTTTGGTTTGCTCGCTGGCTTGTCGACCATGATGGTGCTGTTCATCTTAATGCCGCTTTGGGCAATGTTGACCAAGAGTGTGCAAAATGCCAATGGCGAATTTGTCGGATTGGCAAACTTTGCGACGTACTTTTCTTCTTCAAGCTTGTGGGTGTCGGTGGGTAATACCTTCACTTTGGGCGTGATTGTGACCTCGGTAGTCGGTGTGCTTGCGTTTGGTTATGCCTACGCGCTGACTCGTTCATGCATGTCGTTTAAAGGTTTGTTCCAAATCCTAGGTACTGCGCCGATTCTCGCGCCTTCGTTGCTACCAGCGATCAGTTTAATCTTCCTTTTCGGTAATCAAGGCATTGCCAAAGAGATGCTGTTAGGAAGCTCGATTTACGGCGTGATTGGTATCTCGATGGGTTTGATTTTCTGGACCTTTCCTCATGCATTGATGATTTTGACCACTTCGCTGCGCACTTCAGATGCCCGTTTGTATGAAGCAGCCCGCGCACTGAAAACCTCACCAATCAAAACTTTCTTTATGGTGACGTTACCTGCGGCGAAATACGGTTTGATCAGTACGCTTATCGTCGTCTTTACACTGGTTATCACGGACTTTGGTGTGCCGAAAGTGATTGGTGGCAGCTATAACGTTCTGGCGACTGACATCTTCAAGCAAGTTGTGGGACAGCAAAACTTTGCCATGGGTGCGGTGACCAGCATTATGCTGCTATTCCCTGCGGTAATGGCATTCGGCGCAGACCGCTGGGTACAGAAAAAGCAAAAGAGCTTATTTGACACTCGCTCGGTGCCATATCAGCCAGAACCTAACAAAGCGCGCGACAGCATTTGTTTGGTTTACTGCAGCATCATTTCTATCGCAGTGTTGGCGGTTTTGGGTATGGCGGTGTATGGCTCGTTAGTGACGTTCTGGCCTTGGAACAAAGCGTTGACGCTAAACAACTACAACTTTGCTGAAATGAGCACTTACGGTTGGAGCCCATTCTTCAACTCGCTAACGCTGGCAGGTTGGACAGCGGTTATTGGTACAGCCATCATCTTTGTCGGTGCTTACTGCATTGAGAAAGGGCGTGCGTTCGGTCCAATTCGTCAAGTGATGCAAATGCTCAGCGTGGTGCCAATGGCGGTTCCGGGTATGGTGCTTGGCTTGGGTTACATCTTTTACTTCAATGATGCGAACAATCCTTTGAACGTGCTTTATGGCACCATGGCATTCTTGGTGATTAACACGGTAGTGCATTATTACACGGTGGGTCACATGACCGCCCTGACAGCGCTAAAGCAGTTGCCATCGGAGATTGAAGCCACAGCAGCATCGGTGAAGCTTCCTCAATACAAGTTGTTCTTTAAAGTGACATTACCTGTGTGTTTACCTGCGATTTTGGACATTGCGACTTACTTGTTTGTTAATGCATTGACCACCACTTCTGCGGTAGTATTCCTTTACTCAACCGATACGATTCCGGCTTCGGTCTCGATTCTGAATATGGACGATGCAGGTCAAACTGGCGCTGCAGCGGCAATGGCCGTGATGATTATGATGGCTGCCGCAATTGCGAAGATTGTTCAGATGACTTTGGGTAAATTGTTAGAGAATCGCACACAAGCTTGGCGCAAAAGATAAGGACACTTCGTGCAATACGTAAAAATTAAAGATTCGATTGTTGAACAGATTGAAGCGGGCATGCTATCGCCGCGTCAAAAACTGCCAGCAGAGCGTAAGTTGGCGGAGTCGTTCGATACTACACGCGTTACTTTGCGTGAAGCTTTATCATTGCTAGAAGCGGAAGGTCGAATTTATCGCGAAGATCGCCGAGGTTGGTTTATCTCACCTGAGCCATTGCGTTACGACCCAACCCAAACGCTAAACTTCCCGAACATGGCGAAAGCGCAAAATCGTGTGCCAAAAACGGAGTTGGTTGCAGCAAAAGGGACGTTGGCAAACAAACAAGCGGCGCGTTTGCTGGACTTGCAGCCTTTCTCGGATGTGTATCGAGTCGACCGTGTGCGATACCTTGAAGACAGACCTGTGGTATTCGTAACAAACTACATTCGTCCAGAGCTGTTTCCGAACCTGCTGGATTACGATTTATCAAATTCACTGACGGACATTTACCGCGATCATTATGGCGTGACGTATCAAAAGATTCGCTACCGCATTTCAACCAGCACTTTGTTGGGTGAAATGGCTCAGGCATTGCGTGCGACAGCCGGTACGCCTGCGATGGTAGTGGAGCGCATCAACTACAACCAACACGGTGAGTTAATTGATTGCGATATCGAGTATTGGCGACACGATGCCATCAGCATTGAATCTCTGGCGGAACTCAATCGTTAAGTGGATTTTCTCATTATGTAAGGCTCCATCTCGGGGCCTTTATTTTATTCAGACAGGAACATTGAAATGGATTTGTTGGCGATTGGTCTCGTCGTTTTTTCTGCTGTTCTCCATGCGGGGTGGAATATCCTTGGTAAAAGCAACTCAGGTTCTGGACTCGCGTTTACCATGGCCGCCAGCTTCTCTGCATGTTTCATTCTTACCCCTTATTTGATTTGGTATTTGGCGACCATTGGCTGGACATCATTACCGAGCGAGTTTTGGGGATTGCTGTTCATTAGCGGCATTTCACAAATGGTCTATCTAGTCGGTTTGATTGTCGCTTATAAGCATGCAGACGTGGGGGTGGTTTATCCAATTGCTCGGGCGTTGCCTGTGATGATGGTCGGCGCAATCAGTGTGGCATTAGGGCATGAATTATCCAGTCAGCAGTGGCTTGGATTCTTGCTGATAACCCTTGGTTGTATGCTGGTACCACTGACGAACTTTCGTCAGATGACGCTGAGCTCTTATTTGAATGTCGGTGTGTTCTGGGCATTAATTGCCGCAATAGGCACAACGGGTTACTCGGTAGTCGATAAAGAAGCGCTGAGTTTACTCACAGGACAAGCATCAGAGATCTTGAATGATCAGTACAGTGCAATCTTCTACTTGGGCGTGCAGTTTTGGGCAATTGGTATTCCTGCCCTTGTGTGGTGCTTAGTTACGGACAAGCCAGATGAGATTAAGACAGCGTGGCAGATCCGCAAAACAGCCAGCATGGCAGGGGTAATGATGGCATCCACCTACGGCTTGGTGCTGTTTGCGATGACCATGACCGACAACGTGAGTTTGGTCGTAGCACTAAGGCAAATCAGCATTGTGTTTGGATTGTTTATGGGGATTTGGTTTCTGTCTGAGAAATGGTATCTCACCCGAGGGCTTGGCGTTACTTCTATCGTGGCGGGGATCATTCTCGCGCTTGCGTATTGACCTATATTCACGAAAAAAGGCAGCGAATGAGCCTCTCGCTGCCTTTTGTATTAACTTGTAAGCCTTGTTTAAAAGCGCAGTTGCGCACCAAACATCACGCCGCTAGAGTCAAAATCGCTGTTTTTTGAGTACACATATTCTGCATTCAAACCAAAGTGTTTATAGCTCCAGCCGATACCGCCAGCCGCTTCACCTCCGACACTTGAGTGTTCGATGTTCTTGCTCTGACCGTTCACTTTATAAGTGTATTCGAGAGTGTAGAGAGTGACACCTGCCTTGCCGTACAGTTCGAAACCTGAACCCAGAGGATAGCTAGCATAGCCACTCAAGCGAGGTCCGGAGAAGCTCGTATCGGTGACTTCTGAAATCGGACTCACGAGTATCGAGCCGATACCGTCAAACGCGCCTTTATAACCTGCTTCAATACCAAAGTTATGTGTTGGCATGTAGCGGTAATATATTTCACCTAAGAACATGTCGCCTGATTCTTTGCTTGTCGGAGCATCGTAGTTCACATCGCCATAGCCAATGTTTGTACCTATGATGTGCTCACTGGTTTCTGCATTGGCTGACAAAGAAAAAGCCGACAACACTAAAGCAGTAATGAATGAATAACGCATGAACGCTTCTCCTTAGCTTTTAGCTTGCTCGCCTTTTAATATTTGTTCGAAAGTGATCTTGGTGTTGTCTAGCCATTCATAACGGCGACGATACATCGAACGCTTAGAGCGCGACATGCCTTCGATATCTCGACGGGGTGCATTTACATCAATTGAGTAAAAATGACGATTGTATTCGGTGCCGCCTAATTCTTGCCAGAGTGCATCGTAATCTGTTTTGATTCGCCCTTTGCTGTAGCGCTTAGCTGCGTAAGTATGGGACTGCGTTTTCACTGCTAGAATCGTGTTCACTTCCCAAATTTGTGCGAGCAAAGTGAGCAAGCTCACCATCAAGCTTTTTGGTCTCTGTCCGTAAAGCTTACGAGTTAGCTTTTTAATTTTCGCGTTGTTTTCTTCACTGCTTCGCGGTCCTTGTAAGCCGCCAATCATAATGCTGCGTCCAGATTCGATGTGGCCGAGCGTAAAAGAGAGCGTGTAGAAGTTGCCATCTTCAGCGCTGTGCAGCACTAGGCTCATGTCGCCTTCTTTTTGATAACGTGCTTCGTATACTAATCTCACCGAGTACAGGATTTCGTCAATTTCAAAAGAGGCTAATGTTAGGCCTTTCGAGTCTGTGTAGATTTCTTCGATTGTTTGTTTAGAAAACAGTTCTGAAATCGTTTTATAGTGATCAACCACCAAGTTAGAACGATCGAACGCTGAGTTGTTTTTGATGATATACGGACGAAACGGTTTCTCTAAAAACCGATGCGTACGTGTACAAAGCAACTCTAACAATGACGATTCAATATTGTCTGAAAGGTGCTTAAATGCACGTTTGTAATAAAGCGCACGTAAGATGAACTTAGCTCTGTAGGTCCAAATTGGCTTGTAGACATCAGCATAATCATCTGAGTAAATCGATTTGCTATGGTAAAAAATGGATTTGTTCGCGGTCATTTTCACTCCAGATTAACTTGTGCTCAATAGCGACAATTAAGAACCGACGGACGAGCAGCGAAGAACCCGAAAAGGAGGAATGCAAAGCACGACTGAAAAGAGGTGGTTTTTGCTGTGTCCGACGTTTTTGTAAGGTTTTGAACACTGTTCTTTTGCTGGAATTCTAAGAGAAAATTGACCTTAGGTATTGTATGGTTTGGTAAGGAAATGTCAGGTTGAAACCCATTGTTCAAAAGGAAGAAAATGCGAATGTCGGCTGAATATGACGTTGAGTTGCTAAGTTAATGTGAAATAAGTTGAACGAAAATTGAACATTATTTGAAATTGTTTTGACGTGTTTTAGGTCTTTATACGTACCTTATAAGTATCGAGCCAATTTTGGCCCGATGTAAAGGTAAGTAAGGAGAGGTTTATGAAACGCTTAACAACTTTAGCAAGTACGATTGCTCTGATTGCTGCACCTTCTATGGCTCTTGCTGGTGGTTATCATTGGACAAACGATACCGAAACTATCCATGGCGACGTAATGGATAGCAAACAAGCGGCTTATGAAATGGGCCGAGACATGATCCAAAGCTACCAAAATAAATCATCTGGACAACTCCGTGATGAGTTTACGAGCCTTACAACGTATGTTGATCGCCAATCGTTTTCTATCACTGACTCAAAAGTCATGGTAAATGAGTTCTTGCAAAGTGACGGGCAAGTTGTTTACCAGCCTATTCTCAATGTTCAATACGAGTACCGCATGCGTGATACCGGTAAATATTAACCAGTAAGACGGACTCGAATTGTTTACCACTAATATTTTTGCTGTTTGTTTTGGGGAGCCACGAGCTCCCCATTTTGTTTTTGTTGGAAGCGAAAATTCGCACACTCTCAGTGCAACATTTTCTATCGCTCAGCGTTAGATTTTCTTGCTCGTTGATTGTCATCATCGTTTGTAAAGTGTTTGCGGAAATGGATGTAACGCACTAACGAGGATACCCGATGACACATCATTCATATTGGTTCAAGCAGGCAATTGAAGCTGAGCAACCAGAAACGCCACAACCGTTACAGCAGAACATTAATACTGACGTTGCGATTGTTGGTGGCGGATACACCGGACTTTGGACCGCGATTATGATTAAGCAGCAATCTCCGGAAAAAAAGGTAGTCGTGATTGAAAAAGGCCTTTGTGGCAGTGGTGCATCGGGCGCAAACGGCGGTTGTATGCTGACTTGGTCTACCAAGTTTCCGACATTGAAACGGTTATTCGGTGAAGAACATGCTGCTTGGTTAGTAAAAGAGTCGGAACAAGCAGTGCTAGAGATTGACGACTTTTGTCAGCAGCACAACATCGATGCGCAATTATCGTTGAAAGGGGTTTATTACACTGCAACCAATCAGGCTCAAACTGGGGGAATGCAGCCAGTTGTGGACGAGTTAAAGCGATTAGAAGTGAACAGTTGGCGTCGTTGCTCGGTGGAGGAACTGCGTGCCAATGCGGGTTCACCTCGACATATAGAAGGCTTTCACTCTCCAGTTGCAGCCAGCGTTCAACCTGCATTATTAGTGAGGGGGTTACGCCGTGTTGCTATTGATCTGGGTGTAGAAGTTTATGAGAACACGCCGATGACGCGTCTAGATTATGGAAAACCTGCCACTGTCTGTACACCTAAAGGAAATGTTCAAGCGCAGCAGGTGGTATTGGCATTAAATGCATGGATGGTGGAGCAGTTTAAACAGTTCAAAAACAGTATCGTGGTGGTCTCTTCCGACATGGTGATCACCAAGCCGCTTGGTGACGCACTACCTCTATCTGGTTGGCAGGCAGGTTCTAGCGTGTTGGATTCACGTATCTTCGTCCACTATTACCGAGATACGCCAGATGGCCGTTTGATGTTGGGGAAAGGCGGCAATCAGTTTTCTTTCAATAACCAAGTTGACGCAATGTTTAACAAGCCAACACGCTACCAAGGTCTACTGCGCAAGTCGTTCGATAAGTTGTTTCCTCATTTGAGAGGAGAGGAGTTTGCTTATTCATGGACGGGGGGCTCTGATCGTTCTGCTACTGGTTTCCCTTTTTTCGGCGAGCTAGATAAACAGAGCAATATCTTTTACGGATTTGGTTATTCAGGCAATGGTGTAGCGCAGACTCGAATGGGCGGAAAAATCTTATCTTCGTTGGCATTGGGAATCGATAATGAATGGACGAAAAGCGGTTTAGCCAAAGGGCCGTTGGGGCATTTCCCGCCAGAGCCATTCCGTTGGACGGGAGCAATGATGGTACGCAACGCGGTACGTCGCAAAGAGGAAGCAGAAGATAACGAGCAGACGCCATTCATCTGGGATAAGTGGCTAGCAAAACTCGCGGGACCAGCAGGCAAAGCGGATAAGCTTGACTAAACTGAAGACTTTAGCCACAAACGAGACAGTTTGCAGTGAAAGTCATTGGGGCGCGATGAAGCCTTGTGTTAGCCTCTGTCTTTCAAGCTCAGATTTAAAAGGTGAGTCATAAAATGAAAGTATTCAGCAACTTCGATAGCGGCAGCATTCACGTAGTGAAAGCGGACGACAAAAACGACATCCAACTCAAAATTCCTAACGACAATATGTCGGAATTCTACCAGTGGTTCCACTTCCGTCTTGAGACAGAAGCCGAGCAATCACACACCATCAAATTGCTTGATTTGGCTAAATCGGCTTATCCAGAAGGATGGCAAGGTTACGATGTGGTTGCGTCTTACGATCGTGAAGAATGGTTCCGAGTACCGGCAGAGTTCGATGGCGACACGCTGACTTTCACTGTAATCCCTGAGCGCAGCTCAATTTACTTCGCGTACTTTGCGCCATACACGTACGATCGTCATTTAGACTTGTTACACATGGCACAAAGCGCGCACCACTGCCAACTTGAAACACTAGGCCACACATTAGACGGCAACGACATGAGCTTGCTTACTTTCGGTGAGCCAGAAGAAGGTAAAAAGAAAATCTGGATGATTGCACGTCAGCACCCAGGTGAGACGATGGCAGAATGGTTCATGGAAGGTATGATCCAACGTCTGTTAGATGAAAACGACACGGTTGCGCGTGCATTGCTTGAAAAAGCGGTGCTTTACGTCGTACCAAACATGAACCCAGACGGTGGTATTCGCGGTCACTTGCGTACCAACGCAGTAGGTGTAAACCTAAATCGTGAATGGCAAACGCCATCAATGGAAAAGAGCCCAGAAGTCTACCTTGTGCGTCAGCGCATGCTGGAAACGGGTGTTGACATGTTTTTAGATATTCATGGCGATGAAGCGATTCCGTATAACTTCGTCGCTGGCTCAGAAGGTATTCCTTCTTACGATGAAAATCTTGCCGCTTTAGAGACATCATTTAAGCAAGCGTTACTGACTATTACGCCAGAGTTCCAAGATGAGATTGGTTACGATAAAGATGAGCCTGGTAAAGCGAATTTGACTGTGGGTTCAAATTGGGTTGCAGAGCAGTTCAAATGCTTGTCTTACACAATCGAAATGCCATTTAAAGATAACAACAATCACCCAGATCCACTTTACGGTTGGTCTCCTGAGCGTAGTGTCTTGTTTGGGCAAGATGTATTAGCTGCAACGTTAACCGTAGCGGATAAAATTTAGCGCGACGAGTTAACGCTTTTTCATTATTTCGAAAACAGCTCATTTAAATGAGCTGTTTTTTTGTGCTCTCCACATCCATGCTCCCCTGTAAAAATTTGTTGCCATTCACAAGCTTAAATGATGATTCTTAAATTTGAGAAAGTGGCTTTTTATGGTGATTTGCGTCACAGAAAGTTGGCTTCTTTGTGATATTCTCCGCAACGAATTGACTATGGCTAAACCAACGCAACGAACTTTATTTTTCGGTTGGGTATGCGGATGAAGCTCATGAATAGATGGTCTTGAGGTTACCTTTTTCCGTTTTACGTCATTGGCGTTTGAATATCATTTTTGATTCTTTCCTACGCTATTTAGCTATTTCTATTTGAAGAAAAGAGAAAGTTACGGCTTCATATTTTACGGCAGTATGCTGCCGCGGTGTGTTGCTTTGTGTACAAGAAAAAGGAAAAGAATAATGAAAAAAATCGCTATAGCAGTGGCTACTGTACTTGCTGGTGGTGTGATCTCAAACGTTGCACTTGCTGACACTTACATGGGCGGTAAAGTAGGTTACAACTCTCTAAACGATGCGTGTTACCTAAACGAACCTTGTGACGACGACAGTTTTGCAGCATCTATGCACTTAGGCTACAGCTTCAACAAGTACGTTGCAGCGGAGTATGGTGTTGATTACCTTGGTGACTTCACTGCAAACTTCAAAAAGCCTGGCCTAAACACAGTTGACGGTGACCTATGGGCACTAACTCTAGCTCCTAAGTTCAACCTACCACTAACGGATTCTTGGAATCTATTCGCGAAAGTTGGTGCTGCATACATGATGGCTGGTGACGAGAAAGATTTCGTACCAACTGGCTCTCTGGGTGCTGAATACCAAATCAACTACAACTGGAGCCTACGTGCTGAATACCAACGCTACCAAGATATGTCTGATGATGTAATTGAAGACATGGATTCAGATTTCTTCGGTATCGGTTTCAACTACAAGTTTGGTTCTGAGCCAGTCGTTCAAGAAAAAGCCGTTGAAGAGGTGGTAGAAGCACGTCCTGCAACACGCATTGTAGATCACGTTTACCCTGCTCAAACAACAGCGACAGTACAATTCGACTTAGAAAGTGCAGAAGTGAAAGACGCGTCGAACCTTTCTGGTACCGTTGATTTGATGAATACTTACCCACAAGCTCAAGTTGAGATCACGGGTTACAGCGATACGACAGGTTCTGCTGCTTACAACAAGCAACTCACAGAAAAACGTGCGAAAGCCGTTGCTGACGAGTTCCAAGCAAAAGGTATTGCGGCTGAGCGTATGACAGTGAAAGGCATGGGTGAAGCTAACCCAGTGGCAAGCAACGAGACACGTCAAGGTCGTCAAATGAACCGTCGTGTTGAAGTGGTTGTTCCTGCGTTTGAATACCAAACAACTGAAAAAGCAGAATAACTCCTGCTTAAGATAAAGTTCCAAAAGCCAGCGTGTATCACGCTGGCTTTTTTGATCCCGCTTAACAAACTAAGTAGTTGTGTAGAAACATAGTTATATCGGGACGCTTTGACATATGCTCAACATACGTAAACTCAGCACCTTCATCAATTTGTCATCACCAGTTCATAGCATGACAGCCAAGTGTTTGGGAGAATGATATGCAAAGTTTACCGCCGCTCAATTTGCTCCGAGCTTTTGAAGCCACGGCGCGACTACAGAGTTTTACAAAGGCCGCAGAGGAGCTAAATGTGACTCGTGCGGCCGTCAGCCAACAGGTGAAATCGCTAGAGTCACAGCTCAATGCGACGTTATTCGAGCGCAAGGGCACGCACCTTACGCTGACCTGCTCAGCACAAGAATACTGGCCTGTGGTTAATCATGTGCTTCAAACATTATCGACCACGACGCAGCATTTATTTACTCGTCCCAAGAATACGCAAGTTAACTTACATGTCGCTCACAGCTTTTGCTCTCAGTGGTTAATGCCAAGATTGGCTGATTTTCAGCGACAATTCCCAGACATTTCCTTTAAAATCTCGACCACTGCTAATACGGTTCCAAACGCCAGTGCGATTGCGGATATCGAAATTATTAACGGAGATGGAGATTGGCAAGAGCAAGAAGCCATACGATTAACCCAAGAAAACTGGATCGTTGTCGCAAGCCCGGGCTTTATGCATTTAAACCCGATAAATGACCTCTTGCAGTTAACTAAAGCGCCTAAAATCTGTACTAGCGGTTATCATGAATCTTGGCAAGAGTGGCTTACGCACCAAGGTTATCAAGGGAAGGTGAGCAAAGTCGTCGCCGAGTTTGAACACTCATTGCTTGCTATTCATGCTGCGATGAATCAACTTGGCGTGTTGCTGGTAAGAGACTTTCTTGTTGAGGATGAGCTGCAACAGGGCGTATTAGTCCAGGCTGGAAATTGGAATATGCCAAGTTCCGGTGCACATTATATGATGGTTCGAGCATCCGAAAAATCACACGTAAACACCTTTGCTCAATGGTTAATACAGAGTCTTTAATGTTCGTTCAGCGAGTGAGTAGAGCGCATGTATGGTTTGGCTATTATTAGCAGTAGCAAGTCATCAGTCTAGGACTGAGCGACATGCTTAATGACATCTAATAACCACTGATTTACCGGAGCTTGCTGTTGAGAGCGACGACAGCTCATCACGTAGCGAACATCAAGCTCTAGCCCAGCAGGAAGCGTGATACTTCGGCAACCCTTAGGAACATGTCCACTCATCGTTATGCCAAAATGATTCGTTTGCAGAAGCACTTTTTGAATCATCGCTGGGTGCTCAATTTCCACTTTAGGTGTGGTTCTAAAACCCATATGTTTGAGCCTTTCCAACACAGGGTACCGGTAGTCGTTCCATCCCGGCGTTTTAAAAAGTATAACAGGGTACTCTTCTAGCTCTTGGGAGTTTTGAGCAGGATGATCTTGTCGAACAAAAAATACCGCTTTTCCTCGCCCCAGTTCGGTCTGAACAATTGACTGTGGCAGATCTTCATCAAAGTAATGAATCGCAATGGCGTTTTCACCGTCAATTAATCGTTTTTTTGCTTCGCTACCCCAGCGCAAACATGAGAATTTTGCTTCTGGAGCGTGCTTTAGTAACTCCAAGTAAAACTTGTCACCGAAGTACTCCCAAAACAATGTGTTGGCATAAATAGTGATTGAGCCGTCAAAATGAGCTGGTGAAAAATGCTGTGGTTTGATGGAATCAATACTGTTGATTATTTGCTCAAAATGCGCAATGTTCGCTTCCACAAAAGCTGTTGGTTCAAAGCCATTTTTGGTCTGAACGAATAGCGGATCATTGAGCTGAGTTTTCATCTTTGTCAGATTTTTGCTGATTGCTCCTGACGTTTTACCGAGTGATTCTGCGACTAACCGGACGTTACGTAACTCATACATCCGTTTTAATACCAAAATATTTTGAATATCCAGATTAACGCTCATACATTGTCTCGCTTGGCTTTTTTCGACAAATCATATCGCTGAATTTCTTAAGAAAAGACAACGCTCGGTCAATTTAAGTTGCTGCCTTATCCCTGATTTATTGAAGGTAACGATAAGTTATTCTTGGTTACATCAGTTTATTAGCATGGATTTCCATTTGGTAAATAATGGCTTTCCTCGTATGAGCGCGTTTCTGTTGTTACAGTTTTTCCACCGAAAGAAAGTAAGAACGATAATAGAGGTGATGTATGAAAAAACTAATCGCACTTGTTTTGATGGTTTGCTCAACAAACGTAGCATTTGCTGGCGATGGGTCATACACGGGCACGATTGATATGACGATGGCAACGAAAAATCAGGTTGACGTAGAGCGTGCAGATTCTCAATTGACGCTGAAGGGTCGCAATGAAATGGCCTATGGCGGTGTAACAATCCATTCGGATGCTGCAACTCAAAAAATTGAACTTCGTGGTCGACGTGATTAATCGAATAGTTTCTTGTTAAGAAAATGCCGCGAAGAACGCGGCATTTCTATATGTAATATCATCAGATCATAATTACCAGATAAGCGTATGGTGAGAAGCTAAGCGCAATGACCACTTGCCATTATTCGCATGGCGGTGCCATATGAATGACAGCTAAGCCCCCCAAAGAGGTTTCACGGTATTTTTTATTCATATCTTTACCAGTCTGATACATGGTTTCGATAACTTTATCTAACGAAATTAAGCATTTACTTGTGCGCTTTAATGCCATACGCGATGCATTAATCGCTTTCATTGCTCCCATGGCATTTCTTTCAATACAAGGTACTTGAACCAAGCCGCCAATCGGGTCACAAGTCATACCCAATGAATGCTCCATCGCAATTTCCGCAGCAATACAAATCTGCTCGTTACTGCCCCCTCTTAGCGCTGTTAAGCCAGCGGCAGCCATGGATGAAGAAACCCCAACTTCTCCCTGACACCCCACTTCTGCACCAGAAATTGACGCGTTAGTTTTATATAAGATGCCGATAGCGCCGGCGACTGCGAGAAAGTCTTTTAGCTGTTTAACATCGAGCTCTTTGATGAAGCGATGGTAGTACATCAATACCGCCGGAATCACCCCTGCTGCACCATTCGTTGGAGAAGTGACGACTTGCCCTCCTGCTGCATTTTCTTCACTAACCGCAAAGGCAAAGAGATTGATCCAATCCATGATCTCCATCGGATCGTTTTCAACTGCAGCGTTGGCTTCGAGCTTTTTCAAAAGGTTTGGTGCTCGACGAGTGACATTTAGACCACCTTCCAAAATCCCTTCCGTATCGAAGCCACGTTGCATGCAGAGCGACATCACTTTCCAAATTTGCTCTGCTCTTTGGTTAATTTCTTCGTCTGAGCGAAATGCGAGTTCGTTTTGGAGGATCATGCCTCCCAAGCTGAAACCGTTCGTCTCGGCTTTTTCCAGCATCTCATCTGCGGATGTAAACGGAAATGGTACTGCGACCTCATTTTGCTGCGTGCCGTTCTCTAGTTCGTCGGCGGTGGCGATGAATCCGCCCCCAATGGAGTAATAAATTTCAAACGCTACTTGATCTCCAGCTGCGTCTAATGCCGTAATCGTCATACCATTTTCATGCAGGGGAAGGTTGTCGCTATGAAAGACGATGTCATGGTCGTAGCTAAACTCAACCTGGTGTGTACCGGCGAGCATGAGCGTATTATTGTCTATGGTATTTTGTAGCGCACTTTTGGCACTGCTCATTTTGATGGTATCAGGTTTATTTCCCATCAAACCAAGGACCGTGGCTCGGTCTGTATGGTGCCCTCTACCTGTCAGTGACAATGAGCCATAAAGGTCCACTTGCACCCGATGCACTTTCGCCATAGAGTCGCTAACTAGCTGAGTGAAATGGAATCCGGCAAGCATAGGACCATTAGTATGGGAGCTGGATGGCCCGACACCAATTTTAAATATATCGAAAATCGACAGCATAATTGACTTCCTTTAGCAGTGAACCTTTATAAAGGTCTCTAGAACAGTGTTGTTAACTAGATGTTAAAGCTTGTGGGTCGGGAGTGAAAGAAGATTTTTGTAACACTGCCAACTAAGCGCGAGATTTTAAAATGAAGTTAGACAACATCGTCATCGTTTTAGGTAAACGCCTCGTCAATAACAGGTTGACCTCTGAGGGCATAACCAGAGTCGAAGCTTTGTCTTGTAGGACTGCATCACTACCGATAGAGCGAACGGTGATTGTTTTTTGTGGCGGAGTAACGCAAGGACAAAGCGTTTCTGAAGCAGAGGCGATGTACGCGTATTTTAGAGCCCTAAACACAGACTCTGTGAATCCGTTCCCTGAACGTCATATACTCTTAGAAACGGAGTCGTTGAACACGTTTCAAAACATGCGTTATGTTTCCCAAGTTTTGTGCAAAAGTGGGTTGTTCGAGTTATGGTCGGGGCATCCGGTTGAGGTTATCTTGCTGTCTAATGACTACCACCTCGAACGAATCATTGATATCCAGAATTTGATGGATGAGCAAGGCTTATTACGAGTACTTAAATCCGATTGCGAATCCATGGGGGTGACCCTCAATATTCCACTGGATATCAGCAAACATATTAGCGTGCCATACCCACATAAAGGGCTTATGGCGGAGACATTCTTGCTACTCGATGAACTCACAACCTACCGAGTTTATTTAGAAGGGGTCAAGCATGGCGTATTTTTCCGAGATTTATCAATTGTCCGAAAAAAGCCACTGATGATCGCAAGAGATGCTATTCACAAATTGCTCTCTTTCCCGCTCGATAAAGAGGCTTTGCAAGATATTGAAGAAATGAAAAAGGCCGTCGAAATGACGGCCTTGGATGAATCTGTAGGTGCTGCGGAAAAGGCATTAAGTATCTTCCATCCGATACTGACTGCATTGAACCGTCGCTTTGATCCTGAGTCTATTCATTAAGCTCGCGTTTTGTGCGGACGGCGCTTAATGCGATCAAACAGTAGCAAAGCAGTTCTATACCTTCTTCTGAGATATTTTTAACATCACGGATGTAATTTTCATCCATCACTTGTTGCCAAAAACTGCCCATACCATACAAACGAGAGAAGACTAATAATAGCATCACAGCGCCTACTAATAGCTTCATATGTGGCACCGTTAAAATGGTCGCCATTTCGTTCATGGTACCTTTACCACCTTGGTAGGCTTTGGCGCAAGCCAGTGCGGTGACAGCAAGTGCTGGGAAAACCCAAGAGCCATGATGAATCATGTCTGTCCAATAGTCCGTTTCGCGAATAATAAGTACTGCAAAAAATCCTGCAATCAAAATAGCCGCATGCTTTAGCTGAGGCTGTTGTTTCGATAAGCTGAAAAACGACCATGATGCAATAGCAAGCATCACAAGCTGGAGCGTTTCTGTAACGGAAAGCTCGCCAAGGCTTGATCCCAACACGACATAATCAAGACGAAGACTAAGGTTAACGAGAATACTGATAGCGACAATCATCAAGGCGTTTAAACTCGATTTATAAATAATGCGCTTCGATTTTTCAGTAACAACGTTGCTTGGGGCTGACTCGGCTTCTTTTACTATTTGTGTTTTCATCTTGCTCACCTGTCCCAGAAAATGTGGAAGAAATGTGAATTAGTGTGATCTGTGTTTGGAATTTTATTGTCCAAGTGGAAAGTTATGTCAGGGGAATGTCAAGAATAGAACACTGTTCGATATAGGGTCGATGTGCGGTAAAGTCAGAGATATGTAAAAACAACGTAAGAACACTTTGATAAATCAAATAAAAAAGGAGCCCAAAGGCTCCTAAGTGATAGAGGGAAGGTGACGTATCGATAAAAATAATTAGTAGTTGTCACCCTCATTTTCTTTGTGATTCTCGCGATAGTATTCCCATTGCTCGACGCGTTCATTGTCCGACAGCACACAGTAAGTGACACGTTCGCCGTTTTCCGACACGGTATCCAGCTCACCACCTTGCTGAACACAGTATACGGCTGCGGGATTTGCAACGGAGGTATACTCAGTTGATCGGGTCGCTCCCTCGTAAGTTGAACAACCAGCCAGTACCAATGTTGCAGCCATAGCCATCATTAAATTTGTCTTTTTCATTCTTTATCTCCGCATGGGGTGGGCGAGTATTGTATTGATTATAGGCAACTTTAAGAGATTATTGTCTTATCGATGTTAAAAGTAAGAGGGACGTATAAGAATTTAGATATTCTCATTTATTGCTGATTAGCACGTCACACTTCTGTTCTTGGCGTATTGTTGTGAAGGTCATATCAATCACTTCCTGACAAGCGCTCGAACGTACCTGGCCTACAACAATGATTTAAAGTGTGAAATTCGGTAATATGCGCACAAAACATTGACCGTGGTATTTTCGATGAGACATTTAAAATCGACCGTTCATCCAGACATAGAGCATTTGGATGACAAAATTGTTTTTCAGCGCAATGCAGCGCGAGCCATTGTACTTGATGGTGAAGATGTGCTGTTGCTCTATACAGAACGTTACCATGACTACACGCTACCAGGCGGTGGTATTGATGATGGTGAAGATGTCATTGCTGGATTAGTCCGTGAATTAGAGGAAGAAACGGGCGCCCAAAATATACATGGTATTAAGCCTTTCGGAATCTTTGAGGAGTTTCGTCCGTGGTACAAGGATGACGCTGACGTGATGCACATGGTGTCGTATTGTTATACGTGTAAAATCGAACGTGAGCTAGGCGAAACGGCGTATGAAGATTACGAAGTTAAAAATGGAATGCGCCCGGTATGGATGAACATACACGAAGCAATTGCACACAATGAAAAAACGATGGCAGAAAGCCCGAAAAAAGGCATGAGCATTGAGCGCGAAACGTTTTTACTTCAGTTGATTTCTAAAGAATTACTATAAGCAGCTAGCTTGCATTATTACGACTTAGCTTCTGTTGGCTCTATTGTGGGCAAAGATTTTAGAGCAATAAAAAAGTCCGGACTCCCCCCCCCGGAACCCGGACTTATTCCAGACGCGCAAGCGAAGCGTCATCTTGATATGTTAGATTTGTTTCGAACTATGAAAACAATAGCTGTTTTACATTTAGTGTGTAAATAATTATTAGGTCTGACCATTGGTTTTCATGTTTTTTGCAAACACAATGTGACGCATATCTACCCAATTGCCAAGCGTAATTGGGGCGCTTTTTAGTAAACCACTACTCTTTCTTATCTTTGAGATACCTTACCTCAACTTTTTTGCACACGTTTGCATAGAGATCACGAGTTTTCAAATTCGCCGAACAGGATCTTGTAATTTTACGTTTCTCTGACATTGAGCGCTGTCGTCGCTTTTATCACAAATTAACTAGCGGAGGCAGTCGGCTAAAGTCGACCAGCGGTTGTGAAATCATAGGAGCGTCTGGAGCAAACAAGAGTAAAGGTTGAAATGATGAGGATTGTAACTGACCGATATCTATCAACTTTTCCAATGCATAGAAGCGGCTGACGTATTGGCGAGTCTCGTTAGGCAGCGTGAGTTGTTGGAAATCTCGACTTCCTGCTTGCTGAATAGCACGTGCAACGCGTCCTTCTCCGGCATTGTATGCAGCTAAGGTCAGAGCCATATTTTGATCGAATTTGTTGTATAAAAACGCCAGGTACTTGAGCGCGGCCGTTGTGCTAGCTTCTGTGTCAAAGCGATCGTCTTGTTTTGTATTTATCGTTAATCCGAATCGTTTCGCTGTGGTTGGTATCAATTGCCAAAGTCCGGCGGCGTTAGCGTGAGAAACGGCTTTGGGGTTGTAAGAAGATTCTAACATTGGTACTAAGGCTAGGCTATTTGGTAATGAGTGGTTTTGAAGCTGTTTGAAAATGTGGTTAATTACCGGTTTGGATGAATCGAGACGCTTGGCAATTTGTGGTTTGTATGGTGCTAATACTTGATACTGCGTTTGAATATCGACAGCATTTGGTTTTGCCTGGCATGTGATTGGAAGGTAGGACAGAAAGGCAATAAAAATAAAAAGGCCTACAGTACTCAGCCGAGATGGCGACTGAATCTGTAGGCAAGACGAACATCGTTTAGAACGATTTATCTTCATAAGTGTGTTGCACAGGTTGTTTGAGTTGACTGACCAACTCATGGAACGCCGCAGAGCTGTGGCCATTGCTCTGATTGTATTGTTGGCACTGACTTACCAACGTTTCCAATAGCGCCCATTGTTTTCTAGCTTGCATACCTATTTGGGCAGGCAAAGCATTGAAAATTCGTTTTACGCTGGCGTCATTACACGCTAACCCCAGCGCTCGCATACACTGGCTTCTGTCATTGGCGGAGCGGCTGAGTTTATTGAGTATCGGCATTTGTTTCTGAACATTGTCGTTCAGTGCCTCTCCATCAAACTTTAAGTACAATACCTTTTGCTGCTGAAGCAAAGGAAGCAGTTGTTGATAAAGCTTAATATCCTCAGATATAGAGCGAACAAATTGTTGAATTCGCTGCGATACTGCGCTTGCCATGATGTCTTCCTAGCGTTTTATTACTCGTGACCTGTATGGAACTGCATGATTGCCTTGGATAGCACTTTTGTATCTAGGCTAAGTTCACCACGCGCTAATGCGTTGCGTACTTGTTCTACTTTTTCCATATCAACATCAGGTAGTGATGCCATTTCAGCTTGAGCGCGATCTATCGCTACGGTATTCGCTTGAAATGCAGGCTCGTGTACTTTGCTCTGTTCGACGACGTCGACAGGCTGTTTGCTTGCTTGCTGTAATTTTGTTTGTGGGACATGACCGCCCGCGACTTTGTCGATTTTCATGCTGTGGTCCTCATCATCATGTTCTAAATTAAGTAGGCGGTTAGAATGTGATAAACATTAAATATTTTTTGTACTCGAAGTTCAGTGTTACTGACGAGAGCCAAAATTAAAAAATGTTACCCCGAGTCAAAAAATCAAAATTGAGTATGAACCTGGTTTAATCCAGTTACGACTGCTCTTATGACCTTGCCCGAACTTGGGTTTTCCACGTCAATTTGTTGCCCTTTCGCTCCATCTTCTAAGGCGACTCCTTTTGTGCTGGCACTAAATCCATTTTTGCTCGCAATGACTATGACTTCATTGCCTTTCTCGATTAGAGGTGGGGCCGACAAATTGGATGGATTAACCACTTGTCCAGCCCTCAAACGACGAGAGGTTTCTAAGCCTACTGCTTGCTCGGGGCGAGTATAAAAATCGTCTTGGTGAGAGATGGTTCGGGTTTCAAGCTTTATGTGTTTAGCCGTTACGACTTCATTTCGGCCAACCGTGGTTGTCGCGACCAAAACAGGCAGAGTCAGCGAAGACTTTATCGTAACGTTAATTCGCCATGGTGATGCGATATTGTCGCAGCTGACTGAGCGCTTGAGGTTACCGACTGGCAACGTGTTGTTGTCACGACCTGTGATAACTAAAGGCGATTGACATTCTGGCAAGTGATTGGCGGAACCGGGCACCCACATGTCGAAGTCCAGTTTGTACTTCCCCCACTGATTGGAGAGCGCTACGCGATCCACCTCTTGTTCGAAATCCGTTGCTACAACGGACCTTATCTCTTCAACGCTTAGGGTTTTGTCATTGGTGTTGGCGAATGCTTGTTCTGATGTCAAAGCGAGTAACGTCAGCATTATTGTTGAGGAAGTGGACACTTTCCTCTTGTTTTTAATGCTTTCCGAGAACCGGAAGTTTGGCTTCCATCCTTGTTTGTAAATCATTGATATATATAGCTATTTTTTATGGCACGTATCTTGTTTGTATGTTGGCGTATTCGAGCCAACTGTAAGGAAGATGCATGGCGATCACATTTGAAAATGCTTTAGGAGTACATCCAGAGGCACTTAATTTTCGCGTTCAGCGTACCAAAGTCCTCGCCAGTAACCTAGCAAATGTTGACACCCCTGGGTATTTGGCGAAAGACCTAAGTTTCACCACCGTAATGAACCAAGTAACGGCAGGTGGTGTGAACAAACCGGTGCCAAAGTTCCAGGTTCAGGCCCAATACTCGGTGCCTTACCAGAATAGCAAAAATGGCAACACCGTAGAGCTTGGTGTTGAACAAGCAAAATTCACGCAAAACAACATGGACTTTCAAACTAGCCTGACGTTTCTCAACATGAAATTTAATGGCTTAGCGAAAGCGATTGAGGGACGTTAATTATGTCATTCACTGATATTTACTCGATCACTGGTTCCGCGATGACAGCACAAACTGTGCGTCTGAATACGGTAGCCAGTAACTTAGCAAACGCAGATGCAGTATCTGCAAATCCAGAAGATGCTTATAAAGCGCTTAAGCCAGTATTTGCAACTGTGTACCAAAAAACGCAAATGACAACAGAAAATGGAGCTTATCCCAATGCAGAAGTTCGCATTGTTGACGTTGTTAAAAATGCTGGAGATGCAGAGAAGCGTTTTGAGCCGAACAACCCACTGGCTAATGATGAAGGCTATGTGTTTTACCCAGATATTGATGTAGTTGCTGAAATGGCAGACATGATGTCCGCAACACGCAGCTTCGAAACGAATGTTGAAGTATTAGCCAATGTAAAAAGTATGCAGCAAGGTCTGCTTAGATTAGGGCAGGGTAGCTAATGAGTATTGCACAATACACCCCTTTATCGTCTGACGCTCCAGTAAATACAAAAGCAAAAGACAGCAACGGTATCTCACCAAACCCTAAAGACATGAACAGTGCTTCTTCATTGGAGAATGAGTTTATTTCTTTGATGGTGGCTCAAATTCAAAACCAAGACCCACTTAATCCCCTTGATGGTACGGAATACGTTGGTCAATTGGCTCAGTTCTCGCAGGTACAAAGTACCGAGAATATGTCTAAGACAATGCAACAGAGCATGGTGTTACTGGACAACATGCAAGTGCTGTCAACAGCGGGCCTTGTTGGGCAAACGGTTTACGTCAACGCGGATGAATTTCAGCTTGGTGAAGACGTACAAAACGGAAAAATCGAACTCGCTCATAGCTCAAACCAAGTCACGTTAGTTGTTAAAGATGAATTTGGTCAATCAACTAAAGTGCCACTAGGTGCTCACGGCAAAGGTGACGTCGACTTTTCAATTAATCCTGAAGAACTTGGTCTTAAACCAGGCAAATACTCAGTGGCCGTAGAAGTGCAAGAAGGGCAAGCAAGTCCAAATGTGCTGATGGCAGGCACTGTTGAGCAAGTGCGCATTCCTAATACCGGTGGCGCAGCATTAGTCAATGTCCATGGCGTTGGCAACGTTCCTTTCTATCAAATCACTCAGTTTGGTGCTTAACCAAATACGGAAATCAGAGGTCTATTTATGAGTTTTAACATCGCACTAAGTGGTCTGGACGCGACCAACACAGAGCTAAACACAATCAGTCACAACATTGCCAACGCATCAACGTATGGTTTTAAAGGTGGCCGCACAGAATTCTCCGCTGTATATAACGGCATGCAACCTGGTGGTGTGGAAGTCGCGTCAATTTCACAGAACTTCGACAAAGACGGCAGTATCACAGGAACTGGCCGTGCGATGGACCTAGCTATTAATGGCGGTGGCTTTTTTGTTACTAAAGATAATATGGGTCAAATGTTGTACACACGTTCAGGTGTGTTCTCAACGGATAAGAACAACTTTGTTACGGCTAACAGCGGTGCAAAGCTTCAAGGTTACAGTGTCGATAGCAACAACAACCTAATGACAGGCTCTGTGGGTAATATTCAGGTATCGACTTCCTCGCTGAATGCTAAAGCAACAGACAGCTTAGATTTTGTTGCGAACTTCGACGCAAGCGCGTCTGTTATTGATAAAGCCGTAACGCCATTCAATCCAAAAGATCCAAGCTCATTTAACTCGTCTTACACAACAAAAGTCTACGACTCATTGGGTAACTCGCACACGGTAACTCAGTACTTTACTAAGACTGCTTCTAACTCGTGGGAAGTGAACGTTCAAGTAGATGGCGGTACGACGCCAGTAGCAACTGTGCCTGTAACGTTTGGTAAAGACGGCTCGCTTTCAGCACCAACTGCGCCGTTTAATGTTTCATTCCCTGCAGCAGGCGCGAACGCGATGAGTGTAGACATTAACCTGAAAGGCAGCACGCAATTTGGTGCAGCTTTTGGCGTAAGTACTAATAGCCCTAACGGTTACACATCAGGTGAACTTGCAGGTGTACGCGTTGAAGGTAACGGCATGGTTTACGCGACTTACACTAACGGCCAATCACAGCTACAAGGTCAGGTTGTTCTTGCTGATTTTGCAAACACACAAGGCTTAGCGAAAGTGAGTGGAACATCATGGACTCAAAGCTTTAGCTCAGGTGCTCCAATTATGGGTGTTCCGGGTTCAGGTACGATGGGTGACCTAACTCCGGGTGCATTAGAAGGTTCTAACGTTGACTTAACCAGCGAGCTTGTTGCTCTAATGACTGCACAACGCAACTACCAAGCAAACGCAAAGACAATTTCTACCAGCGACAAGCTTACTCAAGCTTTGTTTAACGCGGTGTAATGGGAGTTTTGCATGGATAGTTTGTTATTTACGGCAACGTCGGGTGCCAGCCGAGTTCTTAAAGCGCAGCACGTTCGTTCAAACAACTTATCAAATGCTGATACTGCGGGTTTTCGAGCGGATATGGAGCGTGTGCGTAGTGTAGAGATGCAAGGCCCAGGTTTTGATGGTCGCACTATGGTTGTGACCAACTCTGCCTCAACACGTTTCGACGCTGGCGATATTGTGAAAACAGGACGTCCGTTGGACGTTGCGGTTATGGGGGAGGGATATCTCTCTGTAGAAACCCCAGCGGGTAACGAAGCTTACACCCGTGCAGGCAATATTCAGGTCGATACTTTTGGCGCTCTAACAATCAATGGGTTCCCTGTCCTCGGTGAAAATGGTCCTTTGGTTGTGCCGGATTATCAAAAGATTGAAATCAGCGAGCGTGGTCAAGTCTCAGTGATCCCACCAGGTGGCGGCGCAGAAATTGTGGCAGGCACTTTGAAGTTGGTTAAACCGGAAATTAATCAACTGCAAAAAGAGAGCGATAGCTTGCTGCACAGCGTAGATGGCGTGCCATTCGCGGCAGATGAAACCGTGCAACTCTCTCCTGAGCACATTGAGGGCAGTAACGTATCTGCTATTGATGAATTGGTTAGTGTGATGTCGCTGACGCGTAACTTTGAAATGCAAGTTCGCATGATGAAAACGGCGGAAACTCTAGCAAAAGCTGGTAACAAATTAATGGCGGCGAGCTAAGTCTCGCCCCGCAAGGAGTAAAAAATGCATTCAGCATTATGGGTAAGTAAGACAGGCATGGCAGCGCAAGACACGAAGATGACTGCCATTTCTAACAACCTAGCAAACGTAAACACGGTTGGCTTTAAGCGTGACCGAGTCGTATTTGAAGATCTTTTCTACAGCATTCAGCGTCAACCAGGCGCTCAAGTAGACCAAGTTAACGAACTACCAAGTGGTATTCAGCTAGGTAGCGGTGTTCGCGTTGTTGGCACACAAAAAGTGTTCACGCAAGGTAATACCCAAAACACAACGCAAGAGTTGGATCTTGCTGTAATGGGTCAGGGTTTCTTCCAAATAGAAAACTCGGACGGACAGATCATGTATACACGTAATGGTCAGTTCCATCGAAACTCAGAAGGCTTAATGGTGAACAGTCAGGGCCTGCCTTTAGAGCCTCAAATCCAGATCCCTGACAATGCGGTCTCTTTCTCTGTGGGTGTTGATGGCACCGTGACTACAACAACAGCAGACGATCCAACACCTCAGCAGCTTGGTCAAATTACACTTGCAAAATTCATCAATCCAGCCGGCTTAGAGGCCATGGGTGGCAACTTATTCCGTGAAACGGAAGCCAGCGGTCCAGCTGATGAGCTGATTGCAGGAGCTGATGGTGCCGGCATTATCAAGCAAGGTGCACTGGAAGGGTCAAACGTACAAGTAGTAGAAGAGATGGTCGACATGATCACCACTCAACGTGCGTATGAGATGAATGCGAAAGTGGTCTCTGCTGCAGATGACATGCTGAAGTTTGTTTCGCAATCAATGTAAGTATGAAATTGGTGATGATGAAGGAAAAAGCAATGAAATGGCTTTCTAAGAGTTGGGCAGTAGCCGCCGTGTTGCTGGTGGGATGTGCTGGCCGTCAGGAATTTATTCCGCCTGAGCCGAATGCTGAGGAATATGCACCACCAACGCTCGATTACACGCTGCCGGAAACCCAATCTGGTAGCCTTTATCGTCACCAATACACGATGACCCTGTTTCAGGATCGTCGTGCTTACCGAGTTGGCGATGTATTAACGGTTCAACTATCAGAAGAAACCTCATCGAGTAAAAATGCGGGTACTAAGTTCGGTAAAAGTTCAGCAATTAACTTTGTGGCGCCGACCATAGGCACGAAAACTATCGATGAGTTAGGGGTTAGCGTGGATGGCAAACGTAACTTCGATGGCAGTGCATCAAGTTCACAAGGCAACAAGCTTCAAGGTGCCATTACGGTAACGGTACACGAAGTATTACCTAATGGCGTATTGCGTATCAGCGGTGAAAAATGGCTTCGTCTTAATCAAGGCGACGAGTTTATTCGCCTAACCGGTATCGTCCGTGTGGATGATATTAACCGCAGTAACCAAGTTTCTTCTCAACGAATTGCTGATGCAAGAATTACCTACGCAGGTCGCGGAGCCCTAGCTGACAGCAACGCAGCCGGGTGGCTAACTCAGTTCTTCAACAGCCCATGGGTACCTTTCTAATGAAGACAATGCAATCTTTCTTTATGTCTCTCCTATTGGTGTTGACCTTGGGACTACCAGGCACTTCACGTGCTGAAGCGGAAATTCCGATCATGGACTTGGTCGATGTTCGCGGCATTCGAGAAAACCAACTGGTTGGTTATGGTTTGGTAGTTGGCTTAGCCGGCCAAGGTGACCGAAACCAAGTGAAATTTACCTCTCAATCTATTACCAACATGCTACGTCAGTTTGGGGTTCAAATTGATGACAGTATGAACCCTAAGCTACGAAATGTGGCTTCTGTGAGTGTGACAGCGTCCGTTGACCCAATGGCAGGCCCAGGACAAACGTTGGATGTGGTTGTGTCTTCAATCGGTGATGCAAAGAGCCTTCGCGGTGGTACGTTATTGCTAACGCCTTTACGTGGTATTGATGGCGAAGTGTACGCGATTGCGCAAGGTAACGTGGTTGTGGGCGGCTTATCTGCAGAGGGGCGAAGTGGCTCCAAAGTAGAAGTAAACACACCAACGGCGGGTCGCGTTCCGAATGGTGCGACTTTAGAGAGAGAAATCAAAACCGATTTCAACCAACGTGATGAAATCACCCTAAACCTGCGCAAGCCTAGCTTCACTACAGCAAAAAATATTGCGCGTGAAATTAACAACACTTTTGGACCTAAAGTTGCAGTTGCGATCAATAAAGCGCGCATTGATATGCGTGCACCAAAAGATACACAGCAGCGTGTCGTCATGATGTCGATGCTTGAAGAAATGAGCGTCGTTGAAGGCCGTAAACCTGCTCGTATTGTCTTTAACTCTCGCACTGGCACCGTAGTGATCGGTAAGAGTGTCAAAGTGAGTGAAGCAGCAGTAAGTCACGGTAACTTGACCGTGCGAATTTCTGAATCACAACAAGTTAGTCAGCCTAATGCGTTTGCAAATGGCGATACGAAAGTCGTTAACCAAACGGACCTTGATGTGAATGAAGATCTCGCTCAGATGGTGATTTGGCCTCCAGGCACGGAACTTAACACCATAGTTAATGCGGTAAATAGTTTAGGTGCCACGCCTACAGACTTGATGTCTATCCTGCAAGCTTTGAGTGAAGCGGGTGCATTGAACGCTGAATTGGTCGTGATATAAGGAGTTAAGGATGAAGCTAGACAGTACCAATGAACAAACTCAGTTAAATTCGATGCTTTATCACGACAATAGTGCATTGGCTAACATCAAGCATAGTCGTGATCAAGAAGGCGCACTTGAAGTCGTCGCAGGTCAATTTGAGGCAATGTTCCTACAAATGGTGTTACGCCAAATGCGCAGCAGTAGTGATGCTCTTGCTGATAAAGACAGCCCGTTCGCCAGTCAGCAACAAGGGGTATTCCGTGATATGTATGACGGTCAGCTGGCGATGGAACTAGCAAAGAAACAGAGCTCAGGCATTGCCAATATGCTCATCCAGCAGCTGAGCCCGTCTATGCGTGAGGTTGCTTTCGATGCTGCGCGCAACATCTCATCCGCTAACGATGGTAAAGCTTCGAATTCTGAATCTATCTCACAAGTAGATTCTAAAGAGGTGGAGAAGAATTCAAGCCTATTTAATACCGCTTCTCAAGCCGTCGCCTCTGTTAAACAGGTATTCGGTGAGGCCGGTATGACTACCGCGTTTTCTCAGCCGTTGATCAGAAAAATGGAGCTGTAAATGAACCTAGTTAATATTGCCCTTTCAGGTTTAGGCGCGAACCGTGTGGCCCTAGACGTAACCGCGCAAAACGTGGCAAACGTCAATACCGTGGGTTACAGTCGTCAACAAGCGTTGATGGCGTCTGTCGATGATGGTAAAGCCAATCGCTTAAGTCCAGGTTTAGGGGTAGAAGTCACTAGCATTCGCCGCGTTACTGATCAATTTCTGATTAAGCAAACGTGGTCGACTAACAGTATGGCGGCATACGCATCTGGATACACCAGTAACATGAGTCAGCTGGAGAATACGCTTGGTGCCGATGGTTTCAGTATATCGGCTGGCTTGGACTCGCTAAACGCTGCGCTTAACGATGCGACCGTTAAGCCGGAATCCATACCTTACCGCCAGCAGATCATTAACGAATCTGAAGCTTTGGCCCGCCGTTTTAATACGCTTACCGAATCTTTATACAATCAACATAAAGACATGAGCGATCAACGTAATGCAGCGCTTAACCACGCGAATAGCCTTATGGAAAATATCGCGAAGGTGAACAAGCAACTGGTAGAGATGCAAGGTACAGGTGGTAACCCATCACAGTTAATGGATGAACGAGATAGGTTAATCGGTGAGTTATCTCAAACCATTGAAATCAAAACAACACAGCAGCATGACGGCAGTGTTCAGGTCACACTAACCTCTGGTCAACCGCTTGTGATGGGTACGGACCATGGCAAACTGGAAGCCATTCCTGACCCGAGTGATCCTTACTTGGCGGACTTACACGTCACGTTCTCGAATCAAAGTTTTGCGATTGGTGACTCGCTTGGTGGCAAATTAGGTGCGATTAATGACTATCAAACCGAAGTGTTGAAACCAAACCAATTGGCTCTGAATGACATGGCGAAAGCTCTCGCGGATGAATACAACGCCGTGCTTGCGACTGGCAAAGACTTAAATGGCAACCCAGGTAAACCTTTGTTCAGCTATGACCCAGCAAACCCTGCAGCCAGTTTGGATATTACCAAGCTAACTCCAGATGAGCTTGCGTTCTCAAGTGATGGAACACCTGGTAACGCAGATGCGTTGCAATCATTGATCGAGTTAAGCAACAAGCCAGTGGCGGTATCAGGTTACGGCTCAGTAAGCTTGAACGATGCCTTTAGTTCAATGGTGGGTCAAACCGCAATTAAAGCACGCCAAGCTAATGCTGATTATCAAGCGAAGTTAGCCATGAACAAGCAAGCGCACGCAGCTCGCGATAATGTTAGTTCCGTAAACAGCGATGAAGAAGCGGCTAACCTAATGATGTTTGCTAATGCGCACAATGCCAACATGAAAGTGATCAGCACAGCAAATCAACTGCTCGATTCTATTCTGCAGTTATTCTAAGAGGAAAGTTTAGATGCGAATTAGTGACAATCAATTTAGTCAAATGATGTTGCACAGCTTGCAGAGCAATAGCGCGGGATTAGGCGAAGCTCTGCAACAGATGTCTACTGGCAAGCGCTTAACCAAGCTGTCTGATGATCCAATGGCTTCGATCAAGTTGCTTAACTTAGACCGAGAAACCAGTGCGATTGCTCAGTACAAAAACAACATTGAAAACGTAAAAACGACGCTATCGAGTCAAGAAACCCATTTAGATTCGATCAAAGAAAGCTTAAAAAGCATGCGAGACATCGCGCTTTGGGGTGCGAACGGCTCTCTTACTGACGAAAGTCGTGGCGGTATGATTACAGAGCTTAAGAGTTACCGTGACTCTATTGAGTCGTCTTTTAACGCGCAGGATGAAGAAGGGCACTACCTTTTCTCTGGTACTAAAACGGATACTGCGGCTGTAAGTAAAGCGAGCGGCAGCTACGTAATTGAAGGTAATAGTGACAAGCGCGTAGTAACAATTGCTAAAGGTGTCACGATGGATTCCAATATGACTGCAAAAGAAATATTGGACCTTGGGGGAGGCCATAACGTGCTTAACCAAATTGATGCGCTGATCAAAGAGTTTGAGAGCCCTACCGCCAACTTCAGAGCTGAAGTTGAGGCGAGTATCAGCGCTATCGACGATACTTTTTCAAACGTACTAGGGACCATGACTGAGATTGGTGGTCGACACAACAACTTAGATCTTGTTGGTGGCGCGCACAGTGAAAACAAGCTGTTCGTTGACAAAGTATCTGGAGACCTCTCTGCTCTGGACTATGGTGAAGCGTCGGTACGATTGAGTAATTACATGGCCGCTTTGCAAGCAACGCAAGCAAGCTATGTGAAGATCGATGGTTTGTCGCTGTTTGACCGTTTATAAGGTTAGGAAGTTCTTTTTATGGTAATGAGTACAGTAGAGGTTAGACCCCATAGCATACGCTTAGGTGGACAAGAACAAGCCTCTATCATGCCGACCCGTTCTGCAGACTCAAGTACGGCAATTAAACCGCGCCCGGCGCAAATTCAGGCTGACACTGCGTCAGCCTACTCTGTATCTGGTATTCAGCTTACGCAGGGTCAGCAGCAAGCCACGGCGGTTCAGATCGCGTCCAAATCACTGCAGGTGATTGGCAAAGAGCTCACGCAAATTAAACGTGGTTTGACGCAAGCTGTTAATCAAGGCGTACAAAATGTTCCTGGTTTGCAGGATACATTGGTTCGCTCTAAAGCCACCATCCAAAAAGTCGTTGAGCAAGCACGTTTCGATGGCCAGAAAGTCCTAAATAACGAACTGCACTTAAAACTGGATAAAGCGGATATTCGTCGCTTTTCTATTCCAGGTTTGAATGTTCATCGCTTAAGCGACAAGGCCGAGCAAATCCGTTTGGATTTTCCTCAAGGTCAAGCGGTGATGATTCAGTTTGATGGACAATCAGACGGTGAGCGAACGGTCAAAATGCTGGATCGCAGCTTGATTGCGTTAGGAATGCGAGCCTCATTAGCCGATGATGGCAGCATTTTATTTGAAGCCAGAGACAACGCTTATCAACAAATGCAGCAAAAGGTGATGGTAACGGGGGAAGGGCACCGATTCCCTGCGGGACAGCCTAACGTTTTGAACTTAAAGTCTGAGCCAGATGGTATTGCGGAGCTCGGGTTTGATCTAGGCTCACGCGACGGCATCAAGCAGACGATTGCCAAAGTAAATCAGCATCTGAAACAAGTTCAAACGAGCTTGCAGGAAGCGAAAGCTTTTCATGGTGAACTGAATACTCAAATGCGTTCTATCCAAACCAAAACCGCACAGCTTTCAGTCAATGAGGTGAATGCAAAACTGGATGGATTCATGCAAAAGTCTGGCGAGTTTACTTCGACTTTTCAGGCATTGAATGCGCAAGCAAACGTGCGTCGTCATACTGTGGTCGCTTTACTGAAGTAACGAACACTCCAATGATTCCCGGCTTTACACTGTTATCGTCCCCCAATAACGAAAACAGCGCACTGTCGGGAATCTCTCTTTGACTCGTCTAGGGCTCGAGTGCTTTTGCCACCGAACGATTCAATTTCTGGAATAGCCATCCAAGTGCTATCAAAGACGCACCTAAGCCTAAGAAGCTTATCGCTCGCCAGAACCCATCCAGAGAGCTCACATCCCATAAGAATACTTTCAGTGCGACACAGGCAAGGACCACTAGACCGACACGCTGCATCATCAGCCCCTGTTGGGTCACGCCGCGCCAAGTAAGCAATCCACCTACGAGCAAGCCAGCCACTGAATAACTGAACAACTCTGCCATGCTGGTTGGCTGATACAGCATCATCGATGTGGTTTGCCAGAATTGACGGATAGACATCCCTAACCAAATGGCTGCAAGTAAAAAGCCTAGACTAGCAATCGCAAATCGATGAACTTGCAACGTATTCCAGCGCTTAAACGTTGCGATAAGCAGGATGCAAGCTGGTAACAGCCAGCCGATACTCAGCATGTTAAAGATGGGAAGTGCTTGTGCCGAGACGTTATCAGTCACCAACGGCGATTCTGCCGTATTAAGCAAAATAATCAATATAGCGAACGCGCACCAAAGCAAGTAACTATAGATTTCGTAGATACGGCTTAAGCGTTGCGCAAATTGGCTGCGGTAGCTGTATACCAAACCCATAACTAATGCTTGATTGGCAAAGACTGCCGCACTTGTGAAGTCGATGTGCCCCAAGTAACCATATTGCCCCGTTAACCAGTAGTTAGTTTGGGTGAACAATGCCATTAAGAATACATGTAAAAACGCCCCTTCAAACCAGTTGGTCAGTTCTCGGTCCACTTGTTTTAGTGTTGAACGAGCATAAGACAAGATGAAGAGAGAAGGCATATAACTCACAAGAACCCAAGCCCAATGCCCAGCTTCTACCGGTTGCCACTCGGGGATGAAAGGTAGCAGCGTGAGTCGGATAACCAGTATTCCCATTGTCACTTTAATCGCCCAACTCGCAGGTCGAAATAACCCGACTTGAGCCTGTAAGGCCATTATCGCAACTTGTATTGAGATTGCTGTTGTTAACCAAGTATCGCTCAACCAAACAAAAGCGATACCTACGATTAAAGCATGCATAACGGCAGAGCATTCTAATGCCAACGAACGTGCACGCTGACCAAGCACAACGTAGTAAGTGGCCATCAATGCGCAGAATGCAGTCCAATACCACAGGTAGCCTTGCATAAATTCGTCAATATAAAACAACGTAATTAAGCTCATCGCGGGAGCCAGTACCAGCAGAAGCAGCCCACTGAGTTGCGAACGGTCACTAAGTGATTGGTAATATGTTCGATAGCAGATCAGCGCAATACTCACCGCCAATGCGAATAGGATGCTAGCTTCTCGCTCTAACATATACAGCGCATCAAAAGCGATAGTAAGAACAATCAGCGCGGTTGCCGAGACGAGAATGGATGGCAAAAATACACGTAATGACCAGCCTGTACGAAGTGCTGGTAGCCAGATGATCGCAACAAGCAGCGTATAACAGTACGCCATTTGTAGAGTGTTCAGCTCCGGCATTCTGGTGACGGCAGAAAAGGTCAATAAAGCAGTTGCGAGAGCGGTAGCGGTCGGCGAGTTTGTCCACTTGCTTTGATAGTGACGAAAGCGAGGATTGAGCATCCAACCCATTCTCGGAACCGCGAAAATGAGATACAAAGTGATGGAGAGATAAATCGCGAGCCACGAGAACAACAGTTCTGTTGGTACACTCTCAATCAACAGCAACATCCAAATGACATGTGGAATCGCGATACTTGGCGTAATCCATGACCTACGCACTTTTTGCATCAATAAGGTCGCCGCGAACGAAATTGCGCAGATGTATCCGGCTAACAAAAAGTAGTTGGGTTCATTACCCCCAATCCACAGTGGTGCTGTGTAGCCACCAATTAAGCCAAGCACGGCCATTAACGGCCCTTGTCGCAATGATAATGCTAAACTGAAAAATGCCGCTGAAGCCAAGATGATCAACGAGATACTCGGCGTTAGCATTTGATAAACCACAAAGGCAAAAATGACGGTGCAGTAAATGCCCGTTAATCCCGTACCGGTAACAGCAGCAGGAACATACGTAAAGCCTTGGGCTCGTGCTGCCCGTTGCGGATTCTGTTGTTCTTTACGGTGAAACCACTCGCCAACAAGCACCATAAGTAATGAGATCACAAAGGCAAAGGACACTCGCATAAATGGCGAAAACTGGATGTGACTACCAATCACCTGTACGAGATAACCTCCACCGATCAGCATGGCCAATGCGCCTACCCAAACCAACCAATTTTCTTGAATGTTGCTAAGCAGGCTCTGAACTTTACTCTGAAGGAATGACTCATTTTCTTGACTAAAAACATCCAGTTGCACTTCTCTTGTCTGGGCGTACCCTTGATTCGCAGCGCTCTGGTCCAAGTCTAGGTTGGCAGCTGGATCATGTTCCCCAGAGGATGAGACATTTTTCTGTGGTGATTCTATGTGAGGTGACGTCGCTACAGATGGTGTGTCTTTTTCGATGCTGGATTGTTGGTGCGCTTGTGGGTTTGAGCCCCCATGGACACTGGCTCGTAGTGATGTGACTTCCTCACGAAGTTTGGTTAGTTCTTTTTCTAAAAGTGCAGCTCGGTTGGCGGCTTTCACTCCGATGAGGATGGCGAGACACGCCATGAACAGTGCTAGTATTACGTACAATCCATTTCTCCTTGCGTACGTCGCGTGACCCACGATTCTTAACTTTGAGCACTTACGCTAAAGCTTAGTTCATGCTCTATGCCTTAGCCTCATATAGTGCTAGGTTCCGCGCTTTCTTCAGAAATCATTCTACATAATGAAACTCAATGCGTAATGATGAATTCGACAAAGTCGCACACTTGTGTGCCACTTTAAGACCTGATGAACAAAAATGAGTCGTTAAGTCATTGGGGGTCAACTATATTCATAGTTCTGATGCGATCGCCAAAGGACTTCAAACATGTGCGTTTCGTAGCGATGTCATCGAAGGTCAGTCGTTTGATTTGCACGTTCGGTTGTTTCTATTTGACCGTAAGGCTGAATGTATTCGGGTATAGCGCATTCACGCGAAAAAAGACAAAAACAGGTAATTATTGATGCAAGTGGGTAATGAAGCGCTGGTGCTGTCAGCGGTTGGGGTTATTGGTTTAGGTTGCCAATGGTTAGCTTGGCGATTGCGTTTGCCAGCGATTTTATTTTTGTTGTTGGCAGGGCTGATCGTCGGGCCATTTATGCAGTGGTTAAATCCTGATGAGATATTAGGTAATTTGCTCTTTCCGTTGGTCTCTTTGGCGGTGGCAGTGATTTTATTTGAAGGCAGTTTGACCTTAAATTTTAAAGAAATTCGTGGCGTGAGTGGTTCGGTATGGAGCATTGTTTCCATCGGGGCGATCATTTCGTGGGCGGCGACCAGTATCGCAACACACTATTTCCTCGGCTTTACTTGGGAGCTTGCCATGTTGTTCGGCAGCTTAACCGTAGTAACAGGGCCGACGGTCATCGTGCCACTTCTACGAACCGTAAGACCTAACAGTACGCTTGCTAACATTTTGCGATGGGAAGGGATTTTGATTGACCCGCTCGGTGCGCTTTTTGTTGTGATGGTTTACGAGTTTATCGTATCTCACAGCGCGATAAATAGCGTCGAAGTGTTTGGGACGATCATTGCTGTCGGTGTCATGCTAGGTGCGGCCTCAGGCTATGCAGTTGCGACGATCATGCGTCGCTCTTGGCTACCGGAATATTTGCAGCCATTTGCGGTTTTGATGGTGGTTCTAGGTGTATTTTCGGTCTCTAACCACATTGAGTCTGAAGCTGGGTTACTAACCGTCACCGTAATGGGTATGTGGCTCGCAAACGCTAAAGACATCAATATTCAGCAAATTCTGCACTTTAAAGAGCATTTAACCATTTTACTGATCACCGGATTGTTCATCTTCCTTGCGGCTCGAATCAGTCTGGATGATTTTGCTGCGCTAGGTAGCGGTGCGTTATTGTTGTTTGTATTTATGCAGTTAGTGTCGCGTCCGTTATCGATTTTTCTTTCAACCTTCCGCAGCAACTTGCGTCTTAAAGATAAGCTGTTTTTGTCTTGGGTTGCACCGCGCGGTATTGTTGCTGCTTCGATTTCGTCTCTTTTCGCGATCAAATTGACCGAATACGGCATTGATGAAGCGATTTTACTGGTCCCTATGACCTTCATGGTGATTATAGGAACGGTCGTGTTACAAAGTGCGACGGCACGTCCTGTAGCGCTGACATTGGGCGTCGCAGAGCCAGCACCACGCGGCTTCTTGTTGATTGGTGCTAACCGAGTAGCAAGAGAAATAGGGCAGGCGCTGGCGCGTTATGACCGTCGCGTATTAATGACTGACTCAAACTGGGAGTACATCAGTCAGGTTCGTATGTTGGGATTGGATTACTATTACGGCAACCCTATTTCTAGTCACGCGGACGACAACTTGAACTTGATAGGAGTTGGACAAGTGGTTGCATTAACGCCCGATCAGCATTTCAACATTATGGCTTGCATGCAATTCGTCGACGAGTTTGGGGAAGATAAAGTTCACTGCTTACAAAAAGTGAAAACCAACGGCAATGGCAGCGAGAAGCACTCCGTGGCTCAGGAGTACCATGGTAAATTGCTGATGGGCGGCAATGTAAGCTATACCCAGCTAGCCAGTATGTTAAGTCGTGGTGCAGAGGTTAAACACACGAAATTGAGCGATAACTTCACGTATCAAGACTATTTAGCGCATCACAAAGGTAGTTCAGTTGTACCGCTGTTCCATGTAGAAGAAAAAGGAAAAATTCAATTCTGTGATGATCCCGAACAGTTTGAACCAACGACGACAAGCACTGTTGTGTCGCTAATTCTGTCGGACAGCGTAAAGTAAACCACAAAGCAATGTGATCCATTTGCATCATGGGTATCATACGCTGATTATCTCAATTTGAAGAGAAACTTGCCGGCTTGTTGAAAACGGAAAGCGAGTTTCTTTTCTTATAATGTCAGGGGGAGTCGAGATTCATTACTCGTTTCGGAAAAGTAATCCGGCAAATTCACAAAATTCGCATTGACGTTACTGATAAGGATCGCAATACTGCGCGACTATTTTACTTTAGGGTGACATTATGGCTCCGCAAACTAACCGAAAAGATTTACACCTAGATGCTGTTTTACATCATGATATGAGCATGAAGCATAAAACGGCGGGTTTTGAGTCTGTCGAGTTTGAACACTGTGCGCTGCCAGAATGTGACTTTCACGCGATCGATTTATCGACAGAGTTTCTTGGTCATCAATTAGCGCTACCATTTTTGATTAGCTCGATGACTGGCGGAGCAAAAGACGCAGAAACGATCAATTGTCGTTTGGCTGAAGCCGCAAGTGAATTAGGTATTGCCATGGGCGTCGGCTCGCAACGGATTAGCTTAGAAGAAAGTCAGCATTCGGGCTTGGGTAAAACCATTCGTGAGTTGGCGAAAGAAGTACCGTTGTATTCCAATCTTGGAGCCGCTCAATTGCTCGATAAAGGTAAACTCGATAATGCGCAACGTGCGGTTGAGGCGATTCAAGCAGATGCCTTGTTTGTGCACGTTAATCCAATGCAGGAAGCGTTTCAGAAAAATGGCGACCACAATTGGGTTGGTGTTTTCCAGGCAATTGAGATGCTTAAATCTCGCGTGAAGGTTCCTATCATTATCAAAGAAGTCGGTTTTGGTATTAGCGGACACGTTGCGCAGCGATTAATTGATGCTGGTGTGGATGCAATTGACGTTGCGGGCGCGGGTGGTACAAGCTGGAGTGCGGTTGAAGGGTATTGCCAAGATAATCCGAGAATGCAGCGTGCAGCCGAGCTTTTCCGCGATTGGGGTGTCCCTACAGCAACATGTTTGGCTCAAATCCGCGCACTGCGTCCTACATTACCCTTGATCGCCTCGGGAGGTGTTCATAACGGACTTGAAGCGGCGAAAGCCATTCATTTGGGTGCTAATCTCATTGGGCAAGCTGGTGCGGTATTAAAAGCTGCGACGATCAGCACGCAGTCTGTCGTCGATCACTTTGAACAAATGGCATTAGAGCTGCGTTTAGCGTGCTTTGGTACTGGCTCTTTTAAGGTTGGTGAGCTAACAAAAGCGCGCTGCCTATAGCTTTTAGAATGGCGCGCTTTACACAGAGTCGCTCAATAATTTTTCGGTGTCTTAACACGTAGACTGATAATTTCGTTATAGTTGATACAAAAGTCACTTCAGCTAGTGACGCCTTTATTCAGACACTTGAATGGGCATGTGTTGAAGAGATTGAGTTTAATTTTACTATTGTTTGCAACTGGAACCTTAAATTTATGAAAAAACTAGTCATGCTGATGTTGGCGGCTTCTGCTTTAACCGCTTGTAGTGATGAAGTGGGCACTGAAGGCTGGTGTAACGACATGCGCGATAAGCCAAAAACAGAATGGACAGCAGACAACGCGGTAGACTTTGCAAAGCATTGTGTTCTGCAAGATGGTGTCGGCAGCGAGCAATGGTGTGAAAACCTGAAAGATAAGCCGAAAGGTGACTGGACTGCAAACGAAGCGACCAGCTTTACTAAACACTGCATTTTTTAAGCACAGCGGAAAGCGCCTTTTCTGAGGCGACATTCTGTGAGGTAAACACCAAGCGTTATTGCTTGGTGTTTTTGTATCTAAAATAGCTCGATTTTTCACGTGTCAGCGCACTTCCCTCTGAATGGAAAGTTTTACATTTTCGTTTCATTTTTGAAAACCTGTATTGCCTGTCTTTAATTTTTCGTATTGCAATGGCATGGTGTCGAGATAGCCATCTAATTCAATTAGATTCATAACAAAAAGGAATTCAAATGGAAGTACTAAAAGGCTCATGTCTGTGCGGCAAGGTAAAGTTGGAAGTGGCAGATGAATTTAAGTACATGGGAAATTGCCATTGCTCTGAATGCCGCAAGTTCACAGGTTCTGACTATTCATCTGCCGGTGGTATTGCGTTGGATAAACTGCTTATTATCCAAGGGAAAGAAGATATTCAAACTTATCAGAAAAGCGAAAATACCATGCTATGCTTTTGTCGCCACTGCGGATCGAGCCTGTATTCGAAAAAGAACAATGGGATCGTCAATATTCGCCTTGGTATCTTGGATGACACACCTTCTCACAAGCCTGATTTCCATATTTTTGTCGCGTCGAAAGCGCCATGGATCGAGATATCGGATAACCTGGCTCAATTTGATGCAGGGCCCAGATAGTAGAGTTGTTGTAGATAAGTATTTAGAAACAGAGCGCGTTACAATACGCTTGCGACACGCTCTGTGCTTTTACTTTGTATATTAGAACGGAGACGACTATTTGGCGTCTTGTAGTTCTTCTAAGCCACCGGCATTGTGCAGATTCGTAAAGCCTTGTGATTGTAAGTATTGATACGCTTTGCCAGAGCGGTTACCACTGCGACAGTACAACACGATAGCTTGATCTTTATCGACGTCTTGAAAATGTTTATCAAGTTCAGATAAAGGGAAGTTGACGGCATTATCCAAATGCCCTTCAGAAAACTCTTGCGGCGTGCGCACATCGACAATCATCGCGCCCTTGTCAATCAATTGCCACCCTTGTTCAGCGCGTTCAGAAGCCGACACGTTGGGGGAGAGGAAGCTCACGCACAACGTTGCAAGAAATAGAGATACGGCCTTTTTCATTGTTTGATTATCCTTTTTAAGAGTACGTAACCACTCTAGATTTGATTGAGCATATTTTCCATCATAAAGAGATGCTAAGTAGTTGTGAATGCGATAATTCGATAGAAAATTTTATTTAATTTAATAAAAAATTTTTATCAAATTCACCTCTTGAACTCTAATTTTTCGACCTTATTATTTTCATCGAAAGCGAGCTGTCGACTCGCAAATCCATCTTGATGTTTATTTTGTCTTTTATTTTTGGTTCCAAGTAGGAGGCACTTAAAAATGAAAATTCGTCCTTTAAATGACAAGCTAATTGTTGAAAGACAAGAGGTGGAAAATAAATCTGAAGGGGGAATCGTTTTAACTTCTCAGTCGGTGAAAAAATCAAACCGCGGGAAAGTCATCGCTGTTGGTTTGGGTAAACGCCTCGAAAATGGCGAACGCGCTGCGATGGAAGTCAAAGTGGGCGACCAAATCATTTTCAATGACGGTTACGGCGTGAAAACCGAGAAAATTGACGGCGCAGAATACTTAATTCTGTCCGAATCTGATGTGTTAGCAATCGTTGAGTAATTATTTTTGTAGTAGTTTTTTGAGGAGATAACCATGGCTGCAAAAGACGTATTATTTGCTAATGACGCACGTCAAAAAATGCTGAAAGGTGTGAACTTACTGGCGGACGCAGTAAAAGTGACACTAGGCCCGAAAGGCCGCAACGTTGTGCTTGATAAATCTTACGGCGCGCCAACCATCACCAAAGATGGCGTGTCTGTAGCGAAAGAAATCGAACTGAAAGATAAGTTCGAAAACATGGGCGCACAAATGGTGAAACAAGTGGCGTCCAAAGCGAATGATGAAGCGGGGGACGGTACAACGACGGCTACCGTACTGGCGCAATCTTTCATCAATGAAGGTCTTAAAGCGGTAGCCTCTGGCATGAACCCAATGGACCTAAAACGTGGTATCGACAAAGCCACTGAAGCGGCGGTTGAGAAACTACGTGAAATGTCTAAGCCATGCAGTGACAAAGAATCCATCACCCAAGTGGGTAGCATTTCTGCAAACAGCGATCGCGCGATCGGTGAAATCATTGCAGAAGCGATGGAAAAAGTGGGTCGCAATGGCGTGATTACGGTTGAAGAAGGCCAAGGTCTAAACAACGAATTGTCTGTGGTTGAAGGTATGCAATTCGACCGCGGTTACTTGTCGCCATACTTCATCACTAACCAAGAAAATGGCAGCGTAGAGCTAGACAACCCTTACATCCTATTGGTGGACAAAAAAGTCAGTAGCATCCGCGAGCTATTGCCTGTATTAGAAGAAGTGGCGAAATCTTCTCGCTCGCTATTGATCATTGCTGAAGACATCGAAGGTGAAGCGCTAGCGACATTGGTTGTGAACAACATGCGCGGCATCGTGCGTGCGACTGCGGTGAAAGCGCCTGGCTTTGGTGACAACCGTAAAGCGATGATGGAAGACATTGCGGTACTAACTGCTGGTACGGTCATCTCTGAAGAAATCGGCCTAGAGCTCGAAAAAGCAACGTTAGAGCAACTAGGTAGTGCGAAGAAAGTGACCATTACCAAAGACACAACAACCATTGTGGGTGGCGCAGCAGAAGCAAGCGCGATTGCTGATCGTGTGGCTTCGATTGAAAAACAAATCGAAACAACCACTTCTCAATACGACAAAGATAAGCTTCAACAACGTGTTGCGAAGCTATCTGGCGGCGTAGCGGTGATCAAGATCGGCGCTGCAACCGAAGTTGAGATGAAAGAGAAGAAAGATCGCGTGGACGATGCGCTACACGCTACTCGCGCAGCGGTTGAAGAAGGTATTGTTGCTGGTGGTGGTGTTGCCCTAACTAAGATCGCGAAAGAATTGGCGGATCTAAAAGGCGACAATGATGACCAAAACGTGGGTATCCGAGTTGCGCTACGTGCAATGGAAGAGCCTCTTCGTCAAATCGCAACTAACGCAGGTGACGAAGCTTCTGTTGTGGCGAACGCTGTCAAAGCTGGTGATTCCGATTACGGTTACAACGCTGCAACAGGTGAATACGGCAACATGATCGAAATGGGCATCTTGGACCCTGCGAAAGTAACACGTTCAGCGCTTCAATTCGCAGCGTCTGTTGCTGGCTTGATGATCACCACTGAAGCGATGATCACCAACCACGTTGAAGACAAAGAACTTGATATCTAACGTCATCAACCGTTAGTGATTAAGTAAGCGTTAAAATAACAATAACATTGCAAAACCTAAGCGGGCTCGCTTGAGCCCGCTAATCAGTCATTTGAGGTAAGTGTTATGACCCGTTTACCTGCGTTTTCTTTCTCAATATCTGAGCCGGGCGGTAATGAAGCTTCGTCAACGTGGCCGACTGCTATTCACTTCCCCCTCGTTCCAGCTGGGCCAGAGTTTTCGATCGAAAATGCTCTGCCTAAACGTCCGACAGTGACGATATTCACTATCGATCTGTCTCAGTTATTTAAAGGGGACGCTCGGGTCATCCATTAACTGTATCGAAACAGCCAGCGCACGTTGGCTGTTTTTTTCTAATTTAAAGTATTGAAAATGTAGATTTTTAATTGATTACTGCCACTTGTTCAATGATCAATTTGAGTTGGGATAATCGGACCGCAAGCGTACTACACCTTTAAGCCCAGCATCGCGCCGAAAATGATCAATCCCGCCCCACATGCTTGATTGAGTCGATGCTTAATCTTCAACAAGAAAGCTTGTAGCTGGGATGACGTGAATAAAACAGCAACGATAGAAAACCAAATACCATGCAGCGCAATCATATAAATCCCGTAAAAAAAGGCGATGTGTTGCTGACTAGAGTCGGGAGAAATCACTTGGCTAAAAATACTCAGAAAAAACAGCATCGTCTTGGGATTGAGTAAATTACACAGAAATCCCTGCATGAAAAATCGCCACATTGAATACTCGCTCTGTTGAATGGTTTCTGAGTTTGACGCAGGCTGCGAGGAGAATATTCCTTTAATCCCAAGGTAGACAAGATAAGCGGCCCCAAGATAGCGCACGAGATTAAACAACCATTCATTTTGTGAAATTAAGTAACTGATCCCCAGCATGGAGTAAGCGATGTGGATGCTTATCGCCATGCTGATACCAATCGCACTGTACACGCCTGCTTTTCGTCCTTGATTTAAGCTATTTCTTAATACCAAAACAAAGTCTGCGCCAGGGCTAATAACAATAAGCACACCTAATAACGCAAGAGTTACAAATTCCATATCGGTTTCCTGTTTGAATGATGAAGTCTGGGATGTAGCGGAATTGTAGGCGTCTTTATTACTGACTATAATCGAAAAATATTCCCATATTGGTGAGAAAAACTCACAGATGCGTCACCTGAAATCTTTTTATGTCTTCCACGTTGCGGCGAGTTCTTCAAGCTACACTGAAGCGGCTGACAAACTAAACATTACCCACGGAGCCGTGAGTAAGCAGATCAAGCAACTTGAGCAATATCTGTCTCAACCTTTGTTCTTCAAAGAGGGCAGGAAAGTCGTGTTGACGGCAGAAGGCGAATTACTCAAGACATACACAGAAACGGCATTCCAAACGCTAGAAACAGGCGTGAATACGCTTATTCAAGAGAAGCATCAGCATCTTGAAGTGTCTTGTGAACCGACATTAACCATGCGCTGGTTGATGCCAAGGTTGGCCGCGTTTAATGATGAACACCGTGCTGATGTTCGTTTGTCGACGGCTGGTGGCCCGGTAACATTAGGATCAACTGGGCTTTCGATGGCGATTCGTCGAGACGATTTTGCGCAGCATCACGATTACGACAAAACCATTCTTGTGGAAGAGTGGGTGGGGCCGGTATTTTCTCCTGAGTATTGGCAATCCATTAAAGACAATTTGAAAGCAGCTCGATTGTTGAATAGCCAAACCAGACCGAATGCTTGGGCGGATTGGCAGCAATCAACACGTTGTGAAACTTTCAACGGCAACACTCAGCAATCATTCGCGCATTTTTATTTTTGCATACAAGCCGCGGTGGATGGCTTAGGCGTCGCAATGGGATCGTATCCTTTTGTCATGGACGATATTAAGCGTGGTAATTTGGTCGCACCATTTGGGTTTTCTCCATCAAGTTGCAATTACGTTTTATTGAGTCAAGATAAAAAGCGTACAGAACTCGAACATAAATTTATCACGTGTTTACAAACGCAAATGGCAGAGTGTGTGCCACTGTCATCACAGCAGATTAAGCAAGGCGAATAGAAGGCGTAGAGCGAGATTACGTCAGTCAGTTTTATGGAAAAAGCTTAGGAAATTGGAAATGGAAAACCTCAATATTGTTGAAATCAAATCATTTGTTCCGGCGAAAGATTACGCGCTATCAAAACGCTTTTATGAGGCGATTGGCTTTGAAATGGCGTCGGACTTCGGTGATGTAGCATACTTCTCTCAAGGTAGCTGCGCGTTTCTTTTACAGAATTTTTATGAGCCAGAACACGGCAATAACTTCATGATGCACTTGCTCGTAGAAGACGCAGAAAGCTGGCATCAGCACTTATCCAAAGTGGGTCATGAAGAATTTGGTTCGCGTTTGACAGAGCTAGTCGAGCAACCTTGGGGCATGCGCGAATGTTGTTTGTTTGACCCTAGTGGCGTTTTATGGCGAATTGGCCAGAACATGAATACTGACTAACGCCAGTCTTATTTTCACCACATCTACGCGCAGATATTGAGATCTCGATATCTGCGCGTTTTCTTTTTTTACTTAGCCTTGCCAACGTTTGTAGCGCACTCACGCCTTTTTCGAGGTGGTGTGCGATGGGCTAACGCCAAAAAACTCCTCAAGCAGCATGGCTTTGAGTTCCGCTCTGACTTCTGCGCCACCGATTAACGCCAAAAGTGCGAGTCCTCCTGGAATAAGGATGACCATTAATATCGGTCTTAAAATATACGAAAAGCAGAAGATGGTCGGGAAGAAAATCAATCCTTGGCCTAGTTTGTTTAATACGTACATGAGCGATTCCTTTTGTTTTTATATAAAATGAGCATGCTCAATTTTATAAATGAGCACGCTCAATTTGTCAATCTCAACCACGCAAGGTATGATCCTTTCAGGTTCATTAAGCAGACACATCAATGACGAAGCGACAACAAACCAGAGATAAAATTCTAAAAGCCGCATGGGCATCTTTTGCTCAAAATGGCTATGACATGACGACCACAAGGCAGATAGCGAGAGAAGCAGGAGTAGCCGATGGCACAGTGTTTAGCCATTTCCCGACTAAACTGTCGATTTTGCGCGAAGGGATGCTGGCGCAACTGCAACAGATCAGCCAAGAAACGCTAGTCAGTGTGGAAGGTAAAACCGATATCGACATTGGTTTGGCGCTGACGGAGAAATACTATCGCTACTATTTTGCGAACGTTGAGCTGAGCCGAGCTTTGTTGAAAGAGGTGATTTGGGATTTGGATTATTATCAGTCGTTTAACCAAGCTTTGTTTCAATCTGTAAACGGAAGCTCCGTCCTTGAGGGAAAAATACCGCTGATTTTTGACTGCTATTTTATGACGTTAATCTCGCACTTGAGCCGTGCAGAACCGGATGTTGAAGCGGCACTTGAAGAGCTTCATGCTAAGTTTCAGCAAATCATTGCGACTGCATAACATGGCCCCAACGCAGGAGCTGAAAGAATATACTGCCTGTCATTTTATTTGCTGGGCTCCCATTTTCTCGTTTCAGTTGGCGTCTCACCAAATAGCCGCTTGTAGCTTTGACTGAACTGCCCGAGATGGAAAAAACCAAAGTCAAAAGCGATTTCTGCAATTGTTCGATTATCTTCAGGGCTTTGTAGCACTCTACGTACTTGATTCAGGCGCATTCGATGTATGAACTGCTTTGGGGAAGTATTACAGCAATGTTCAAAGGTGTACTGTAGTGTGCGACGACTGACGTGTACTGCGTCACACAGTTCACTGACGGTTATCGGCGTACGGTAGTCTAGATCCTGTAGCTGTTGTTTTATACGGTGCATCACGTGTTGACGATGAGAGATTGATATCGGATGGCTCGTGTGCAGTGAACTGAGTGAGAACAACTCCAGCACAATATCTTTTAAGATTGCTTGATGTGTGGTTTCAGACCATCTTGGCTCGGCGGAACCAAGTAACATGCCTAAGCAGTATTTAAGTTGTTGAATGTGTTTTTCCGTCAACCCCGTTAAGTGCAATGTGTTGTTTTGGATGCTCCCAAGCTCAAGTTGATTTTCTATGATGTGAACGAAGTTTTTGTCGAGCACTATTCCATAGATAGAAAACTGCTCCGGTGTCATTAACTCAAAATCAGCGCCACCTTGCCTAAGCAAAAGTTGGCTTGAATTAAACTGACTGTGATTTAGGTGTAGCGGCTTATTTTCCGTACTCAAACCCAACCAAATACCTCCCTGTTCAATCCTGCATTGCTGTCTTAGCGAGCGGTTACTGTCTTCACGAAATACATGGAAATTGGGAAATCGTCGTTCTCGAATTTGACCTAAAAATCGACCATCGCTGAGTTGGTCATATTCCTGTTGCCAGTTTATCAGACTCGCAGCTTGTTGGTTTGCATCCTTAGTGTGATGGATGCACAGCATTGGTGCAGTTTGGGGCATTTGGTTACTCATCCTTGTGATGCTCATTCCTTTTTTGTGAGTCATGTTGGAGCAGTATTTACATAACTCATTGTTTATTATTGGTTTATAAATGTTGCCAGTTTTTGATAACGCTACGGAACACATTTGGCAATACTTTCTTAAAGCTTATTGATAGTTCAGCAAAAAGCGAACCAAATAGTGAAGAGGAAGAGCAATGACGGCAACTTATCGTCGGCAACAAGGAAGTAAAGTCTATACCTTTAAGTCATTAGCTGACTTGATGGCGAAAGCGACACCGGAGCGCTCAGGCGATGCGTTAGCCGGGGTTTGTGCTCAGTCAGCGGCAGAACGTGTAGTCGCACAAATGGCGCTGTCTGAGTTACCACTTAAAACGTTTCTTAACGAGGCGGTTATTCCATACGAAAGCGACGATATCACTCGCCTAATTATCGATACGCATGACCTTGCAGCCTTTAAGCCGATTGAGCACTTGACGGTCGGAGATTTTCGAAATTGGCTGCTGAGTGAAGAAGCCGATGGTGAAACGTTGGCTAAAATTCGTCAAGGTTTAACACCAGAAATGGTGGCCGCAGTCAGTAAGATTATGCGCAACCAGGATTTGATTCTCGTTGCTAAAAAATGCCAAGTTGTCACGGCTTTTCGGAATACGATTGGTTTGCCGAGTCGCCTGTCTACTCGCTTACAGCCGAATCATCCCACTGATTCTCTCAACGGTATCGCAGCGACCATTTTTGATGGTCTGATGTACGGAAATGGCGATGCGGTTATCGGTATCAATCCGGCAACAGATAATGTACCTCAAGCTATTAAGTTAATGAACTTAATGGATGAGGTGATTCAACACTATCAAATACCGACTCAGTCTTGTGTGTTAACTCATGTCACGAACACGATCGAAGCCATTGAAATGGGTGCACCAGTCGATCTCGTTTTTCAGTCGATAGGCGGCACGCAAGGGACGAATGATACCTTCGGAATCGACTTGTCGATTTTGAAAGAGGCCCATGAAGCCGCGTTGTCTTTGAATCGAGGTAGCGTAGGAAACAATGTGATGTATTTTGAAACCGGACAAGGTACAGCGCTGTCTGCGAATGCATTTCATGGGGTCGATCAGCAGACTTGTGAAGCCCGCGCTTATGCTGTCGCGAAACAGTTCGATCCTTTGTTGGTTAATACTGTCGTTGGGTTTATTGGCCCTGAGTATCTGTTTGATGGCAAACAGATCATTCGTGCTGGGCTTGAAGATCATTTCTGTGGAAAGTTGCTTGGTTTACCTATGGGTTGCGATATCTGTTACACCAATCATGCCTATGCCGATCAGAATGACATGGATAACTTGCTGACACTATTAGGTGTGGCCGAGTGCTCGTTCATCATGGGTATTCCAGGGTCTGATGACATCATGCTCAACTATCAAACTACCTCATTTCACGATGCCCTTTACGCAAGAAAAGTACTCGGTTTGAAGCCAGCACCAGAGTTTGAAAAATGGTTAATGGAGATGCAGATTTTCGAGAGCGTGCAAGACGTTCGGTTAAGTGAGCAAATCTCTCGCTCGTTTTCGGGAGCAATTAACCAACTGAATAAGGGGTATTCTCATGGGTAAAGTAATCACCATTGCTCAGTCCCCACAAGATGAGTCTGGAGTTGTCACACACAACCCTTGGGGCAAGTTACGCGACTTCACCTCTGCTCGGATCGCTCTGGGTCGCAGCGGAAACAGTGTACCAACCAACGAGTTACTCTCATTTCAGCTGGATCATGCCCAAGCTATGGATGCAGTGCATTGCAGTTTGAATGTTGACTCTCTCGTTGCTGGTTTATCGGACTCTTACTCGATTCTTGAAAATACCTTAGAACCTCCAGTGGTAGTGAGCAGTCAAGTGAGTGACCGGCTTATGTACCTGCAAAGGCCCGATCTAGGAAGGCTGCTTGATGAATCTTCTTGGCAAACGCTCAACTTGATAGCAAATGAGCATAACACTGACATTGATCTTGCGATTGTTATTGCTGATGGACTTTCTTCCGTCGCAATTCAAAATCATGCCGTGCCTGTTGTTACTCGATTGATTTCTCTTTTAAGCGCTGATGATGAACATCAATGGAAATTCGCACCTATCACAGTCGTAAAGCAAGGAAGAGTAGCGGTAGGGGATGATGTTGGTGAATGTTTTAACGCCAAGGCCGTGCTGGTTTTAATTGGAGAGAGACCCGGTCTAACTTCTCCGGATAGCATGGGTATGTATCTCACTTGGGGGGCTAAACGAGGCTCTAAAGATTCCCAAAGAAACTGCATTTCCAATGTGCGCCCTCAGGGGCTCAACTATGACGATGCCTGTGAACGCGCATTTTACTTGCTCAAGGAGGCTCGAAAATTACAACTGTCAGGAGTGAATCTGAAAGATCGCTCCGATATCAATGAGCCAAGTGGCGCAAGCGTTGAAGATAAACACAGCGACAACTTTTTAATTTCATCAAAGTAGAAGGATTTACTATGTCTAAACATCAGGAGTACTTGGCCAAAAGGCAGCTAAAAAGAGGCACCGCAGGTTGGATTTTACTTGCTGGCTTAGGTGTCTCGTATGTTATATCTGGTGACTTCGCCGGTTGGAACTTTGGCATCGCTCAAGCAGGATGGGGAGGCTTTCTTATTGCTGCTATCGCGATGGCAGTAATGTATTTCACGCTAGTATTGTCTTTAGCTGAAATGTCTGCGGCTATTCCTGCTGCGGGTGGTGGTTACAGCTTCGCAAGACAGGCGATGGGGCCGACAGGTGGCTTTTTCACTGGCTTATCAGTTTTGATTGAATATGCGCTCGCGCCTGCTGCGATAGTGATTTTTATTGGCTCAGCAGTGAATGAATTGGTTGGTATCGATGGCCCTGTTGTTTACGCACTTTTCTACGCCGTCTTTATCGCTATTCATATGGCAGGGGTTGGCGAAGCTCTCAAAGTAATGATGGTCATCAGCGGTTTGGCTGTGCTAGCTATTCTCATTACTGCTGCTGTGCTTATTGGTCACTTTGACGTTAATAACTTATTCGATATTGCTCCGGCGACGGCTCAGGCAACAGAAATCTTGCCGTTTGGGTGGTATGGCGTATGGGCTGCGTTGCCATTTGCAATGTGGTTGTTTCTTGCGGTTGAAGGTGTGCCTTTAGCGGCAGAGGAGGCAAAAAATCCGGCAAAAGATGTTCCCAAAGGCATCATTGGTGCGATGCTGTTTTTATTGCTAACCGCAACTCTCGTAGTCGTCCTTTTGGCTGGTGCGGTTGGCTCAAAGGTCATAGGCGATAGCGCGGTGCCATTAGTTGACGCCCTAAAGCTTACGGGCAATTCAACGGTAGCAATGGCCGTGAACTTACTTGGATTGGCTGGCCTTATCGCTTCTTTCTTTTCAATCATTTATGGTTACAGTCGCTTGGTGTTTGCGCTTTCCCGCGCGGGTTATTTACCGCAAACTTTGTCATTAACCAGTGACAAAAAAGTGCCTTCTCGTGCGCTTTTGGTTCCGGGCGTTTTTGGGTTCTTGGTTTCACTTACGGGTGAGGGGGACTTAATCTTGGCGATGGCTGTTGTCGGTGCGACTGTATCGTACGCATTAATGTCCTTGAGCCATATTTTATTGCGAATTAAACAGCCGGAATTAACTCGTCCATATAAAACGCCTGGTGGGATAATTACTTCGAGTATTTCTCTGGTGCTTTCTTTGGTCGCAATGACAGGTGTTTATGCTTTTGATCCCTCAGCCTTTTTTATGACAATGGGATTGTTTCTTATCGGTGGTGTTTATTATGGGTTATACAGCCGCAACAAATTGGTGGCAGCAACCGCCGAGGAAGAGTTTGCCATGCTGTCTGTAGCAGAGCTAGAGCTTGAATCAGATGTCGTACGATAGTCACTTTGATTCTTGTTATTCAGCATATTAAGGGAGCCATAGGCTCCCTTTGTCATTTCTATCAAAAGTGCATAGCGCACAAATGCATCACTTTAACTTTATAAGCGGTTAATCATGTGAAAGTCTAGTCTGGATAACGATGGCGAAGATCCATCACAGGTAAAGGTTAAGTTTTCAAGGAAAGAGCATGATAAACAAGGTATTTAATACACTTTTGGGAACAGAGTTACCGATTATTCAAGCGCCAATGGCTGGTGTGCAAGACAGCCAAATGACCATAGCCATCAGTAATGTTGGCGGGCTTGGCTCGTTACCTTGTGGAATGCTGAACAAAGACGCCATCGTAAAAGAACTTCAATTTATCAAGCAGGCAACTAACCGACCGTTTAACCTCAATTTCTTTTGCCATGAAATGCCGGAATATGACGCCAACAAGCACGAAAAGTGGCAAAAAACGCTGCAACCGTATTTTTCCGAGGTTGATGCAACCGTTCAGGCTCAGCCAAACGCTCCGACAAGGATGCCTTTCAATCATGATATTGCTGACGCGATTGAACCATTTGCACCGCCAGTGATCAGTTTCCACTTTGGTTTGCCAGATGATGATCTGTTAGCTCGAATTAGAGGGTGGGGAGGGAAGATCCTTTCGTCAGCGACTACGGTGGACGAGGCACTTTGGCTAGAAGCAAAAGGCGTTGACGGCATTATCGCCCAAGGCTTGGAGGCTGGTGGACACCGAGGTATGTTTTTATCGGATGATTTAACTACTCAATTAAGTTTGATGGCGTTATTACCACAAATCGCCAAACGGGTGAATTTGCCCGTTATTGCTGCAGGCGGAATCGCTGATAGAAGTGGGGTGGAAGCCGCGTTGAGATTAGGAGCGAGTGCCGTTCAAGTTGGCAGCGCCTATTTGTTGTGTGATGAGGCGAAAACATCGTCTTTACATCGATATGCCATTGCCAGTGAACGCGCGCAACATACCGCTGTGACCAATGTTTTCTCGGGCCGACCAGCGAGAGGCATTGTGAATCGCGCGATGTCGGAGCTAGGCTACATCAGTGAGTTTGCGCCGAAATTCCCATACGCCTCCATTGAAATGGCTCAACTAAGAGCGCTTATGGAAAAGCAAAACCGAGATGAATTCACACCGTTGTGGTGCGGACAAAACTCGTCGGGTTGTAAGGAAATATCGGCGGCAGAAATGACATTGTCATTAGTGGAAGGCATCGATTTAAACTGATATGCATCTTGCCTTTTAAAGCGATGCTGACTGAATGGTTACGAGTTATCCCTGTATTTATGTAGTAAATCTAATGGGATGTGGCAGTAATCATTCGGAAAGTTTGTGAGTCTGTCTTGGTGCTCATCATCACTTGGCACATAATTTGTGAGTGGCAGTACTTCTACGGCGATCTTGTCGGCGTCCGGTCGTGCTGCGATAAACGCTTTCGCGATGGTGAGATGCTGTTCGTTTTGGCTATAAACACCAGTACGGTACTTCTCACCTACGTCTTCACCTTGCTTGTTAACGCTGTAAGGGTCGATTATCTCAAACAAATACCCCATTAAAGTTTCAACCGAAACTTGCTCAGCATCGAACTGGGTTTTCACGCACTCTGCGTAGCCATCGTATTCGGATTGAGTGTTATCCGTTGTGCCATTTGCTCGCCCGGCTTCTGTGTTGATTACGCCCGGAAGGTGGCGCATAAATTCTTGCACGCCCCAAAGGCAGCCGCCTGCGAAGTAAATTTCTTCCATTACTTTGATCCTAGTCTCTATCGTTGTTGGGATGTAGGGAGTTAACCCCTCTTCTTCCATCCCATTTTCGTTGCCCTATTATCTGTTGATGGGAGCGATATTCGCAAGGTACAGCTTGGCTAATCAGACCACGCGTTTTTTCCTTTTTACTTTCAAGTTCTTTTCATATGAAACATCAGGTGAGTATACTGTAAGCTCATCAATAAGGAGCGAACCTGTGAACCCAAGACAAAATGAAATCCTGCAATTAGTGAACGACCGTAAACGCGTTCAAGTCACAGAGCTTTCTGACATCATTGGCGTGTCGGGTGTGACCATCAGACAGGATTTGAACTTTCTGGAGCAACAGGGCTACCTAAAGCGCGTTCACGGCGCAGCTACCGCGTTGCAAAGTGATGACATTGATGCCCGTCTAGAAGTACGTTTCGATATTAAACAATCGCTCGCAAACCAAGCTGCGGATTTGGTCGCACCGAATGAGACAGTGCTGATTGAAGGAGGCAGTGCCAATGCGTTGTTGGCTCGGACATTGGCTGAGCGCGGCGATGTGACCATTATTACGCCATCGGCGTATATCGCCCATCTCATCCGTAACACTTCTGCCAACATTATCTTGCTTGGTGGCGTATATCAGCACCAAGGCGAGAGCTTGGTCGGACCGCTGACTAAGTTGTGTATTGAGAACATTCATTTCAGCACGGCCTTCTTGGGTATTGACGGCTTCCATCAAGACACTGGCTTTACTAGCCGCGACATGATGCGTGCTGAGATCGCAGAAACCATCATTGCGAAAAAAAGGCGCAATATTGTTCTAACGGATTCTAGTAAATTTGGGCAAATTTATCCCTCATCAATTGGTAAGACTGACGAAATATCAGTGCTGCTGACTGACAAAGCCGCTCCGAAAAGCGACCTTGAACAAATCAAAAAGCGAGGTGTGGAAGTTATATTAGGCTGATTAAGCCACGCTTCGTTTTCGCTTCGCGAGCATTGCTGTTGGGGAGAAACCGGTGACTAGCATAGTGCCGCTAAGCACTAGAATTGTTCCTATGATGGTGTTAGAGCCGACGGGCTCATCTAGCACCAAGTAGCCCCATAAGATACCAAAAACAGGAACAAGAAAAGTGACAGTCAGTGCTGACGCTGGGCCGATATCAGAAACTAAGCGGAAATAGAGTAAATAAGCGAACCCTGTGCATACAACGCCGAGCGTGACAACAGAGCTCCATTCGAAATGACTTGGTTCTGCACGCATTGGTAAGAATGGTAGCAGCGGCAGTACCCAAATAACCGCCGCCCACATGCTGCCGTGAGCATTGTCAAAAGCAGGTACTTGTGGCGCATTTTTAGTGTAGTTGGTAGCAATGCCATAGCTGAAAGAAGCCATCAAACTGGCGGCAATAGGGAGCATGGCTTCTTCACCTATGGTTGAAGTATCTAAGCCGACCAAGACTGCAACGCCTCCAATGCCTATTAGCATACCGAGAACAGATTTCGCTGTGAGTGGGCTGCGGTACCAAACAAAGCCAACTAGTGCTCCCCATATTGGGGCGGTTGAGTTCAATATTGCTAAAGTTGATGCATTCAGTGTCTGGGCTGCGTACGCAAAGAGTAAAAATGGAACTGCGCTATTGAATAAGCCAATAATAAAGAAGTGTTTAGTATGCGCAGTTAACGTGAGTTTCTTTTTCAAATATACGGCGATCAATAACAAAGCGACGGCGGCAAATGTAACTCGAAATTCGATTAAGTAAGCCGGCCCGAATGTGTTGGCGGCGACTCGCATAAACAGAAACGAGCCACCCCAAATAGCAGCGAGGCAGAGTAAGCGAAAAAAACTGACGGCAGTCATTTGACATCCTTGGTCGAGGTCTAGCGCCTCATCGATTAATTGTTGCGCTAACAGTGAATTAAACCAAGGATGAGGTCAACCAGAAATGTAATGCCAGTTCCGGATCTGGCTAGCTTGGGCTCACGTTGATGGTGTGTTGTTGATTTATGATGACTTAATGGCTCTCTGACCATACTGCGAATTCATTTCCACTCGGTTCAGTGAAGTGGAATCGACAGCCGCCGGGGAATTCGAAAATAGGGCGGATAATTTTTCCACCATGCTGCTCTACTTTTGTCTGAGTGGCCTGAATGTCTGAGCTATAAAATACTAAAAGTGCGCCACCATTTGCGGTTTGGTTTATAAACTCAGATTTGAAGAATCCGCCATCCAACCCTTGTCCTGAAAATGCAGAATATTCTGGACCATAATCGGTAAAGCTCCAGTCAAAAGCACGCTCAAAAAATTGTTTGGTCGCACTGACATTAGTGGAACCAAATTCAACGTAATTCAATTTTTCATGTTGATGCATGGTGAAATCCTTCTCGGTTACTATCGTTTCTAGGCGAACTTTTCTACGATGATGTCGTCCGCTTTTTCGACAAATAATGCGCCATTATCTCTGAGCTCTGTCAGCACATTCTCTACATTATCAGGCAGCACCGCACGAGTTGAAGCAAGATTAACTACCACATTGTAGCCAAGTTCCAGCGCTTGCATGACGGATTTTTTCACGCAAAAGTCTAAGGCAAGGCCACCGATAACTAAGGTATCAATCCCGTTGAACTTTAGAAATTCATGCGCGCCTGTCGTTTTGGTGTCGGCAATATCATGGAAAAAAATACCGTAAGGGTGTGCGTCAGGATCCATACCTTTATTAACTTGAAAATCATAGTCCAACACGGGTGGTAAGCCATCTAGCAGCTCAGAACCTGTTGTGCCAAGCACACAGTGACGGTTCCACTTTATATCCACATTCGGTAAACCAACGGGCTCAAGCATATTGGCTGGCGATTCTGCATCCCATTTTGCTTTCGGTGGGTGCAAGTCACGACTGACCAGTTTTAATCGGCCTTTAGCATGATTGTTCAAAAGCTCCGGTACGATTTCCAACGCACCTGCAACGGGCAGTTCATTTGGACATAACTCACTAAAGCCTTTCTCTGGATCAACGTCGATCACTGCTGTAGTTTGATAGTTTACTCGAACAGTCATGGCAGACTCCTTGTCTGTCTGATTGTCTGCGTTTATCCACGCAAACAGTTTTGAAAAAAGGTTACTTCGTCGCTAGTCAGCGTATATACCATTGCGGGTTTTCCACCTTTGCCTTTGTTGGTAGAAGCGACTTTATTAGTGGGTTTTAGTACGCCTGAATCTATCAAGCGGCGCTTAATCGTCATTCGGCTGATATCAATACCAAACTCTTGATAAGCAGAAATGATGTCCGCAACCAAAAACTCTTTGTCTAATGCAAACAAAAGAACCGATGTGTATTCAATGGATGCACGAAGCTTTTGCCACGCTTTTTCAATGGTTTTTTGATGATCAAATGCGAGGGTTTCTTCTCCATTGAGAATAGCCTGTAGCGAAAACCATTTAAGTTGGCATTCCGGTACACCTGCATTATTTATTTGCTCTACATTGTTACGATCAACTAAGGCGTAGTGCGTAATGTTTAAGCTCCAGTCTTCTGGATCGCGCTTTGGATCACCGTCGATAAATGCTTCGCTAAAATGGCGAGGGTAGGTATGGATTTTCTCACGGCAAATTCGGCGACGCGCCGCTTCAAAGTTTTCATCGGCCGGGCGTCCGCCTTCACTGGTTAAGTCTTTATCAAAGACAAATCCGCCCGGTAGTGCCCAGACTCCATGGTATGGCCGATTTGGATTTGAACGTTTAATCAACAACACTTCCAATCCCTTATCGGCACAGCCAGATAGCCTGAATGGAATAATGTCGACAGATACGATCATGGTTGGGTCCTAATATTGATTTGTAAGTAATCTAGCGCATAACAAGTGGTCAATCAATGGGTAAGTAACGAGTTGTTAGAAACGTTTTCGGTAGTGTTCTTAATACGGTTTGAGCATAAATTTACGGATGACTCTGACTTATTCACAATACTTGCTCGAATTCTAGACAAAAAAACCTTATAAAAATGAGTGGTTAGTAACAAAAGTTGACAAACTATAGATGGGTGTTTATTGTTTACGCAAATTAGTTAGTAACAAAAAGTTATATACCCAGGAAGGGCATGTAGAAGGGCACCTAATGACCACCAAACTATTTTCTTCCCGCATCATTCAAAGCGCTTTGGATTTCGATGTCTACAAAGTCAATATGATGAGTGCTGTAACAGCGCTTTACCCTGATGCGATGGTGTCATATAAGTTTATCGTGCGCAGTGAGGAAGACCTCTCTGAGCTTTTGCCCGAGGTAAAAGCCGAAGTCCTTAAACTGCAAGATATTCAATTTACGCAAGAAGAAATTGAATATATTAAGCGTGTCGCGCCTTACCTGAATCCTGACTTTGTTGATGCACTGCGCCATTTCCGTTTCAACCCACAAAGTGATGTCTCTTTCCATAATAAAGCCATGGCTGATGGCTCAAGCCAGTTAAGAATTACCATTAACGGCTTGTGGCGAGATACCATCTTGTACGAAACGATCATCATGAGCATCGTGTCTGAAGTTCGTAGCCGTCAGCGTTGGTCAGATATCCCTGTTGCGCAATTTACCACTGTTTTAGAAGAGAAAATTCGGCACCTAAAGTCGGAACTAAAACGTCGTAACATCACTAACTTTAAATTTTCTGACATGTCGACGCGTCGACGTTTTTCCTTCCAAGCTCAGCGCACTATGCTGGAATATTTGTGCCAGGAAGTGCCGGAATGTTTGACAGGAACAAGCAACTATCACTTAGCAAAAGAGCTAAACTTGACGCCTATCGGCACCGTTGCTCATGAATGGTTTATGGGACACCAAGCTCTGGTGAATGTGCGAGATTCGCAAAAAGTGGCGTTGCAACGTTGGCAAAAAATGTTTAATGGTGCACTAGGTATTGCGTTAACCGATACGATTGGTATCGATGCTTTCCTTAAAGACTTTGATGAAGAACTAAGTAACGCGTACTTCGGTGTACGTCACGATAGTGGTTGCCCTTATAGCTGGGGTGAAAAAATGATTGCACACTACCAGTCGCTGAATATAGACCCATTAACAAAAACACTGGTGTTTACCGACGGACTTAACTTCGAACAAGCGTTAGATATTTGCGAGTATTTCCAAGGACGTATTCAGGTGAGTTTTGGTATCGGTACTTTTCTTGCCAATGATATGGGTGATTATGTCAATAAAGATGGTGAAGCCTACCAGCCACTTTCTATCGTGATAAAAATGGTCACGTGCAATGGTTCACCGGTCGCCAAAATCAGTGACGAACCTGAGAAAGCCATGTGTGAAGATATCTTCTTTTTGATGAATCTCAAGCGCCGCTTTGAACAACCTCTTGATTTAAATGAGTGTCGTAAAATGATTGATCGTTTAGAAACTGAAGGTCAAAATTATCTCATCGACGCGTAGGCGTTATCCTCTCTCCATGATAAGCACCCTCTATCGTTACGACAAATTTATATAGGTAAACGTGGAGGGTGATTTCGTTATAGTAATATACAGAAGTAACCAGATACAGCGCAGGAAAGCACTCAAAAGTTGATGTGTTATCTGCCTTTGATTGGTGTAAATCGATACGTTACAGCATCGTGGACGGTGTATCTCATCCGACACTAAACTCAGTCTAATCACGTAGTTTATTCCCACGTACCATGAGCTCACTCGGGTATAGACGTCTATCTGCTTTTATGACTTTGGGCTTCACGTAGTTGCTTGAATCAGGAGTCAAAATGAACCTAGTAGTACATTTGCAAAAGAAAGCGATCCGAAAATATGGCTATGAGATGGCCACTCGCCAAGCATGGAAGTGTGGTATCAAGGCAAATCTTGTAAAGCGCGTGATTGGCCTTTTTAAAGGACAAATTGTTTGTGTGGTTGAAGGTTGCCGAGCAGAGTTTTCTTCTCCTCTTAATAACCCCCTTCACGAAGATGACAAGCAGGGGCGATATGTGTTTGTTGGCGGTGTATGCTGGGAACCAAATAACATTATAGCGCCTGGTTTCCCTGATTTTATGTTTATGCACGTGCGTAATCTAAGCCACCGTCATAAGTATTTAACGGATGACGAACTATTTTTGAGCTTGGCTTAAAAATAAATCTCATAGACTAGTCCAGCCCAATCATAATCAGTAGTGATACAGTTTTAGCTCTGTTGACATTCTGCTGAGTGTTTCTTGACGTACCTCTTATAAAACAGTGTTTCTTTACTTGTTAATAACAGAGGGTTTGTTTTCGTCTGATGTGATTTCCCTTTTGCGATTTACCATAACGCTCATCAAAGCAAACCATACTGGGATGTAAATCATGAATATGAAATCTATCGCAATTGCAACGGCAGTTGTTGCTGTACTAGCAGGCTGTAAAGACAAAACGCCACCAGCTCCAACTCAAGCAAACATTACTTTGGTTGAAGCGGTGACTGAAACGGTGAAAAAGCCGCACCAAGTATGTAAAGACGTGGTAGTAACCGAGCAAGTTGCCCCTGCGGATGACAATAAAATTATTGGTACGGTTGGTGGCGCAGCAGCTGGAGCAGCGCTGGGCAACCAAATCGGTGGTGGCTCAGGTAAAGTGATTGCAACTGCAGCTGGTACGATTGCTGGTGCACTGACAGGTCGTAAGATCCAGGAGAATGTGCAAAAAGGTGATGTAGTAACAACGACGAAAAAACAGTGTCATACAGAATATACGACATCTGATAAAGTAGTGGGTTACGACGTCACTTACGAAGTTTCAGGTGCACCAAAGACGGTTCGTTTGGCGAGCAAGCCAGCGACAAAAACGTTCCCAATTCAAGATGGTAACGTTGTTCTACCACAATAGTTAGCGACTTAACCGAAGCGATTAACAAGCCCTTTTATCTTTGAGATGAAAGGGCTTTTTCACACAAGCGGCGTTTTCATCTGTTTTCCTATTGGAATGTGCGGCCAGAAATACCCGTTAATTTCCGTGTTCGATACAATCACTTTTCTAAAAGTACGAACGGAAAAAACATGGAAGATTTTTACCTGACCGAGCACGGTTTGGCTGGTTATTTCGAAGCGCAATGGTTCGACAAGTTCATTGAGGATCAACAGATTGAGATGATAACCAGTCGCTCAAAACAAGTCCCACTTTCTTTTTTGTCATCACCTCACTGCTCCCAAGTTGCTGATTTTATTGCGCAGGCGGTAATCGAAAGCAGCGTTCAGCCGTATTCCCTACTTGAGGTTGGGGCGGCGCTGGGAAGAAATTATTATGAGTTAGTGCAACGCTTACCTAACCTTAGAGAAGCGACGCTTGTGGAGCCTTCAAATAGGTTAATGGATGGCTTGAAGCAACTATTAATAGAAGAACAACGCGTCGAGCTTACTTACCTTCACGATGTGAACACCTTAAACACTTTAGAGGTAGAGAATAGAGATATCGTACAGAAATGTGCTCATGTTGATTTGACGCTAATTAACCAGCCTTTTGAGCTTGATACTCTCCAATCTCGCTTTGATTTAGTCGTATGTTTAAATGTGATTGATCAATGTGAGTCGCCACTTAGCGTGATCAATGCTCTAAAAAAAACCACCAAGGTGGGTGGGCTGATCGTTGTCTCTTGCACTTATCAGTGGAACGCGAAACACATCAAAAATAAAGAAGAGGCGGTTGATGATATCAAAGAATACTTTGCTGAAGGCTGGCGTCTAGTGTCGGAAGCCGAGCATGAATATCGCATCCGGTTTAATGATCGCTTTGCAAGGCAGTTTTTATCTCACGTAGTCGCTTACGTAAAAAACGATTAGAGCCACATAAAAAACCGAGCACTTACGGCTCGGTTTTTTAGTCTTTGGGCTAGAGCACAACTTTAAGTAACGTGCGCTTCTTGTTGCTCTTGCAACTTTTTCTTGCGACGCTCTCGTTTAGAAAGCCAAACCAGAGGCACAACAATCATAATGGTTCCTATTGCCATAAATATATCTGGCACTTCTCCAAACCAAATCAATCCCACAAACACGGCACCAATTAAGCCACTGTATTCAGCGCTAGCAATTTTGTTGCTATCGATCGAGCGGTAAGCGATGACACATGTTGCTGCATAAATCATGATGAACAAACTTGAGCCAGCAGCAACAGGGAAAGCACTCCAGTCCCAAGGTTCTGCTTCGATCAGAACAAGCAAGAAGGCTACTGGAATACCTGCCAAGTTTGTCATCAATAACGTTTGCATCACAGACTGATTTTTTGGCAGTTTTCGAATGAGCAAGTTATTGATTGCTAAAGTAATTGCAACAACTAAAGCTGAAATGGCTGCCCAATCGATTTGGTCTGGACGAATGATGACCAATACACCGGCAAAGCCCATTATCGCTGCAGCGACCGATTGCTTAGACAACTGTTCTCCAAAAAAGATTGCTGCAAGTGGCAACATGATCAATGGCGCGGCGTAAAAGATCGCGTTCGCAGTTGCGAGCGGTAAAGATGAGATCGCCAAAACCATGAATATTGCACCAAGTAACCATACGTGAGCGCGAACAGCATGCCACTTAAACCCTTCAAGAAAAGGCGCATTTTTTGTTAGCAGGTAGACTGGCAGCAGGAAAAGCACCGCTGATATTTGTCGGAAAAAGACAAATTGAAAAATAGGCACTTCATTTCCGACACTTTTAATTAAAGAGTCCGAAAGCACCGCAATGAGATTTCCAACAATTAATAGCAGCATCGCTGCTCCGACCGATGTAACTTTCACTTTTTCCTCTCCTCTTTCTTTGCCAAAGAGTAGGTGATGTCATAGGATGAAGTGAAGTGATATTTATTAGTTTAAGTATGAGATTTTTAGATAATGAAATTGCCACCACTCAGAGCTGTTCACTGTTTTGAATCTGTTGCCAGAAACTCTAGCTTTTCGCTTGCTGCTGAAGAACTCAATGTGACGCAAAGTGCCGTTAGCCACCAGATACGATTATTAGAAGATTATTTGGGTGAATCATTATTTATCCGTCAAGGCAGAAAGCTCTCTTTGTCCGATACGGGCACCCGCTATTTAGAGGATATTAGCCCAGCAATTAGCTCAATTGCGATGGCCAGCCAAAAGGTGCGAGAAGGGGACAAAGGCAGCATACGGTTGGCGATTTATAGCTCGCTTGCCGTAAAGTGGCTTATTCCTCGTTTGTCTGATTTTAAGCGCTTACATCCAGAAATCGATCTGACACTCAATATGGTCGTTGGTGATCCTGAACAGACAGACAGCGTTGGCGATTGTTTTATCACGGTAGAAAAGCCAAAGCGAAACTACATGTCGGTAAAGTTATACGCGGAGACGCTGTATCCGGTCTGCAGCCATAAAATTTGGAAAGAGTTGCAAGATCAACCGATTCCAGAAGCGCTTTGGCGATACCCTATTTTGTCGACAGACTCAATTTATCGTGAGAGAGGAAAAGACTGGGCTGAGTGGTGCAGAGCGGGCGGTTACACCTTGCCGAAAGATGTCGATGTTCAACATTTTAGTCATATGTTGTTGGCAATAGAGGCGGCGCGTTATGACCAAGGCATCGCATTTGCGAATGATTTTATGCTTAATGAAAGAGATAAAGCGCACGATTTGGTGTATATCCCTTCTCATGGATTGGAAACCGGCGACAGCTTTTATTTTATTCATAAAAAGAGTCGAGCCAAGCAAGCGGAAATCATCAAGCTCACTAACTGGTTGAAGCAGCAATGCTTGTGAAATGACTAAATTGTCAAAATTAAGAAAGAAAGTGGCAAAGTTGTGTCTAAATATTTCATGTTTTATTGAGTTTTTATTCATTAACATCCACTTGGTTTTGAAACCAAGTGAAATGGATAGCATGGCATGCTTAAGGATGGGCAAAACACAACCTCAATAATTAACAGGCAGTGAAATACAATGTTTAAAAAAACATGGCTAATGACAGCCCTTCTAGCAACATGTTCTGTTGCAAACGCAGCTCCTTACGTTGGTGCATCTGTAGGTCAAGCATCGTTTGGTGATGTTAATGGCTCTATCAATGGTGGTGGTACTAACGCTAGCACTAAACTTAAACTTGAAGATGACTCAAGCCTTTCAGGCAAAGTATTCGGTGGTTACAAATTCAACGAATACATTTCTCTAGAAGCAGCCATTGGTGGCTACGATGCTTTAGACGGCAAAGTTGTTACTGTTGGTGATATGAAGTATCTATCGATTCAGCCAAAAGCGACTCTACCGATTGGCGATCGTTTCAACCTTTTTGCTAAAGCTGGTCTTTCTTACTTCAATGCTGAATTCAAAATTAGCAACTCTGTGATTGACGGTAGCGCAGGCCATACCACCATTTCTGACAGCACTGTAACAGGCATGTACGGTTTAGGCGCAGAGTTCGCTATTACTGAAAACTTTGCTCTACAAGTTGAATGGGAATACATGATGCCTGAGCTAGACATTGCGAAATTTGGCAATGAAAAAGTAACGGTTGATGCAGACATCAATGTATTCTCTGTAGGTATGAGCTACCGTTTCTAAGAATACTTATTCAAGTTACCTCTTGGCTTAGTAAACGTTTGTGACTTCTGTTGGTCGAGCTGAGTCCAAGATTTGAATTTGTTTAGATATAGCACAGGAAGTTTAGTTGCTAAGCGTCCTGTGCTATTTTTTTGCTTTGGAATAACTCTTAGGAATCTTTGTGAACGATGTCAATCTTAGGTATCTGGATCTACTGTTAAAGCACTTTGAACCTCACCAGTATCACCTTGTTACGCTTTCTGAGCTAGAAGCGGTGGTTTGCACGTCGAGGCGCAATGTTTCTATTGTGATGAAAAAGCTTGCCACTTACGATTGGGTCGATTGGCAACCTGCGATTGGCCGAAGTAACGCTAGCCGTCTCAGTATTAATATTTCCCTCCAACAAGCGATGACCGAGTTTTTGGTTGAGGAGCTTGGCAGAGGAAGAATGAACTCAATAACGAAACTTATTGATTGGTTCGGTCAAACCGCGGTTAGAGCACTAACTATCGCATCTGAAAAAGTGAATCGATTGAATGAATCAAATAACGCTATTTTGATTTCTTCTTACCCTTGGGTATCCAAAATCGACCCTGCGAATACTTACCGTCACACTGAATTACACGTCGCGAAAAGCGTTTATGACGTATTGCTGACCCAAAATTCCAATGGTGGTATCGAGCCATCGTTAGCACACGAATGGAAAATGGAAGGCAAGGTAATGACGTTATGGTTGCGGCCAGGCATATATCGCCATGATGGCGAGCCCCTTAACATACAGGATGTGGTTTGGAGTATAGAAAGACTTAGGGAGATAAAAGGACCAGTTCACGAGCTCTGGCAATGCATTGATAGCGTGGTTGCAGAAACATCTAACTGCTTAAAAATCATATTGAAGTATCCGAACAAGTTGTTTCCATACATGCTAGCAACTCCTCATGCGTCTATTCTGTGTCGAGATGTCGTCTCTTTCGGTTCTAGTTATTCCTACCACATAGGGACTGGGCCATTTAAAATCAGCGGCTGGAACCAGGAGAGTATGACTCTTGAAGCGCACAAAGAGTATTTTTCAGCACGCGCATTGTTAGATCAAATAACGCTGTCTCATGGTGATGTTAAAACCTTAAATATGTTGAGCTTTAACCAAAGCTCCGATCACGTTGAAGTGGAAAAAATTAGCGCATTTTCATATCTGACCTACCGCGAACGCGTGGAATCCCAACTCACAAAAGAGACTTGGTATCAACTCGCTGATTACATCCATGTGCAAAAGCAAATTTATGATGCGCCAAGTGCCGTTGACAGCATTCAGTTAGAGACTCACGAGCAAGATTTATCAATAACAGATGGTGTTGTGATACCTAAACTGAAAGGTAAAGTGGTATTAGCTGAACCTGTCTGGACGATTCCGAGTTTAATTCGTCATTCCGAATGGTTGCACAGTGTGATTCGTGCAACGGGATTAGAGTTAGAGATCATTGTTATTGATGACATTAGTTTTCCTGAGGTAGTGTCTCACCAAGCAGATTTGCTCTTCATTGAGGAAGTCATGGAAGCACCATTTGAATATGGCATCTTCGAATGGCTGTCGATAGCAACTGGACTGCGTTTTAGTTTTGATCAAAGCCAGATGTTAAGCCATAGAGAAAAGGTTCGCAGGGCGATGGCAGATGATCACTCGCTACAGTCTTTATTAAACCTAGAGAAAGCGCTGCGCGATCAGTACCTATATTTGCCTTTGTTTGTTGGCTACGAAGAAGTGACAAAAACACAGCAAGTGCGAGGTGTGCAGGTGAAGAATACAGGCTATAGCGATTTACATAGGTTATGGATTGCTCATTCACACTAGAGTCGGTGTTCAAGATTATGCAAATGTCCAACGCATAAAGCCATCGAAATGATGGCTTTATAAGGGCGTATCGGATTAGAAGTTGTACGACACACTTGCGCCAACAACCCATTGGTTTGCGCTATCAACGATAGAAGAGTCGCTGATACCGCTGCCTAGGCGCGTGTATTGTGTCATTTGGCTTACTTGCCAGTTGTCGTTGATTGGCATAACAAGTTTGTAGCCCACACCATAGCTTACCGTTGAATCACCTTTGTATGCTTTGCGGTTTGCGTTTGCTTCGCGTTGTTTTACACCAAAGTAGTAATCTACGTAGTCTTCACTTTGATAAGTTAGGTTAGCAAAAGGAACAAAATCAACACTACCGAATTTCATTATGTGGAAGTAAGTCGCGCCCGCTAAGTAACCTTTGTAAGCACCGCTGATATCGTGCTGAAGGTATGTAGAAATGACGTTGTTTTGATCCAGTGTAAAGTCTGCGTTTAAACCTAGATCGACGGCGAAACGGCGTTTATCTGTGCCTTTCAGGCTTTTCGCTGTATCACCGTCGCGCATTACACCGCTACCTACAAGGTAGGCACTCATGTTGATTAACTCATTGGTGTTACCGAAGAAGCGGTAGTTAATGCCACTTAGGTCGGCATTAAAGTCGTCACCATGGTAACCACCGTTGAGAATTGGTGCTGTATTATGCTTTTGATCTTTGAAAAGATCGCTGCCTTGAGCCACACCAGCTTCTACGTTCCAACCGCCTTCGTTGTTGTAGATGTTACCGTTACGAATGTAAGTATCGCCAGCGAAAGCTGAGCCAGCAGCTGTCAGAGTAAGTAGTGCAATTAATGTTTTTTTCATCATTTTTCCGAGTTGTTCTGTTTTGTTTTGAACACTGTACAAAATGACGTTGTAAGCATCTATCGGCAAAGCGTATGGAAATGTAATGAACAATCAGGGTAAGAAGCAGAATGTTGCTTCAGAATAGAAAGGTTGCTGGAATAGCTTTCGTTAAAACAGCGAAAAAATCCGAGCTGGGGTGGCTCGGATTTTGGGTATTTATCAGGTATTGATACTAGCTTCTTACTGTTTCGTTAAGTTGTATAGTGGTGCTAGGTCACCCGTTACTTTTTCGCCATTCATGTCTAGCTTCATAAGTACGTTTTCACCAGCAAAGTATTGGTTTGGTGCATCTTCATTTGTCAACGTTACGATGCTGCCATTTGCGTCCCAAGTGAATTGACCTTCAGATTTTGATTGACCGTCTTCTTTGTCTTGGTAGCTTTCTTCAAGTACGTAAGTGCCATCTTGATTTAGTGTGATGGTCATATCGATACCAGCACAATCCGCGCAAGGTAGTGTTCCTTTGTAGGTGCCGTTCCAGTCCAGAGCACTTTGTGCGTTGTGTTCAGAGTCTACAAATGTCTCTTCAGTAATTACCTGTTCTTCTTCTACTGGTAACGTGTCAATTGTCTCAGTCGTAACGTCTGCACTGGTGGTGACTTCAGTTTCCGTTGCCTGAGGTACTTCAACTGCGCTTGTTTCGGCAGGTTTCTCATCTTGACAGCCTGCAAGAATGATTACCGCGCCTGTTAGTGCCAACATTGTCTTTTTCATTTTATCCCTCTTTAAATCAAGATTTTGTATGAGAGTAATAGTAGACATTTATCGAGGATTTGCGTCATCAAAAAGCAATAGAATGATCTAACTATGTCAATAAAACCGGATATGAGCATGAAATTGTCAGGAAAATCAGAACAATGTAAATGTTGCTTTGGGTATCAAGCTTGAGCCCACAGACAAATATCTAAAAGGGGATTGTGAGCGAGTTAATTGATAACAGCCCACATTGTTGTGAGCTGTATTATCAACATCATCTAAGAAACGTTATTGAAGCTTGAGCGTGAAGTGCCTCGTTTTGTGCTTCGTTGATCAGAAAACAGCTCCGCAATAACCTGACGATTTAATTCGCCTTTCAAATTGCCGTGCTTATCGATGACGGGCAGTGAATATTCACACGACATGACTTCAGTCAGCACTTGCTCAATGGCTAAATGTGGAGAGATGATAGGCACCTCTTCATAGATATCATCACGCCAATCTGATATATGAGTTAACTTCGCTGCGTTTAGCAATCCTTGCTGTGTTATCACGCCTTGATAGCCTGCATTGGTCTCATGGTAGGCATAATCACGTTTAACACGTTTCATTTCACTTAGTGCATCTTCAATGGTTTCAGCGCGAACACAGTACGAAGGTGGCTGCATCAGCGTTTCGACTGTCAGTGCTCGCGCTCTATTGACGTCTTTTACAAAGGCTTCAACGTACTCATCGGCAGGATGCAGTAAAATTTCGTCTGGTGAACCTTGTTGGACAAGTTCACCGTCTTTAAGAATCGCGATGCGATCGCCAAGTCGAAGCGCTTCATCTAAATCATGAGTAATGAAAATAATGGTTTTGTGCAGCTTCTGTTGCAGCTCTACCAGCTGATCTTGCATTTCGCTCCGAATCAGAGGGTCCAATGCTGAAAAAGCCTCGTCCATCAACAGTATTTCGGCGTCGGTAGCCAGTGCCCGTGCAAGGCCCACACGCTGTTGCTGTCCACCCGATAGTTGAGCAGGATACTGGTGCTTATAACCCGTCAGTCCAACGGTTTCTAACCATTCATTTGCTTTTTCTAAGCGCGCCTCTTTATTCATTCCCTGAACTTCCAAACCATATGCGATGTTGTCGATAACAGTGCGATGAGGCAGTAAGCCAAAGCGTTGGAACACCATAGACATCTTGTGACGGCGAAACTGTTCAAGTTCTTTGTTAGAAAGTTGCATGACATCCACCCCTTCTACCAAGATCTGCCCCATGGTTGGATCGATTAATCGGTTGAAGTGGCGAATCATGGTGGATTTTCCAGAACCGGATAACCCCATAATGACAAAAATTTCACCCTTTTGAATTTGCAGGTTGATGTCTTTTAGTCCGACCGTATGGCCCGTTTCCGCTAAAACCTGCTCTTTACTATGTCCCAACTTAACGCGCTCAATCACGCTATTGGGCTTGGGGCCGAAGATTTTATACAGACCGCTGATTTCGATAAGTGGACTAGTCATGTTTTGAGTCTCCTAAATGAGCTTGAGTGCGTTTCGCATACGCTTGTGAAGCACGATCAAAAAGGATTGCTAGGGCGACAATTGCTAAACCATTGAGAAGACCAAGAGTGAAATATTGATTGGTAATAGACTTTAGAACAGGCTGACCTAAACCTTTTACCCCAATCATTGATGCGATGACCACCATTGACAGTGCCATCATGATCGTTTGGTTAATTCCCGCCATGATGGTTGGCATTGCAAGCGGAAGCTGAACCCCAAAAAGCCGTTGCCGAGTGCTGGCACCAAATGCGGTTGCGGCTTCCAATACTTCTTTATCAACTAGACGAATGCCCAAATTGGTTAAACGAATAACCGGTGGAATCGCGTAGATCACTACTGCGATAAGGCCAGGAATTTTCCCGATGCCCAATAACATCACAACTGGAATGAGATACACAAATGCCGGCATGGTTTGCATGACGTCGAGTAATGGTGTTACCACCGACTGAATGCGATTAGAGCGCGCCATAGCGATGCCGATAGGGATACCAAGTGCTATGGCAAGCATAGTACATACAGTGATGATACTGAGCGTGCGCATAGTGTCTTCCCACATTCCAAAATAGCCAATCAGAATCAGCGAACCAAAACATGCAGCGGCCAGTTTCCAAGAGCGGCTGGCGGCATAAACGAGAGTGGTGCAGACACCTAAAATAATGAACCAAGGTGTAGAAATCAGAAGTTTTTCAAACCAGACAAGAAAAGCAAGGAGCGGATCAAACAGAGACTCAATGAGTTCACCATACTCGCGAGAGAAATCTCTATAGGCGCCGTCGAGTGTTTTGCGAATCGCCCTGAGATCAGAGGCATCCATTTCCGGGAATTCGCTGAGCCAATTTGAGTCAGACATATGTACTTCCTTTTTCTGATATACCTAAGCGCTCTCAAGAAACTTAATTTGGCAAGAAGAGTAGGGCACCTAGGCCAAGTAATGGTCGTTCGACAGGTTCTGTATCGAAAGTATTACCCTTTAAGCTCAGGCCAATGTCGTCAAACTTCTCTTTTTCGTTCTTTAGGTATACATCCTTTTAAATAAAACAATCATTAGTGTTCAAACTAATGATTTGCTTGGATTATAGTTTTTCTTCTTCAATAAAATGAACACATTAGCGTGTATTTGTATGAAAAATCTGCGCAAACTAACGTTTTTATTATCCGGTTAATTAGAATTGATCTTTTTGTTCGTTTGTCATCAAAATTCCTAAATTATTAGATGTCTAATTAATGCTGATGTATTACGTATTTGTCGTGTTGATTTTTGCAAACTTAGTTTATTGGCATATGCTAAAAATGTTATTGGCATATGCCAGTTTAAGGCGTAATTTGACTCTGTGTTTTTGAGGGACAATGATGGCAAGACCAAAGATAGAAAGACGAATATGCGGACGTGCGGCTCACCACTGCTTTAAGCCCAATGGCATTCCATTTAATCAGTTGGAGCAAGTCGCCATATTACCAGAAGAGTTAGAAGCGCTACGTTTAGCCGACTTAGAGGGGCTTAGCCAGCAGCAAGCTGCGGAGCAGATGGGCGTTTCTAGACAAACTTTTGGTAACACAGTAAAAAGTGCAAGATTGAAAGTCGCAAAAAGTTTAGTTGAAGGTCATGCATTAGTTTTTCCGAATGAGGAGTCAAACTTATGATTTATGCTATTCCTAATGATGGTGAGCGGGTGGCAAACCACTTTGTAAAAGCACCATACATCGCTATTTATTCTGATACTGACGGTATGCTAAAAAACTTAGCGAACATTGCTTCTATGCCACAAGCGGGTTGCAATGCGAAGTCTCAGTTGATTCAGTCTCTACAAGGGTACAATGTGGATGCTGTTCTTGTGCGAAATATTGGTGAACGTGTATTGGCAAAGCTACTTAGCAGTGGCACGCCAGTATTTAGGCTGTCTACTCGTAGTTCCTTGGAAGATGTGCTTGCGGTTCCAAGAGAGCCTTTGATTGAGCCCTCTCAAGGACGCCCATCAAACAATCATAAGAAAAGTGTTCACCAACAAAAAGGCGGCTGCGGCTCCTGTGGTTGTGGTGGCCAAAAATCAAAACCCTCCTTGTTGGCAAGACCTAAAGCGCTACTCAAAGCAACATCTAGCCCTGCTATACTTAAGCTAGAGTCGATGGCTAATAAGGCAGGTTAATATGGTTTGGTTATTTACCTTTCTTGGTTTTCTCGCAATCATTTTGTTGATGTCACTTGGCGTCATTTTTCACAACAAGCGCATTCAAGGGAGTTGTGGTGGTTTGAATAATGTCGGCGTTGACAAGGTGTGCAATTGTGAAACCTCATGCGCAGAACCTGAAAGGCGTTTATATCAAATCTCAGAGCCTAACTCATCACCTGAGCGCTAAGGCTTTTGGCCCATTGCGGCAAGGTTTGCCGAAACCAGTCCAAATATTTGCTGGTCTGCGGATTCTCTCTGGAGACCAGTATGTTGACTACCTCGACAACGATCCACGCTTTTGCTAGTCCGATATCGCGCGCCAATTCTGTTGTTTCACCTTTCTCTGCGCACTCTATATACTTGCCTGCTACGTTCAAGTAATCATCAAATGTGCCCATGCCCTCGATGAGCGGCGCTAAATCTATCGCGACATGCCCTGTAGAAAAGCGTTCCCAGTCGAACAGCACTAGCTCGCCATTTTCGCGCTGTCCCCAGTTTCCAGCATTCGAGTCTCCGGAGATCAAGTTCTGTCCATCGAAAAGATGCGCCGATCGTTGTTGGAGGTTGTGGAAGAACTGCTCTGTCTCTGAGCCCAGTTCAAGTGTAGCGAGTGCTTGTTGAGTCGCTTGTGGTGTCCACTGGTGGCGGTGATAAACACCATTTGATGTTGGTGGAAGTTGGTGCAGTTTGACGAGTTGTTCAATGACTCGATCATCTTCAAGTAAGAATGCTTGCTCGACTGCGTGGGGAACGTATTCAATGTGCAGAACGTTTTTCTGGTCGTCGAATTGAATCAAGCGCGGTACGTGTATTCCAAGCGCGTTAAACTGTTCGGCATAGCGTTGATAAAACGCGACTTCTATTTGAGTAGGGTTACGTTTTTCTATTACTTGGACGCCATCTTTTTCGATGAGAAAAACTTTGGCACTGCCCATTTGGTTGAGTTCTTGCTGCGACACCGGACTTCCTGTCTTCATGTAGAGAGAGCTCACCTTAATCGCTGCACTCACGTTTGCCAATAGCCACGACAAAGTGCCTCAAAAATATTAAATGCAACTGTTTAAATATGATTTTGTCGTTGGTGTCTAAATTTTACACAGTTACGCCTGTACTCCGATAAATTCGTTCTACGCTTACTATTCGTCTTAATAAAGGAGAACCAAAATGGCTGTAATGAAGCAGGATATTCCAAATCGTGTAACGGTTTACCATGACAATATCGATCAAGAACAAGAGCTGAAAAATGCGATGCTGCCAGAGAAACCGCGCTACTTTAACGGTGCTCCGACTTACAAAGCGAACAGCATCGAAGAGTTTGAAAGCAAAATCAGTCAGATAGGTTTGTCTCTCGATAAATAATTTTTCTTTTACCTAAAAGCGCCCTCAAAATGAGGGCGCTTTTTTATTTGTATGATTGATTTGAATCGTAGGGAATTAACCTTGTTGTGCACTGCCTTGGCAGACTTGCTTCTGCACTGCTGGTGGCGCGGGCTCGTAATGGCTTAAGGTCATACTAAAGCTGCCTTCGCCACCGGTGATGGAGCGTAATCGACGAGCGTAATCTTGCAGCTCGTTTACTGGTGACTTGGCTCTGAGTAAGGTGAAGCTGCTGTCGATTGGCTCGGTGCCTTCGATCAAGCCTCGGTTTCCAGATAAATCACCAGAAACATCGCCAACGTTCGCGGTTGGGATGTGCAGTTCCATCTGGACAATGGGTTCTAGCACAATAGGATCGGCGTTGTTAATCGCATCTAAAAAGGCTTTCTTACCTGCGATGACAAATGCAATTTCTTTCGAATCGACGGAGTGATATTTACCGTCATAAACGGTGACTTCCACATCCTTAATTGGGTTGCCAGAAATCGCGCCTTCCTCTAACGCTTGCAAAATACCTTTTTCAACAGCAGGAATGAGCGCGGTTGGAATGGCGCCACCCACCACTTTGTTGATGAACTTAAATCCGGCGCCACGCTCGAGTGGACGAACCTTCAATTGCACTTCACCAAACTGGCCTGCACCGCCACTTTGTTTTTTGTGTCGATAATGCCCTTCGGCAGGTTTGGTGATGGTTTCAAAGTACTCGACGCTTGGTTGGCAGGTTTCGACGTCCAGTTTGTACACGTTCGCCATCTTTTCTAATGCGACTTTGAGGTGAAACTCCCCTTGTCCGCTGATGATGGTTTCGTTGGTGCGAGCGCGATGTTCGATGCGCAGCGAAGGATCTTCACTGGCGATTTTATTCAGCACATCTCCTAATTTTTGCTCATCTCCACGCTTAAGAGGCTTCAAGCACAAAGAATACATGGAGTCAGGAAGGTCCAACGTTTTGAGTTGAACTCCATCTTCTTCGTGAGAGTCATGAACGATTGAATCGAATTCGAGATCATCCACTTTGGCTAAAACGCAGAAGTCGCCTGCAAGCGCGCGAGGGATCTCGGTTCTATCTTTGCCCTGCAGTTGATATAAGTGCCCAACTTTAAATGCCTTGTTGCTTTCGCCAATATAAAGCTGGCTGCCCGCATTGATTTCACCCTGATACACACGTAAGTAGGCAAGTTTTCCCATATATGGGTCGACGCTGACTTTGTACACGTGTGCGACGGTGTGCTCTAAGGTTTCGCAATTTACTTTGATTTTTTTGCCGTTCTTTTCCAGTAGAGGAGGGTTACCCTCGTTTGGCATGGGCATGATCTCCGCCAAGGTGCGCAGCAGCAACTCGACGCCCGCGCCGGTTTGTGCTGAGACAAAACAGACCGGAATCACATGTCCAGTTCTCAGTGCTTCTTCAAACGGATCATGCAGTTGCTCTGCGGTGAGTTCGGAGCCTTGTTCCAGATACAGTTCCATCAGTTCTTCATCGACTTCGATGACTTGGTCAATTAAGGTCTCATGAGCTTCATCTACCGTTGCAAGTAAGGTTTCTCGTCCCAATTCTGGTTCGAAATAGCAGTCAACTACAGATTCCCCGTCAGCCGAAGGTAAGTTGATCGGCAAGCAGTGGTCACCAAAATGCTCAACGATGTTCTCCATCAATCTTTCTAACTGATTACCGTGGTTATCGAGCTTATTGATGATGATCATCTGACATTTTTGCTGCTCTTTAGCAAAGGTGAATAAGCGATCGGAAGTTTGGTTAAGTGGGGTTTGAGGGGCGATGACAAGGGCAGATGTTTCAACGGCAGGAAAAACGCTGATAGTACGGCCAAGTAACTCGTTTTGTCCCGGAGTGTCGATGATATTGAGCCGGTGTTTATTCCAGCGCAGTGCGACTGGCGTTGCTTCAATACTGTGTTGATATTGGATGGATTGAGGGTCGAAGTCGGTAACGGTATCGCCTTTTTCTACGCTGCCTAAATGGTGCGTGGCATCGCAGGTGAAGAGCAGTTTTTCTATCAGCGTGGTTTTACCGGTCCCGGTTTGGCCGACAAAAGCGATATTGCGTATTTTGTTGATAGGCATAGAGCCTCCTTGCAAGATGGCGTGAAAAACCTACGAATTGCTAGGAAGTGGGTTGTTATAGAAACCCACGCACTGCATTGGAGTAGGGCGGGATTACCGCCTATTCGTTTTCCACGTCATTTTCCGGATGACTCGATGCATAAGACCACCTTCTTGGACTACTGGAATCTTAGCATGCCTCAATAACCATATAATTTATGTGACTTATTTCATGATGGGGCTGATTGTTTTTTAATCGATATCATAAACTCAGAGGTTCTGACTTTTGGAGCAAAACCTCTGGATTGTTTAGGCTATTTGGAAAGAACGATTTCGCCGTCGCGATAAACCAAGCTTGGCGTTACATCTTGTCCGAGCAACACCGGGCCATCAAGATCGACAACGCTTGCCTGAGCAGCAATGGGTAAGGCAGCACGCATCGCCAGCGACGTCCCCAACATACAACCGGACATGAGGCTAAAACCGAGTTTTTGGGCGTCGTCGGCTAATAATAGTGCCTCAGTGAGCCCACCTGTTTTATCTAGCTTAATGTTCACCATTTCATATTTGCCAACCAGCTGATGCAATTGCTCTCTGGTGTGACAACTTTCATCGGCGCAAAGTGGAATGGGGTGCGGAATGCTAGCGAGTACGTCATCGCAGTCTTGTGGCAACGGTTGTTCGATCATGGTGATGTCTAGCGGTTCGAGTTGAGCAAATACTGTCGCGAGATCGAGGCCTTGCCACGCTTCATTCGCATCTAAAACAATTTGCGCGTGCGGCGCGGCATCGCGTACTGCTGCAACGCGCTCAATCACGTTTTCACCATCCAGTTTTACCTTAAGCAGTTTTGCGCCTTGGCTAAGGTAAGCTTGTGCCTGTTTTGCCATCGCTTGCGGCGTGTCGATAGAAACCGTCATCGCCGTCACAATCGCCTCTGGTAACGTAAAGAGGTCGTTAACCTGCTGCTTGTGGCTCAAAAGCGCGTGAAGATGCCAAAGGGCGCAATCCAATGCATTTCTTGCCGCCCCTGCGGGTAATAACGATTGAAGCTGGCTTTTGAGAACCATGACATCAGCTTCGCCTTTGGCATACAAACTTTGCAGTTCATGTGCGGCGTGAGAAATCGCCTTAATCACCGATTCAACCGATTCACCATAACGAGGGTATGGCGTGCATTCACCTTGGGCGGTCATGCCTCGATGTTCAATGGTCACTCGGACTACGTGGCACTCTGTCCGACTGCCGCGAGAGATGCGAAATGGTGTCGCCATGGCAAGCGTGACAGGTTCTACATGAATTTTCATCTCACTAGTTTTCCCTAAACCACAGTTATTTTCTAAACCGTAAATGTTTCTTAAATCGTAAGGAGCCTATCTGCAACCGCATCAACGCCAAAACGTACAGGGTCGGTGACGGGCACTTGGTATTTGTCGCTCCAATCCTGGCATAACTGGGCAGCATCTTCTTCGCTGAGCGCCGAAGTGTTTAAGCAAATACCCACTAATTGAGCGTTTGGATTTGTTAGGCGAGCAGCGGCCAGATTCGCTTCTATCGTTTGTTCAATGGTTGGCAAGCTCGCATGTGGTAAGTTGCGGATGTGCGGGCGACCAATCTCATGGCACAGTATCAGAGCGTCAGCTTGTGCGCCGTGAAGTAAGCCCAAACTTACGCCAGCAAATGAAGGGTTAAACAATGAACCTTGCCCTTCGATGATGTCCCAATCGTGATCGGTGAACTCAGGGCTGATCGCTTCTACTGCGCCGGAGATAAAATCGGCAACTACAGCATCAATCGAAATACCACTGCCTGCGATGAGAATTCCGGTTTGACCCGTTGCTTTGAACTCTGCACGACAGTTTTTACGCTTCAATGCATGCTCAATGGCAAGGGCAGAGTACATTTTGCCAACGGAGCAATCTGTTCCTACAGTAAGTACTCGCTTGCCTGCACGAGCTTTGCCATTGCCGACCTTGAGCGGGGCATCATAATGGCGAACATCATACAGTTTGGTTAATCCGCGTTGTTCTAGATCGGCAAGAGGAGAAAATTCCGCCAAACGTTGATGCATGCCCGATGCAATTTCAAATCCCATCTCTGCCGCTTCAAGTAAGGTTGCTTGCCAAGCTTCGGGAATGACGCCTCCTGGATTTGCCGTGCCGAGCACCAGCGTTTTTGCTCCTTGCTGCTGCGCTTGTTGTATTGTCATGTCGGTTAAACCAAGCGATACGGTTTCTGGCGTCAGGCGGATTTGGCCAAGGCAAATCTCAGGTCGCCATTGGTAAATGCCACGCGCGGTTTTTGCTGCAAGTGGATCGGTTACATCGCCAAGAAAAAGTAGGTAAGGTTGAGCAATTTGCATGATGGTTCCCTTCGTCATCGTTATTGCTCATTAATTTAGCCAGACTGATTTAGGAAACCGAATGCTTATTTGTTAGGCAGGTATAACTTCAGGTTATACCTTTAAACCATCTGTTGTTTTAGAGCGGTGATAAATTGCTTTGTCGCAATGGATTGAGGTGTGTGCTCTGCGAATAAAATAGAGACAGAGAAGGACATATTTGGCTCCAAAGCATGCACGGAAACGGCATTATCTTGGCGATATTGTTTTGCAGTCCAAGGGTCTACAATCGCGAATCCTGCTTCGTTTTTCACCAGTTCAGCCGCCGCGGAGTAGCTGCGGACGGTAATGGCATGTTGATAATGCTCGTCACGCGCTGACAAGGTTTGATGTAACAGCAAGCCCAGAGGGTCTCGGCTATCTAAACCGATAATGGGTAAATCGTGACTGATGAGTTCTTCTAAAATGACGGTTTTTTCTGCGGGTATCGCTGCGCTTTTAGGAGCGATCAGTGCTAAGTTTTCTTTCAATAACACGTGCCCCATGATCGCTGGTGGTGTTTCTTCACCGAACGCAATGGCGACATCCAGTTCATGTTTCAGTAATCCTGAGCACAGCTCATCGCGATTGGCCGTTAATAGCTCAAAGGAGATGCCGTGCTCTTTCGACAACAACGCGACAGTCGGCGCTAACAAGTGCGCGGCCAAAACAGGCGGGGCACCGACTCGTAAATGTTGAGTTCCCTGTTTGACTTTGTTGGTCAGAGAGCGAAATTGTCCGAGTTGTTGATAGACTTTTTCAGCCTCTGGCAATAAGGCTTTGGCTTCTTGAGTGGGAACGAGGCGACCTTTTACACGCTCAAATAAAGCGAAGCTCAGTTGTTGTTCTGTATGGGCGAGAACTCGAGTGACATTAGGTTGGGAAACGTGCAGTAAGCGAGCCGCGCCTGACACCGTTCCTGCTTGCATAATGGCGTAAAAGACTTCTAATTGCCTTAAGTTCACTGCGATTTCCCCCTGCTCATGTTGGTCACCTCAGAATACCCAACCTTGCTGATAAGCGATAGAGGCAAAAGTGCTGGCGTAAAAAATAGGAAGACGATGTTGGTTGCCTTCTTAATCTCGCTTTTTCAATTTCTCAACTTCTCAACTTCTCAACTTCTATGCTTCACTTTGCTGCTGCATGAAGGGGCAGGTCGTTAAACGGCTCGACGTCTCGGCTGAGTAATCCCATCAAAACCACTGCTAACACCATGACAACAGCTGCTATTGCAAAACCGTATTGTGTTAGCTCGTAATGACTTAACATCGCGATTAACACGTAACTGAGAGATTGAATGGTGGTGGCAAACATGCTGATGCCGCCATCGACGCGACCTCGTTGATGAACCGCTACGGTATGATGCATCCAGTTGACTCTCGCAATGCGATTTAGCGCGTTAAATACGCCAAACAGCGCCGTAAACAATAAGATGGTCAGCGGGCTCATCGCAAAACTCATACCGATAAGCGCAAAAGAGACCATAACCATCGAAGCGAACATAATGTGGCTATGGGAGGCACGGCTTAGCACTTTGGTGACAATAAAGCCGGTTAGCAACGAGCCGAGGCCAAAACTGATGTTGAACCCTGCAAACCAATCGCCAGAGATGCCTTGTTCAGAAAACCAAATCGGCACCAGTTTGCTCAAATACGTCAATGTAGGATAAGAGAGGCAAGAGAGCAGAATAAAGCCATAAAATCGAGGTTCGAGACGGAATATTTGTTTGCTCTCTTTGAGTTGCGCGATGAAAGCAACGGATTTTGATGCCCTTAATTGTTGGGTATAAGGCGTCAGAATATAGAACATCGCTGCTAACGCAGAGGCGCTGGCCGCAAACAAAGCAAACTCTTTCATACCCCACATTTCAAGCAAAACAATACCCAACGCGCCAGCTCCGAGGGTTGTGGATTGCATTACAATTTCTTGCTGACCCGAAATTTTCGCATACTCATGGTGCTGATAATTTTCTTGGGTGAAGGCGTTGTTGGTCGTCCATGCAAAATTACTCGAAACCCAATACACCAATTGTGCAAAAGCCAGTAACCAGTGTGACTCAAACCCTAACCAATAAGCAATGAACACCACCAAAGCCATACCCGATTGAATCCATTGATTGAGCACGAGTAGTACTTTGCGTGAATGTCGGTCAATTAAAGTGGAAAAGAAAGGCGTTGCTAGAAAAGAAATCGCGGTGCAGCTCAGAGAAACTAAAGCGACGAATGTACCCATGTTAGGTTCGGAAAGCATGACCCATGGCAGCGCCATCATGAATAAGCCAGAGGAGATACTGTCGAAGAAGCGGCCAGCTAAGTACGGCTGAGTTTTATTTTTCATTATGTTTGCCTCTAACTCCCGATGTATTTCAAAAGGTTGATGTCCAACTGTCTTGTGTTTAACAACCAAGTCGTTCGCGCTGAACACATTATCTTGAGCTCGCCGGGGTTTAGCGTTAATTAAGATGGTGCAACTTTAAAACCTCAAGTAAACTTGAGGTAAAGCGTTTTTTTAACAAAATTGATATACAGGGAGTCAAGGATGGAAATCAGCGTAGGAGAAGTGGCAAAACGTTCTGGAGTGAAAGTATCTGCCCTACATTTTTACGAGCAAAAAGGACTGATTTCGAGTTGGAGAAATCAAGGTAATCAGCGTCGCTACCATCGCAGTGTGTTGCGCCGTGTTGCGGTGATCAAAGCAGCGCAGCAAGTTGGGTTGTCGTTAGAAGAAATTAAACATGCGTTAGATGAACTGCCGAAACACCAAGCCCCTAACAAAGCGCAATGGGAAGAAATGGCAAGCCATTGGCATGAACAGTTAGAACAAAAGATTCAAAAACTTAAAGCGTTGCAAAACGATTTAGGCGGATGCATTGGCTGCGGGTGCTTGTCGTTAGAAACCTGCGCACTGCGAAACCCAGAAGATGTATTAGGGAAAGACCACTCGGGGTCGAACTTAACGTTAGAAGAAGAGTAGCGATTATCTCTATTCTTTGTCGAAACTGTCGACTACGATCGCGCCCATCGAAGCAGGCATTGTGATGACGATAACGCGCTTTATCGCAACCAAAGGCTCATTCATGAGTGGCAGCTTATCAAGACAGAAAAGAACTAACGCTACCACAACTGCCGCAATGAGGTACGCGATAACCACACGAAAAATAAAGATGGATACGCGATTCTTGATGTGGCTTTGAAACACGCTTTGATACGCGAAAAAACTGAGGAAAATGACAGAAAGACTTAACAGCATGAGCAAGTTTGCCATTGGTAGGCTCTCACCCAATCGCCACGCTTCCTCCGAAAATGAGATCGGGACTGCTAGGGCAAAAGCGCCAACCAATACTTGGCTAGCGTCTTCTAGATTAAAGTGGCTGCTCATGCTGTTTATTCCATTATTCGCTTGCTAGATGTAAGAGCTTTTCAAAACGCTCATTACCGTGCAGCAATTCGAGGTCTCGTTCTTCGGCAAGTAAATCACGAATGGATGGGCTGTATTCAATTGCGCGTTCCAAGTCTTCAATAGCTTGCTCTTCGATACCAAGGCGAGAGTATGCACACGCGCGTTGATACAGTGCAGGGCCGTTGGTGTAATCGACTTCAAGTACGCGGTTACAAATGCTAAGTGCCCAATGGTATTCGTTGATTTCCATCGCTGCGTCGGCTTTGTAAGTCAACGCTTCTAAATCACCTGGACGAATTAATAAGATTTCATCATAGATCTCAATACGTTGTTCTGGAGTTTGAGAGCTTTGTGCACGTAGCCATAAGTTATGGATCTCGTTGATTTTCTCAATCTCTTTGTTGTTTTCGCTGATAATGCGAGTTTTGCGTTTTAAATCTCGCTCAAGGGCGACAAACTTTTTCTCGTATTCTTGGGCGATCTTCTCCAATCGTTTATCAGCCATCTCTTTGGTGTTGTGTTTAAACTCGCGCAGAGATTGCCATCCGACAAAGGCAATCAGCGATGCGACACCAGCAATGATGTAGAAGAAGTATGTAACGGTCACGTTGGCATAGTTCAACGATTTATCTGCGACCGTTAGCTCGCGATCGGTGATCTCTGTGATCATTCGCTTTTCTAGGCTTTGATAGTCCTGACGCAGCGCTTTTAGTTCATCTAAAATATAGCGTTCCATTAATGGTCTATCTAACAGATCCGATTCTGAATACTTTTCCTCCGATGCCATTGTTGGCAAGGCAAGTATCAGCGAGAAAAAAATACCAATAAATAAGCGCATATAACGTCCTTTCACGAGAAGAGTACAGATAGACCATGCAACAATAGCAAATAGCACAAACGTTTAGCAAAGTTATTACAAAAGAAATAACAGTCGTCTTCGTAGAAGTCATATTCTTGTTGTTTTTCAGTTTGTTCCTGATGGTTATTTGTTGTGATATCTTTTATCCTCCTTGCGAATTTATGATTAATGGAGTGAGCATGGACGCGCGAGCTAAGGATTACTTAGAACAATTCCTAGAATTATTATCACCAGAACAAAGGGAAGCTGTACCATCAGTCAGTGCTGACTATTATTGTGCCGATGAATACAACGCGAATGTATGCGCAGATTTGGTTCGTATTGGACAGAAAACTGCATCGTGCAGTTTGGAGCTTTGGTATCGAGAGCATGGTGAAATCATGCCCCAAGTCGGTCATTTACAAGTAGTGACGAATTGGGATGGGGACCCGGTTTGCGTGATACGAATTACTGACGTAAGTACATGCAAATATGAGGATGTAACCGCAGAGTTTGCCTTCGCAGAAGGCGAAGGTGATAGAACCTTAAACTGGTGGCGTGATGCTCATACTGCATTTTTTAAAGCTGAATGCGATGAGTTGAACATCGCTTGGCATGAGAAACGTACGCTGGTTTTAGAGCGTTTTGAAGTGGTGTATCCCGTCAATTAATCTCTGATAGCAGCACTGATTTGAAGTGCTGCTTTCTTTACTGAGAGACCATTTTTAGCGCTTTCGAGCGGTCACACTAAACATGTGCCAATGTTTTTGGCTTCCGACTACAGTGGTCCCGTCTTCATCTCTTTCATGCAATGAAATGAGGTCGTAACCTTCGAATAAGCTTTCCACTTCCTTTTTTGTTAATGCGGTAATGTTTGGGTGCATTTCGGAGGTAACCCAGGAGTCTTTCACTCCCAAGAAATCGCCGGAGAAGATACCGCCCGGTTGTAATGCGCTGTCTATTTTTGTCCAGACTTGTTTGAAGCCTGTGTCAGGGCAAAAGAACAAACTGGCATTTGCGATAACCAAGCTGCACTTAGGGTAATTAAATTCAGTAAAACAGCACTGCGAAACCGAAAATCGTTTATTACCTTCAAAGCGTGTTAAACAAGTTTTTACTGCATTTTCATTGCTATCACATGCGTGAACCTTAAATCCCTGTTCGAGGAGAAAGTGGCTGTCTCGACCTATTCCGCAGCCAATATCGAGAGCGACTTTGCCTTCTATCTTAAGTAGGTTCAGGGCATTTTCCACGTTTGGGCGGTGAGGTTGGCTTAAAATTTTCTGATAGTATTCATTCCATTGCGCTGGCATTGAACTTCCTTATGTTGGTTGTGTCCCCTGCCCAAAACTAGCGTCCATTTTGTTTTGCTTGACTGGGGAGGTTTGCAGTATTGGCAGCTGTTATAGCTGATCTTCAATCGGTAATATTCCGGAGAACCAAGCGCCCATTTTTCGCCATACTCCTGCTTCTGGTTCGGAGTCGTATTCTTCGCCTGTTTTTACGTCGGTCCAGACAATGTCCCCGTCGCGCAGAGTTAAGGCGTAGGCGTTACTCGACAGTTGATTCGGCAGTTGTTCTAGAAACATTTGCACATATTCTGGCTGTTCGATAACAACGGCCATTTCGGTATTCAAAGCGGCCGAACGTGGGTCCCAGTTCATCGAACCAACGAAAAGTGTTTTGTTATCAATCGTCATTGCTTTAGCGTGTAAACTTGCTCTGCTACTCCCCGTGAGGCTCCACTTACTTTTGAGTTTCGCGCTCGCTTTTACTTCCCAAAGCTTGATTCCAGCTTCGAGTAGATCTTTTCGATATTTTGCGTACCAACCATGCACGGCAAACACATCGTTAGACGCGAGGCTATTGGTCACAATCGTGATATCAACGCCTCGCTTGGCCGCGTTACTTAATGCTTGAGTACCTGTTTCAGTTGGAACGAAATAGGGAGAAATGAGCACAAATGAATCCTCAACACTTTTAACCAGTTCCGTTAAATTATCAATAAGTTGGCTCTCTCGGGTCGCGACTTTATCGGGCAGGTCAAACCATACTTTCGCTTCTCCCCAGTAGAGCTTGAGTTTGCCTTGTTTTAGATCTTGGTACATATCCAGTTGAGTGAAGTCATAGCGGCCGGTTGAAAACTTTTCCTCTAACCGGAGTTTATTGACCTGCTTTTGAATCGCTTGGTCGGTAATTTGCTGTGAATTCGGTGTAATCCATTCCATTGGTATCGAATAGGCGCTATTCCAGTAGAGGTCGAACTGATCGGCAGTTTGTTGTACCGCCTCACCATAGAGCAGAAGATCAAAATCACCAAACTCAACTTGCGATTCAAAAGAGAAGTATTCATTGCCGATATTTCTACCTCCGACAATGGCGGAAACACTGTCTGCAATCAGAGACTTATTGTGCATACGACGATTAAGACGTTCAAAATCGCTAGCAAGAGCGAACCAACGGGAGTCGCGATACTGATGCGGGTTAAATAAGCGGATTTCTATATTAGGATGTGCATTGAGGGCAGCCATCACATCGTCGTTTCGCTTTTGCATATCGTCAAGCAACAGCCTTACTCGAACACCACGCTTTGCCGCTTCATACAAGCGCCACGTTATTAGCTGACTCGTTTCGTCACCACGGTAAATATAGTATTGAAGATCAAGACTTTTCTGGGCGGACTCGATCAAAGAGGTTCGAGCAAGAAGGGCATCGTGTCCCTGATTTAACGGTGCAAAGCCAGTTATGGACTTAGGATCTCTCCCGTAAGCTTCAAAGTACTGCGCAAGAACAGAATCCTTTTGATAACCGAGCTGAAAGCTGGTGGACTTTTCACTGGCGTCATTCAACGATACGGATGAGCATGCCGATAAAATAGTGAGCAGCGAGGGGAAGAGCAACTTGGCGAGCGTTTGTAACAAAGCACATTTCCTTGTCTTACAGAGTGTTACCTACTCCAAATTATAGACTTAAGCTGACGCCACATGCACCCAGAACCGTTTGATAACGAGCGATTAATCAATGAATTGCCATAGAGCCTGCACCAAGTTCAACTTTTAGAGCGCAGATAATCATTTATTTTAATTATCATTATGGCCGTATTGGTCATAATCACTAATATCTGGTGATTATGACCAGTAGCACACTGGATAAAATAATGGTTTTTATATAACCATATGATTTTTAATAAATAAATGCTTGGCATGTCATTTGCTGTTTAGAATAAAAGTTAAGTCAGAGCAACTTGCGCAGTTGGTTAATTTTTTGTTAATTTTATTAACTTTGAATTGGCAATAACTATCTAGTTCGCTGCTTAAAAGACTAGGCAAGCGCCGCTTTGATGTTTATTCAAATTCAATTCTCTCACCACCATGCTTACCGGGAGCAATGGACTGAATAAAAGTGTGGTGTTGAAAACAACAATAAAAAAGGATTTTCGATGTTAGCAAAACCCATATTACGTTGGCTTTTACCCTTCGTCGTCGTTGGAGGCTCTTATGCAGGATATGCTGCAATTGCCGCAACTGCGCCGGAAAAAGAGTCAACCAAAGATGCAATTACAGAACCTACTGTTCAGGCTTCTTCTCTTTTTCCTACTGATCACAAAGTGGTGATTACCAGTCACGGTGAATTAGTCCCTTTTGAAAAAACACACCTTTCCGCGCAAGTCAGTGGTGAAGTGATAAGTTGGCACCCGAATTTTGTAACGGGTGGCATCGTGAAACGAGGAGAGGTTCTTTTCACAATTGAAAGCGACAACTATGAAGCGTCGGTTTTACAAGCTGAAGCCGATTTAGCTAGTGCACGCGCAAACTTGATTGAGGAACAAGCGAAAGCCGAAGTGGCAAAACGTCAGGCAAAGAGACTGAGCGATAAGCAAGTGACGGATCTGTATTTACGCAAACCTCACGTTTTGAGCGCACAAGCCCAAGTGAAGTCGGCTCAAGCGGCACTCAAACGAGCAAAAAGAGAGTTAGAAAATTGCAAAGTCGTTGCACCTTACGATGCGCTGGTTGTTGAGCGTGATATTGGTGTTGGTCAATTTGTTACATCTGGTTCTCGAGTTGCCACGTTAAACAACATCGAAGTGGCAGAGGTGCACGTACCCATTGCCGGTTTTGATAGTGCATTTTTACCTGAATCCATTGGTGAACTCACTGCGACAGTGACGCAGCAAGGTGTGTTTTCTACCACTAGAGAAGGTCGAGTAGTTCGTGATCTAGGCATGATTGATAGCGCTACCCGAATGATTAACATGGTCATTCAAATCGCGGACCCATACGGTGTCGATAACCAGCTGCCTCCAATTAAATTCGGCTCCTACGTTGAAGTGAGCTTCACTGGTAAGGAACTTAAGCACATCTACCGCTTGCCACAGGAATTAGTTAAAAACCGTACCGTGTGGGTGGTGAATGGCGATAATCAACTTCAACCCAGAACCGTCACGGTTTTGAGAGCAGAAGGTGAGTTTTTGCTGGTTGGCGAAGGTTTAGAGCAAAGTGATAAGTTGGTACTGACCTTACCAGAGTACCCTCAAAAAGGCATGGCGGTACAAATCGCAAAAAAGAGTGACGACTCCGAAACCGTCGTACAGTAAGTAGGAGTATGTCATGGAAGATACTAAACAAAAGGGCTTAATTGCCTATTTTGCGAATAATCCCGTCGCTGCCAACCTTTTGATGGTGTTCATCATTATCATGGGTGTGGTGAGTTTTCTCTTTATTCAAAGGCAGATGTTTCCGAATATTGAGGTGAACTACATTGATGTTCGTGCGACTTATCCTGGCGCTTCTCCTCAAGAGATAGAAGAGAGTATTCTCGTTAAGGTCGAGGAATCGATTAAAGACGTCACCGGGATTAAAAAAGCAGTCTCAACGGCCTCTAGAGGTAGCGCGTATGTTTCCATCGAGGTAGACGTTAATGCCGATATCAAGCGTGTCTTGGATGATGTAAACCAACGTATTGATACCTTGTCTAACTTACCAGCGGGTATGGAACCAATCAATGTCTACCAAGTTGAATGGCGCCAAGATGTAATCGAAATGGGGTTAGTTGGGGACCGACCGCTCGAGGAGCTTAAACCGCTTGCTAAGCAAATCGAAGATGAATTACTTCAGTTAGAAAACGTCATGCTGGTGTATCTGAGTGCGCCAGAAGAAGAAATAGCGATTGAAGTTGACCCACTTGTTCTTCGTAAATACGACCTTACGTTGAGCGATATCAGCAGCGCGATCAGCCGTTATTCAGCTAACTTTTCTGCGGGCGAAGTAAAAACAAACTCAGGGATGATTGCAGTAAGGATTGAAAACCAATACTACCGTGGTGATGAGTTTAGAAATATTCCTGTAAAGCTTGGCGCAAATGGTGCGAAGGTTTTACTGCAAGATATCGCCACGATCAAAGATGGCTTTACGGAAGAAGAGCGCTATTTTGAATACTCAGGGCAAAATGCGATCTACATGTCTGTTGAAGCAACTCGTGATCAGAACATTATCCCTGTTGCACAGTCCGTTCGTAATTATATTGAAGCAAAAAACAAGACATTGCCGCAGGATGTTAAGCTCAAAGTCTTAGTTGATACGACTTATTATTTAAATGGGCGTCTCGACATGATGTTGAAAAACTTGCTGCAAGGCGCTGCATTAGTCGCGATTATGCTGACCATTTTCCTACGTTTCCGCTTGGCTATGTGGGTAATGATTGGGCTACCTGTCTGTTTCCTCGGTGCTGTAATGATGATGCCAGCTTTGGGTATTACAGTGAACATCGTCTCGCTGTTTGCTTTCATCATGGTGCTCGGAATTGTGGTGGATGACGCCATCGTCATGGGAGAAAGTGCGTACAGTGAAATCGAAGAAAAGGGCGGCGGTGTCGAGAACGTGGTACGCGGTGTCAAACGTGTTGCTACGCCAGCGACATTTGGTGTTCTGACAACGATTGCTGTATTCGCACCATTCTTGCTTTCGAGTGGTATTGATAGCGCTTTCTTTTACGGCATTGCTGGTGTCGTGATTCTGTGTTTGATCTTCAGTTTGATTGAATCAAAGTTGATCCTACCAGCGCACTTGGCGCATACCCATTTTAAGCCAGTTAAACCAGGTGGCTGGCGTGACCGATTTAACCAACGTTTTTTTGGTTTTGTAAATGGTCCATATCGTAACTTTGTAACAACATGCACCCATTGGCGCTGGACAGTGTTTGCGGTGTTCTGTGGTTTACTGCTGATCAGCGCGGCTTTGATCAACGCGAATTATGTTCGGGTGATCCCTAACCCTAAAGTGCCGACTGACTATCCTGCGATCACTATTGAAATGAATGATACCGTTTCAAGTGAGCAGACAATCAGTGCACTCAAGACTATTGAACGTGTCATGCAAAAGATCGAATCTGAGACCATTGCAGAACATGGTCAAGGAATGATTCGTGATGTGCTGTCTTACAACAGAAGCCGCACCGAAGGTCGTGTATTAGTACCTCTGGTTGATGAAGAGTTACGCCCGTTCAATACATTTGAACTGGCTCGACGTTGGCGTGAAGCTATGCCTGTTATTCCCGGTATGAAGAGCATCAAAATCCGTGAGCAGAGTGCGGGTGGTGGTGACAGAGATGAGTTTGGCTACTTGTTGTTTGGCTCTAACATCAATGAGCTCAACGAGGCTGGGCGTTACTTGATAGAGCGTTTACAGCAGGAAGAAGGGTTATATGATATTTCATCTTCTATTGATTCTGGAAGCAAAGAAGTACTCCTGTCTCTTGCGCCTGTAGCGTACGATCTCGGTCTGGATCTCACCATGATCGCAGAGCAAGTTGGTGGCAGCTTTTATGGTGGCGAAGCACAGCGCATTATTCGTGATGGTGAAGAAATTAAAGTTATGGTGCGTTACCCGCAACTGACGCGTGAAGCATTCTCATCATTGCGTTACGCTGTGATTACCACACCAGCAGGTAAGAAGGTCATGCTAGGTGATGTGGTGAAGATCAACGAGCAGCCGGGCGTGAGTAGCATTCGACGTGAAGGCGGGTATCAAACCGTTTATGTCTATGGTTCGATAGACGAAGAATTGGTTGAACCTCAAGAAATCGTGAAGGTCATTGACGACAATATCTTACCGGATATGAAGCAAGCGTTCTCGAGTGTGAAAACAGAATTGGGTGGTGATATTGAAGAGCAGGCTGCGCAGCGTAATGAACAGATTTTGTTCTTTATTGCAGGCATGATCATCGTCTACATCTTGTTAGCTGTACCGTTAAAAAGTTATACCCAACCTTTGATTGTAATGTCCGTCATTCCGTTTAGTCTGACGGGGGCGATTTGGGGCCATTTCTGGCTAGGTTTAGACATCAGTATGATGTCGACATTTGGTTTGATCGCCGCTGCTGGCGTGGTTATCAACGACTCTCTGGTTATGACAGATTACGTAAACCAAGTGAGAGAAAAGGGTATGAACATCAAACAAGCGGTTGTTGAGGCGGGTTGTGCTCGTTTTCGAGCTATCACGCTCACCTCAATAACGACGTTTGCGGGTGTATTGCCGATAATGTTTGAAACGAGTTTGCAGGCGCGTTTTGTCATACCGATGGCTGTCGCTTTGGGCTTTGCGGTGTTGTACGCAACGGTTCTGACTTTAGTGTTGGTGCCTTGTTTGTATTTAATGCTTGAAGATATTAAAAATATTTTCAGATCGATTAAGAGGTTTATCCATCGTTTGATTAATCGTTTCAGAAAGTCGCCAGTGACGTCGAGCGTTGAAGCAAGCGTATCGAGTTAACAAGCTTGATGTTAACGATTAGGAGCAGCCTTCGGGCTGCTTTTTTGTTTCCGCATTTTGATTCAAAGTGATTTTTTAGTGGGCAGTTACGTAATTATCTGATGAGAAAACTGCCTGACAAAGCATTTATAATATGTATGTTTCTAATGTTTTAAATTCGCATGGTTAATTTGACACTTGGTTAGCGAAATTTACCAGACGAAGATAACGTTGAATATGAGGTTTTATTTAAGCTGTTGAAAAATAACAAAATAAAAGTTGGCATCGTATGTGCAATATATGAATTGTAATTAAAATTAACTGCTAATCCTCAAGGAGCTTATTATGAAAAGCGTATTTCTATCTACTCTAAGTCTTATTGCTGTAATGTCATCACCAATCGCTGCTGCTAACACTTTAGACAAAGAGGAGTGGAGCTCAGATTTACGTCAGGACTTTTCTGAAATGAAACATGAAGCTATAGCAGATATTCAGCAAATGAACATGGATGCCATTCACGCACGTGATGAGCGTATCGTGAAAAACATTAAAGATGAGCAAGAACAGTTAGTAAAGGTAACGTGCCACAAAGAGAAAGCAAGCAAGTCATAAACGCCGATAAAAGAGACTAACAGACGAAAATGAATCCAATACGAGTTCGGTGTTAGTTAGCAGTAAGCACTGACCTTGTTGCTCTACTTGCCAGCCTTTTAAGGCTGGCTTTTTTGTTTCTCATTTCATGGGTGGAGATCAGATCCTCAAGCTTATTATCAATAGTTGGCGTGTTTGATGAGCTATTGCTGGATGGAGCGGATGTAACTTTTAAAAGTGTAGATTTCAGTAAAGTGGAGGTGATGTTAGATATTTAAAATTTAGAAAAGATCCGATCTCCTTTTTGACCTTCATAATACCTTAGTATGTGGTTCACTTTTATTTGAAGAGGGATTAGTAATGACTTGGGAATTTATTGAAAGGAAAGAGGCTTTTGATTACATTGGGCTAAATAATAAGTCGGTTAATGAGGTTGAACAATTCTTACATGGAAGAGTGAGACTTTCAGCTGCACTCTTTAGCAATAAAAAACTATACTTATCAAGACAATCCCTCGTCATGCTTGCGTCTCTGAATGAATATGATCAGAAGCAAGTTGTCAAAGAAATGTATTTTCTTTCATCTAATCCAAGCACACCCTCTGTAGTTAGACACAAACGCAATCCATTGCTTCGAATATTTCGAACTAGGTATCCCTTCAAAAATTATCATTACTTATTAACTTGTATCCTTAGAGACGGGAAAGTTGTAATTCATGATATTGCTTTTGATCGACAGTTGCATGGTAAGTCTATTTTTAAGCATTCACATCAAAGAACCCAAATGTATCATGTGAAGAAAGAAACAGGTAAAAATGGTGAGTATAATGGAGTGCAGAACAATGATGAAGCAAAGTTATTGTTGGCTGAGTGGGACCACACTAAAGCTCAAGTAACTCATCAAGTCAATACGCTTCATGCAACGGTAAATGGAATGTTGAATGATTATGAGAAAGCGGCGACACTGATGGGGGTACATACGCAGGTGGCGTACAAAGAAGATAAGCCAACAGAGTATACGTTGTTTCACAACCCTTCTGATAATGCGAAGCTGGACCTTATTGAATGTGTTTATGACAAAACTCGTTTTACTTCGCACAATGCTCAACACCTAGCAGCAGTAATGAAACAATGTGCAGAGCAGGGTAAGGAAGTAAAATGGACAGTGCATAGCCAAGGTGCCATTATTTTTAACTCTGCTCTTGAGTATGTTAGAAAAAATAATCCGAGCTTAAGATTATTGAATCAACAAATCGTTGTGCATGCAGGGGGAACAAATACAACGAAGATAGGGAAAAATGCACAGCAGCTTGGTTTGAAAGTTAATTACACAAAAACCCGAACGAATCCCTTTGATATTGTCCCAAATATTGCTGCGAGACAAACTCCATTATCTGCAAGTAGTCTCGTTCGTTGTTGTAAATTCTTGGGATTAGTGATGAATGGAGAGGTCACAGAGAGCCCACATACATTACCCTATTTCGGTGTGGAATCTTATCGACGACAACTGATGATGTCTGGTAATAATATGGCTAGTAAACGTTTAAAAGATATTGATGAATATTTAAAGAACAAGGGTTAGATATATGGGCCTTATTAAAATGTATAAAGATGGCTTTCGAGGAAAGCCAGATTTTGCAAACTTGTTACATAATGTATTCCAGATAGATGACTTAGTGCTGTCATTTGAGTGTCCGAACAACATATATGAAGGACATGTATACCAAGATTTTATTGAATTACAACGGTTCAATATTGATTCAAAAGTAGAGCGGCATGAAAAGTTTATAAAATTGGCCACGATTTATTTCTCTTTTCAAAATAAAATAATAAATCCACTATTACCAATCAATAAACAAGGTGGTTTATATATTCGGTTAAGGATTAAATCTTCAGATAAATATATTACTAGTGTTAATGAACTATCTTCATTTATAGAGAAAGAGTACGTGGATTTTTATCATGCTGTAGAGTCACCTGACGGCTCTCGAAAAGGTGATCATACAGAGTTGATGAATGATGCCATTGCGTACGCAAATCATCGTTGGGGAATGGACCCGATAAACGAAGAAAAAAAGAGAGCGAAAGAAGAGTTCCTTGTAGGAGAGTTTCTTCGTGGTTACCCTCCAATCAAATGCCAAGATATCAAGATTGGTGAAAATACATTTTCAAAATATGTAGAAGGAAATTTGGAGTATAAAAAAGACTATCGAAGAGTGTACAATTTGCCTATCAAAAATGAGTTTTACTTTAGTATTGAATTTTTATATGAAATCGAGCCTATGTTTGCTCAAAAAAAGTTTTTAGATTGGGTAAGACACGCGGATGAAATCTTTGAAAAAAATGTTTTAGAGTTGCTAGCACTGTCTCCGCTTATTGATTCACATACTACCTCCAAATCCGAAAGGTTGACAAAAAAAAGTTGATCCAGAGCGTTCATACTTAACTTAAAGAAAAAAGCCCGCGAAAAATGCTTTCACGGGCGAAAAAAGGGCACCAAATTGGGTGTCTATTCATTTTGGAGGTGGTCGAACGTCCATATAAAACTGACAATAGGCTTGGTGAGAGGCTTACCACCAGCACGACCAACGAGGCTAAAGTTAACATTGTTGTAATGATTGTTAAAATGTTAATTCTTCAATCAATGTTTTCATTATCGTGAGTTTAAATTGTGAATGTGTTGCCTGCGTGTATTTTTACTCTGTGAAATTCCGTTTTTGACAATAAGACATATTATAAATCTTGTGTTGGTTATTTGATTTGGTTATATAAAACTCAACATACTTAATCCTTAACTGTTCATATTCACACTTAATGAGACACAATAACCCTCTGTTTGTTAAGCGATTGTGTGTTTTTTAACGCATTGGTATTGAACAAAAAGCGACCTAAGCCGCTCTTGTGCATTTTGATAAGTTTACTTATCAGTCGTTTTAGATTTCTTCGTGCTTATGGACTAGGCCGAAGTCAGCTAAAATGGCATACGCAGCAGGGATCATAAACAACACCAGCAGAGTGGATGCGAAAATACCAAACACGATAGAGATAACCAGTGGTTGGATAACCTGTGCTTGCAAACTGGTTTCAGTCAGTAACGGAAGCAAACCTGCTGCAGTGGTCATTGATGTCAGGAATACTGCTCTAAAGCGTTCCCGACTGGCTTTGACTACTGAGTCGTGCACATTATCCCCTTCATCGACATGATGGCGTATGTACTGAACTAACAGAATCGAGTCATTCACCACAATCCCCGCTAGTGAGACAAAGCCCATCATACTCGGCATACTTAATGAGTGACCGAGTAGGATGTGTCCCCATACCACGCCAATAAAAGCGAGGGGAATCGCAAGCATGACGACGAATGGTTCCAAATAACTGCGGAATTGGTAACTCAGAATCGCAAACACGCCAAACAAACCAAGCAAGAAGCCTTTACCCATTGATGCGCCAGTTTCAGCGGTATCTTTGGCTTCACCTTCAAAATCAAAGCGAAGACCAGGATACTTTTGCATAAGCGTTGGTGCTTCATCCTGTTGGAACTGACGAATAATGGCGGTTGAGTTGGCTTTCGTATTGTCGATCTCGCCGAATACGCTTACAGTGCGCAAGCCATCAATGCGCTGGATTCTTACGTAATTACGCTGGAAATCCAAAGTTGCAATGGTCGCGAGTGGGATTTGATTACCATCGGACAAGATTATTGGGAAGTTTGCCAATTGCTGTAAGTCACCAGCTTGCGCTTTATTGAGGCGAACTTCGATGGAAATGTTTTCTACCCCAACTTGGATCTCGTCTGCGGTTTGGCCAAAGAAAGCCGCGCGCAATTGATTGGCGATGAGTTGGCCGTTAATCCCATAAGCTTCCGCTCCCGGACGCAGTTTAACCAAGACTTCTTCTTTACCCATACGCATGTCATCCAACACGCCATGGACACCGTCAAACTCATTCAAGTATTGCTGAATGTTGATAGAGGCTGCTTTGAGCGCATCAAGATCATCATGTTTCGCTCGAATTTCAATCGCTCGTCCACCCGGCCCCATAGTCGGTTGTTTAAATACCAGTGAGATAGGATCGGCAAGTTCACCAATGTCTTCACGCCATGCATCGATAAATTCATCGATGAGTGTGTTACGGCTCTCGGCGCCCAGCAAATCCAGACGTACCGTCGCAATGTGAGGGCCAGATTCGTTCGCGTCGGCGTTAGCATTGAATTGACTAGTGATGTGCAGAACCAATGGATTGCCGTCTTCCACTTTCTCTGTCCATTCTTTATCTAGCTTTTGAGCGGAAGCGACGATCTTATCGACGACAGCTTCCGTTTGAGACAGAGAAGAACCCGGAGGAAGAATAATGCGCGCTTCTGCAATATCGCCATCCAGTTCAGGGAAGGGTTGGAACTTGAGCAAACCACCTACTAACGTGGCAGCGGAGATAAGAAGCAAGGCAACCACACCGCCCATAAAGGCATAGCGATACTCGACCACTTTATCCACTGCGTTGACCAAGGTGGTGTTGCGGAAGTTTTCAAAAGAAGCGAGCAGCTTTTGTTTGAACTTCGGTGTTTTTCGCTCTTGCTTTTGTTTGTGTAGTGAGTGAGAAAGGTGGTTAGGTAGAATCAAGAAGGCTTCCACCAAACTTAAACTCAGTACGAGGATCAGAACTTGAGGAACCGCTTTAAGTACCGCACCCATTTCACCTTGCAAAAATAACAAGCTACCGAAAATACACACCGTAGTTAAAAAGGAAGAGATGACCCCCGGCAGTACCTTTTTCACTCCTTTTATCACGGCATCATCGATCTCTTCTCCTCGGTCGAGGTGAGCGGCAATCGATTCGGCAATAACGATGGCGTCATCCATCATGATACCGATGGCCATGAGTAACCCGACCAAAGACATGATGTTGATGGACAGGCCAAGTTGCGCCATCAAAAATAACCCACCTAAGAAGGCAACAGGTAAACCAGCTGCGACCCAAAAAGAGTAGCGAAAACTAAAGAACAACCACATGGTGGCGAAGACCAGAATGATACCTTGCCAACCGTTTTTGACCATCATGGTCAGGCGATCCCAAAGCACGGATGAAAGGTCATTGGTCATTTGTAGCATCACACCGTCTGGCGCGATGGCTTGTTGTTCTTCGACAAATTGAGCAACACGTTCTTTAATGCGCAGTGCATCGTCTTCTTTGTTTTTGCTGACTTTTAGTAGGGCAGAAGGGTGACCATCGAAGAGGACTTTCTGTTCGTCCAATTCAAACCCGTCGGTAATCGTCGAAATATCTCTTAGACGGATGATTGAGCCATTTGTACCAGAGCCCACGACGATAGTCTCAAGCTCTTCCGGCGTCACGCGTCGTTCGTCAAAGCGGATCAGAAAGTTCTTATCTGGCGTTTCGACATTACCACTTGGCAACTTGACGTTTTGACGACCAATCTGGTCCGCAATATCACCAACACTCAAACCAAGTTGTCGGATAGCTTGAGTGTCTAACTCTACTCGGTATTGGTGGTCAGAGAAGCCAGCAACTTCAACCAAAGAGACATCGTAATCGATTTTTAACGTGCGTTTAAGCTGTTCGGCATACGCTTTTAGCTCTGGCCATGTGGTATCTGCGGTGATGGCGACATCCACAACTGGCTCATTCCAATCTAGCTCTTGTACCACAGGTGATTCAATCTCTTGCGGGAAGTCATTAATCGAGTTGATCTGAGTTTGAACGTCGACCAGCATACGGCCGATGTCGGCTTCTTCATTCAGTTTTAAGATAAGACGCGCAGAGCCTTCAATCGCTTCACATTGCGTTTCTTCAATGTTGGCAAGGCCATCAACAGCATCTTCCATTCGGACACAGATACTCTCTTCGACTTCTTGCGGGGAAGCGCCAGGGTAAACCACACCGGCTAGGATGTAGGGCGGATCAAACTCAGGAAAGGTTTCCCGCTTAATCGTGGAAAGCGAAGAAATCCCCAATATCAACAGCGTTAGCATCAACAAGTTGGCTGCTGTTGGGTGCTTGGCGAAGAATCGGATCATGAATCAGACTCCTCAATAACCGCTTCTGACTGTTCAGGGGACTCTTTCAATAGCATACCGTTAATCGCAGGCAGCAAATCGTTGATGATCAGCTTCTGGCCTTGCTCTAGTTCACCATCGATCACCACTTGGTTATTTCGGCGATATAACACTTCAACCGTCACCACTTGCAGACGATTGTCATCGCCCATCAGGTAAATCTTATCGCCATGAAGCGCACGCTCTGGTATGACCCAACTCGGATTCTCTTGCCCCTCAATCAAGGCACGCACAAACATGCCGTTCACCAATGGAGGCGCAGACGTTGGGTTTAATGCACGGTAGTCTTGTTCAATTTCCAGAATCACACCGGCAGTCGCTTGGCTTGGATCAACCGTTTCACTGATGCGTGCAACTTTCGCAGGCCAGCTTGCAGAGAGGTTACCGCTGCTGAGTTCAATGTTGGCATGAATTGCATTCATATCTGGTTGTGGAATACCAGATTCATCACGAACAAACTCACCGATGCTCACCGCCAAAGTTTGCATGTCATGAATGGACAGTTGAGCTTCCACTTCCATGACATCGATACCATGCCCGGTCACCATGGTCTGTTGTAGGTTAACTACTTGGTTTTGCTCAATTTCGACTTCTGCAATACGCAAGTCGTAAGGAAGGGTGATAATGGTTTTATCAAGCGAACGTTTCGCTTCGTCCACCTTTGATGCATTGACCTTTACTAGGGCTTCTGCGACGCGCTTTTCATCTGGCATCAAACCGATTTGGTTTTCGATATCCAGCACTAACTTACGTTGAGAGAGCGCGCTTTGCTCTTGCTGATCTACATCCGATTGCGAGGTTAAGCCTTTCTTACGTAGGTTTTGTTTACGGTCTAACTCTTTGTTGGCGATAACCAGACGGTTGGCTTCTATCTTGAGTGTGCTTTTGAGATTCGCTTCTTCTTGGTTCAGCTTAGCCAGAGAGGTTTGAGCAGATTTGAGATCGGCTTGAGCTTGAACCAGTTTCAGTTCGTAATCGAGTGGGTCGATTCGCAAGATTTCTGTCCCTGCTTGCAACACTTGTCCTTTTTCCAGCTGCGGATGGCGGTAGACCACTTTCCCCGTCACTTCGGCTATCGCTTTCCATTCCACTTTTGGGGCGATCTTGCCAAACCCTATGGCTACTGGAGCAATGGCTTTGAGCTCAAGTGGAATCGTCTCGACCAACCGTGCACGATCTCCAGCGGGTTTTACGGGCAAATCTGGTTTGAGGCTAATCGCCAAAAACAGAATGACGACCCCCACCGCAAGAGCAGGAAAGAACAGCAGCTTTTTATTTATCTTCATATTGGTCGCCCGAGTCTAAAAATCCATGTTTCATCAGTTGTATGTTGTGTTCGAATAATCGGTTCAAGAAGGCTTCAGAAAGTTCAATGCCATGAATGGCGAGCAGTGCTGGTGGTGCCATAAAAGGAAATACCATCAAGCTGATGTAAGAGACGCGACAAAGTTGAGGGTCGGCGTCTTTTCGTAAAACGCCACTGTCGATCAACTTATCAAAGATCACGCCTTGCATTGGCTTACTGATATCTGCGAAGACTTTTTCGAGCAGTTTGCGTTGGGTTTCCGATGGGGGCATATTCATAACTTGGGCAACTAAGCGTGGGAACTGTGGTACCTTGATCATTTCGCGGTAGTAGGTGCGCATTAGATCGAGAAAGTTTTGCTCGTTACTGTTGGATACCAACGTCTGCATCTGCTTTTGCATCGGTGACAGTGTTTCGCGCAACATGGTCTCGAACAAGCCTTCTTTGTTGCCAAAGTAGTAACGAATCATCGCCACGTTCACGCCTGCTTTCTGCGCGACTAGGCGAGTAGAGACCTTGTCGTAAGCCATAATGGTGAAGAGTTCGCGCGCGTGGAAAATCAGTTTTTTCCTTGCGTCGATATTATCTGTGGGTCTTCCCGCCCTTCGATGCGCTTCCGTCACAATCTTCTCTCAAAATATTAAACATTTGATTAATTATAAGACGCTGATTTCTCATGCGACATGTGAAAAATTAATCAGTATTTAATCAAGTGATTAATTTGTGATGAAGAGAAGTAAAAAAGAGCAGAAAGAACTGCTCTTTGAACAAATAGAAAAGTATATACTTAGGAAGAACGGTCTTGTGAGGCTATATCACCCCCAACTTAACACACTCCAATTCGGTCTGTTGGCGTGTTCTTTTAGTTGTGGGCATGGATTTACCAGATAAGCGTAGTTCGCGTATTCACAAAGCGGTAAATCGTTGATTGAATCGGTATAGAAATGGATTTCGGAATAAGGCTCAGGCTGATTTTCTAGCCACTGTTTTAATCGCGTGACTTTGCCTTCACGATAACTCGGGATACCGTCGATTTCAGCAGTATAACGGTTGTTTTTCTCGATTAAATCAATTCCGAGTGCGGTTGGAATATTAAGACGGCGACCAACGGCTTCCACCAAAAAAGTGACGCTGGCAGAGATGATAACCATATCTATACCATCACGAGACAGTTGCTCAATCAGGGTTTTGGCTTGAGGGAACTGTTTAGGCAAAATATGGCTTTCAACACATTCTTCAACCAAGGCGTTTACTTCTTCAATCGGCATGTTTTCTAGTGGCTTCATGGAGAACGCTAGGTAATCTTCCATGTCCATTTTGCCTTCAGAGTACAAGGCCATTAGACGCTGATCTTCCATAATAAATAAAGGATCAGTCGCGATGCCTTTCTCAACCATAAACTCGTTCCAAATCATTGCGCAGTCAGCGTTTATTAGGGTTTCATCCATATCAAAAACATACAAAGGTTTGGACATGTTTAGGCTCTCACTGGTTGAATTTCGTTTAGGTTAAAGAGTAGTTCTAGTTGGCTGCCATTCGCTAGTAAGCGTTCTGAAGAGCGGTTAAGTAAGTCAACAGTGAGCTCACACTCTTCAACGTTCACTTGATAGCGAATAACATTACCTAGAAGCTGGTGGTTGGTGATCGTACCTACTTGTGGCGCTGAGATGTGGCTATCATATTGACGACCTTGCTCTTTTACATATATAGACTCTGGGCGAATCGCTACTTTCCATTCGGTATCAATGTTGAAGAGTTGCTTGGCTTTATTGGCCTCTACAAGGTTGTAGTGCCCCATGAAACCGGCCACAAACTCGTTAGCAGGATGAGTATAAATTTCTTCAGGTGTTCCTGCTTGAACAATTTCCCCTTTACTCATTAGGAAGATACGATCAGACATAATCATCGCCTCTTCTTGGTCATGAGTTACGAAGATAGTGGTGAGATTCATCTCTTTCTGAATGTCTCGGATTTGCTGACGAAGGTGTTTGCGGATTTTGGCATCAAGCGCAGAAAGTGGCTCATCAAGCAATAATATGCGAGGTTTCACCACCAATGCTCGAGCGAGTGCGACACGCTGGCGCTGACCGCCAGAAAGTTGATGCGGATAGTGTTTTTCTTTACCTGCCAGATCCACCAGTTTGATGACTTTAGCCACTTCACGTCGAATATCATCATTCGCAAGCTTTTTCATTTTTAAGCCAAATGCAATGTTGCCTTCGACGGTCATATTGGGAAACAGCGCATACGATTGAAAGACCATCCCAATACCACGCTCTTGCGGGACTTGATGCGTGATATCTTCTCCGTTTACCCAAACCTCGCCTCCATCGACAGGGTTAATCCCAGCAAGGCTGCGAAGTAGTGTCGATTTACCACAACCGCTAGGGCCCAAAAGCGTAATGAATTCACCTTGCTCGATGTTAAAGTGAATGTCCTCAAATACGGTGTTATCACCAAAACGTTTAGTCAGATTTTTCGCTGTTACGTAGCTCATTGTTTGACTCCTCGGCTGAAACGACTTGCCAACCAAGTCAGTAAAAAAATAAATAGGAAGTAGGTCATCACTAAGGCAGACGTAAAGTGGCCGCTCGTCTGACGCATGTTATACAAGTAGATTTGCAGGGTTTCATAACGTGTGCCGACTAAAATATTGGCGAACACAAACTCTCCCAATAGAAATGAAAATGAAAGGAAAAGCGATGCCATCAGTCCTTTTTTGAGGTTAGGTAAAATGACCATCAAAAACGCTTTGGTTGTGCTTGCCCCTAGCAAGTGTGCAGCGTCCATTAAATCGTTAAGGTTAATTGCTTCGAAGCTATTAGAAATCGCACGATACATGAACGGTAACGCTATGGTGAAGTAAGTACCTACTAGAATCCAAGGAGTACCGATAAGGGAGATTTCACTGTCAGCATAAAGTTGAAGCAAGCCGACGGAGGACACCACTGGTGGTACAGCGAATGGTAGCAAAATCAATACGTTCATGAGCTTATCGAGCTTCGGAAAGTAGTAAAACACCACGAATATCGCTGGCAGAACTAGAATCACACTGAGGGTTAGCGAAGCAATACAAATAAACAGCGAACGCCCAAACGCTTGCAAAAAGCGTGGGTCGGTCAGCAATTTAACGTACCAATCAAAAGTGAAACCATCTGGAAGCACCGTGGCGCCCCAGCGTGATGAAAGCGAATAGACAAAGGTCGCTAAAATCGGGATGAGCATGATCCCAACAATGGAATAAACCACCGTTTTATGGAATCGAGTATTAACGTTGTTCATGACTACTTCCTACCTGCATAGCTTTTCGAAATGAGCCATTGGTTAATCACTGTGATAAAGGCAAGTAACGCCATTAGAATCACCGAAATTGCAGCGGCGAGATTAGGTTCAAGGAACAGGTCTCCCGATACCAGACTCGCAATTCGAATTGTGATGACGTTATAGTTACCGGAGGTCAGCGCATAAACACTCGCATAAGCGCCAATTGCGTTGGCTATTAAGATAATAAAGGTACCGAATAAGGCTGGTGAGAGCACTGGCAGCGCGATTTTCGCCCAATACTGTGATGTTTTGGCTCCCAGTAGCGCAGCAGCAGCTTGCCAATCATCACTCAACGCGTCGAACGCAGGGTAGAGCAACAACACCGCCAGCGGGATTTGAAAGTAGATGTAAATGACCAGCAGACCCCATTTACCATAAAGGTCGAAATCACCGAGTAAGCCATACTGCTTGAGCAAAAGGGTAATCGCCCCATTGGTGCCCAAAATAATGATAAAAGCGAATGACAGAGGTACGCCTGCAAAGTTGCTGCTCATGTTCGTAAACGCAATCACACCATCGCGGACTTTAGAATCGATTCTGCGCAGAGAAGAGACCAACAGAGTCGCAATGGCTAAGCCAAAAATGCTCGACCATATAGCTAACCACAAACTGTTGCCAAACGCCTGCATCATAAAGGTGGAGTCGAGCACTTCAATGTAGTTATCGAAGGCAAACTCGCCATCGTAGATAAAGCTGTTTAACAGCACCCAAATCATCGGTGCGAGTTGAAATAGGTAGAAAAACAGTGCGAAAGGCGCCAACCAAACGGCTGGCTTAAAGCGCTTTAACCAAGTACTTGCCAAATTTGAACGTGATTCGCTAGAGCTTGGGGAGAGGACTGAACTGCTCATAGTGCTAACAATTCCTGAGTGTATGGCTTCGTGTGGTCAAGGTTTAGCAATTGACAAACGGTGCCACAAATATCAGTTTGCTTAATATGACAATCTTGATGGGTAAACTTATCACCAATGACAAACAGGGGAACTTCTCGCTCTTCAGGTAAAATCCCACCGTGAGAAAGATCGTTGTTCATGCCATGATCGCTTGTCACAATGATTTGATACCCATCAGCAAGCCATTGATCGATGTAGTTGGAAAGAATAATGTCTGCACCTCGCGCACAATTGCGGTATTGGCGAGAGTCTAGGCCAAACTTATGCCCTGTATCGTCGATATTCATCGGATGGATCAGTAAGAAATCAGGTTGATAGTTGCGGCGTAAATACTCTGCGTCCAGGAACAAGGCTTCATCAGGATAATGATCCCAATGGTAAAAGCAGCCGTGCTGGATATTCAGGGTTTCATCATGCGTGAAACGATCGCGAACAGGTTCAAATGGCGCGCGATTATAAAGCTCACTTACCCAGTGGTAGGCAGCCGCAGCGGTCACTTTTCCTTGGGCTTTTGCCAAACTGAAAATGGAATCGTGTTTGGATAGACGAACGATATTGTTGTTTACGATGCCGCTTTCTACAGGGCGAACGCCCGTTAAAATGCACTCATAAAGTGGGCGAGACATAGAGGGCAGCTCACACTGCACAGGATAAAGCGTTGCGCGAGTTTCTTGTTGGGAACGACTTTGTTCTAGAAGACCATTGAGGTAGCCCATGCAATCACGGGCTACCTGATAGTTCAGTCCATCTAGAACAACAAGGATGACCTTATTGCTCATAACGACTTACTCTTATTGCTGGTGGATTAAGACACTTTCTTGCCATTGACGTGGCAGCTTACGTGCGGACTTTTCCCAAGCTGAGAAGTCAGTCACTGGGTGAACATTGCTGTATTGGTCATTAGCAATTAGCTTGTCTTGCACTGCTTGAGGCAGTGTGATGTTGGTGCGGATTGGACGCGCATAACCTTCTGCTAAGTTGATTTGCCCTTGATCGCTGAAGATGTATTCACGAGCAAGCTTTGCTGCATTAGGGTTCTTCGCGTATTTATTGATTATGGTTGTATAACCAGAAATCACAGAGCCATCTTGAGGAATGCTCACTGTAAAGCGGTCGCGGTCAATTTTGTCGCGGTAGTTCAATGCATTGAAGTCCCACATGATCGCCACTTCAACTTCGCCTTTTTCTAGGTTGGCGATGTTCGGATCGGTAAATGAAAGACGACCTTGCTTCGCGAGTTCAGAAAAGAATTTGAGCGCAGGCTTGAGGTTGGATTCGTCCCCACCGTTGGCGAACGCTGCGGCGAGAACCGCGTTGTTTGCCTGTGCTGCTACGCCTACGTCACCTACGGTCACTTTGTAGTCGCCTTTTAATAGGTCATCCCACGTTTTTGGCGCGTCTTTTACGAGGTTATTGTTGGAGATAAAAGAAATAGTGCCAGTGTAGGCAAGTGCCCAATGACCATCTTCGTCTTTTGCCCAATCTGGGATGTCATTCCAAGTTGTTGGTTTATATGGCTGAGTGACGCCTTTTTTTACCGCTACACGTGCAAAGGCAAAGCCTACGTCACCAATGTCTGCGGTCGCGTTTTTCTTCTCAGCTTCGAATTTTGCGATTTCTTGAGCCGAGCTCATATCCGTGTCTTGGTGCTTAAGGTTGTAATTTGACTTTAAATCAGCCCAAGTGTCTTTCCAGTTTGCCCAACTGTCAGGCATACCCACACTGTAAACCGCCCCTTCTTTTTGTGCTGCTGCTACCAAAGATTCAATATCGGCTTCTTTCGCTACTGTTGGCGTAGCGAGCGTTACCGCAATGATTGCCGCTGGTGCGGTAATTGAACGACTTAGCAAAGTTTTCATTGTCTCCATCCTTCTGGACTAGGTCAGTAAGTTCGCTTTGTATGCTATGGATGGAATGTGACGATTTAGCGCAAGTAATTTGACAGTTTTGCTGATTTTATATGGCACTTATATTTCATACGTTCAGTATGTGTTCTGTTGATTAATGTCATATTTTTGTTACGTAAACGCCTTATGTTATTCGTCAAATTATCCTTGGACTAGATCAGAATGAGAGCGACAGGCACCGGACAATTTGGTACCCAATTAGGAAAAATTAGAAGCAGCTTAAAACAGCAGATTCTTTCCGGCATCATGTCGGAAGGACAAAAACTGCCGTCAGAGAGAGAGCTCAGTGAGCTGTTTTCTACGACTCGAATCACAATCAAAGATGCGTTGGTGTCTTTGGAAACGGAAGGTCTTATTTATCGAGAAGAGCGCCGGGGTTGGTATGTATCTCCTGAGCGTATCTGTTACAACCCGTTGTCTCGTTCTCACTTCCATCAGATGATTCGAGAGCAGCATCGTATTGCAGAAACTAAGTTACTCAATGTGCGAAGTGAAATGGCCGCAGGTGAGTATGCCAAATCGTTAGAGGTGGAGCGAATTACCCCAATTTATGTGATTGAACGGTTACGTTTTATTGATGGGCGAGCGGTATTGTTTGTTGAGAACGTGCTCAAAGCGGCACTGTTTGAGGGTATATTGTCTGAGAACCTCACCATGTCCCTGACGGGCATTTATCGTGAGAAGTATGGTTACGAAACAAAGCGCTCTCGTTTTGATGTGATTCCAACGTCAGCACCTGCTCATGTCGCTAAAGCGTTGAACTTGGCTGAAGGACAACCCGTTCTGAAAATTCGGCGGGTAAACTACAAACAAGATGGGCATTTAATGGACTGCGAATTCGAGTATTGGCGTCCAGACGCAGTGATGATTCGCATTGATAGCGTAGGATAAAGCGCAGAATTAAAAAGAGCCCAATGAAGGGCTCTTTTTCGCATATTGGTTAGAGAGGCGGTTTAAACGAGGCCTTGCTCTTTCGCCATTCTGCTTGCAATGCCGGGTGCTTTCCAAATGCTTGGCAGCAAAATGAAAGACACAGGTACGGCAGTAATTACAATGAAAGACTGCAATGCAGAAATACCACCAGAGCCCATTGAGATGAGCGCAATAGCGACAATACCCATAATCAGCCCCCAGAACGAGCGAATCACTGCGTTTGGTTCTGTTGAGCCCGTCATCACTACACTGATTGTGTAAGTCATCGAGTCACCCGTCGTCACGATAAATGTTGTCGTTAAGATCAGGAACAGAACCGAAATGATCATTGGGTAAGGTAATTCACCAGTAATCGCTAGCAGTGCTGCAGGCAAGTTAAAGCCTTCAAACGCAGATGAAATCAAACCAGGGTTATCAAGTTCAAACGCAAGGCCACTGCCACCAACGATACTAAACCAGAAGCAAGTAATCAGCGGTGCCACGATGCTAATAGACATGATTAATTGGCGAATTGTACGACCACGAGAGATACGAGCAATAAAGATCGCCATCATTGGGCCATAACCGATAAACCAACCCCAGAAGAATACTGTCCACCAACTTAGCCAGCCTGTATCACCACGGTAAAGTGCCATAGGGAAGAAGTTATCCACCATACGACCAACGCCTTGCACGTAGCCATCAACGATAAAGCTTGTCGGCCCGAAGAACAGGATGTAACCAATTAATAGTACAGACAAAATGATGTTGTAACGACTGACGATTTGAATACCCTTGCTCAAACCGCTCAGTGCGGAAAGGGTATACATCAGGATCGCCGCCATGATAACCATGCTTTGCGTTACGAACGTATCTGGCAGGCCAAACAATGAGTTTAGCGCGTAGCTAATTTGTAAACCTAAGAAGCCGATAGGACCGATGGTTCCTGCTGCTACTGCAATGATGCTACATGCGTCAGCAACATCACCAATCCAGCCTTTAATGGCTTTATCACCAAAAACAGGGTAAAGCAGAGTACGCGGCTTAAGAGGCAGGCCTTTATCGTAATGCAAGTGCATTAAGACAATGGAAGATAGACCACCAAGGATCGCCCAAGCTAAGAAGCCCCAGTGCATAAAAGACTGAGATAGGGCATTGATTGCGGCAGTTTTCGGTGAGGCTTCCCCGTATAGAGGCGGAGCAGTCACAAAGTGCGCGATAGGCTCAGCTGCGGCCCAGAACACACCACCACCTGCAAGTAGAGTACAGAGTACGATTGACAACCACTTAAAGTTATCAATATCAGGTTTCGCTAGACCACCTAGGCGCACATAACCAGTGCGACCAAACGCAAGAGCCAAACCAATTAGGAAATTCAGAAGAAGCAGTACTTGCCAGTAAGCTCCGAAATATTTAGTAGCAAAGCCGAAGCCGGTGTTAACCATTGCGGTTAGAGAGTCGGTATTCGTTAGAGCAAGTAAAACGAATAGAGTGAGGAAGCTACCACTTAACCAAAAGACAGGATTGGTGAGTTCGAGGCGCTTGAGTAAAGATGGGGGATGAATAGCAGAATAGTCAGCATCCTGAATAGGCGCTGTGTGGGAGGCGGCATTCGTCATATTTGACATAATTACTTCGCTTTTTAGGGCTATGAAGCCGTGCATTTCCCCTCACATCGTTTCAACGAAAAGTGTGAGGATGTTCAAAAAGCCGATGATGTTAACATGTCGAAGTTGCAAATATAACCTTAGATTTCGATTAATTTTTAACAGGTTAGCCAAGTTGCTGATTTTTGGGTAGAGATCAAAAGAAAGAGTTTTTACGTGAAATGCACCGCATTTCGTATGTAATTAACATTTCCCTTGTTTTTGCATGGGATTATCAGGATTACATTGAGAAAATATGTTTTTCCCAAGCTAAGGTTTAACTCGATGACTCACTTCGAACTTAACGGGCAGTGGATGCTTACCTCGCCACAGCGTCCCAATCTTGAAATTCCAATGTTTATTCCGGGCGATAATGTGTCGGCGCTTTTACAAGCAGAGCAGATTCCAGATCCTTATTTTGCCGATAATGAAAACAAAGTTCGATGGATTGAAGAGTGTGAGTGGCATATCTCACGTGAGTTTGAAGTCGACGCGTTTACGTTGTCTGCCAAGCAAATTTGGATGACGCTAACTCGTGTAGATACCTTGGCAACCTTCTATGTTAATGGTGAGTTAGCACTAACTTGCAGCAACATGTTTACCCAGCAACGTGTGGATATTAAACCGCATTTAAAGCAAGGTACTAACACGATTCGGGTTGAGTTTGCTCGGGTGGATTTAGAAGGTATCGCAAGAGCAAAAAAACTGCCATTTCCTATTCCATCGGCAATGGGCAACAACCAAATTCCACACATGAACTTGATCCGCAAAACACAATGCCATTCCGGATGGGACTGGGGCATTTGCTTGATGGTATCGGGTATTTACGACCCCATTCAAATCGACATTGTGAATGAGCTTTGGCTCAAAGGCTTCTCGACAGAGCAGCAATGGCAAGCCGATGGGAGTGTGTTTCTTGATGTAGTAGTTGAAGTGGAAACGGACAGTCAACGCCATGAAATGATTGTTGAATTTAATGGTGAGCGTCAATGTATTCAAACAAAAGGAAGTGGTCACTATCATTGCCAGTTCCACATTTTGGAGCCTCAACGCTGGTGGCCATCGGGTTATGGCGAAGCGTATCTCTATCCCATTACCATTTCTTGCAGAGAGCAAAAGTTAACGCACAACATTGGTTTGCGTCAGTTAACCCTAAATAACCAAGCTGATGAGCACGGCTCTGCAATGGAATTTATCGTCAATGGCGTACCGATTAATGCTAAAGGTGCCAACTGGATCCCTATTGACGCAATGCCGGGGCGAGAGTACGAAACACGTTATCGCAACCTTTTGCAAAGTGCGGTTGACGCCAACATGAACATGATTCGCGTATGGGGCGGTGGTCAGTACGAGAGTGAAACCTTTTATAACCTTTGTGATGAACTTGGCTTGTTGGTGTGGCAAGACATGATGTTCGCCTGCTCGTTGTACCCATCAAACGACGAGTTTTTAAAAGACGTAGAAGAAGAACTTAGATTCCAAATCCCGAGGCTTAAGAAGCACCCATCAATCGCACTTTGGTGTGGTGACAATGAAGTGATTGGAGCTATTGGTTGGTATGACGAATCTAAGCGCAGCAAAGTCAAATACACGGTTAACTACGATCGCCTCAACCGCATGATTGAGAAGGAGGTTACCGAGCAAGATAGCACTCGCCGTTTCTGGCCAAGTTCCCCATGTAATGGTGAACTGGATTTCGGTGATGCGTGGCATGATGATAGTAAAGGCGATATGCACTTTTGGGACGTTTGGCATTCAGGAAAATCATTCAGTGCCTACCTTGACGTGAATCCTCGTTTTTGCTCTGAGTTTGGTTTTCAATCTTGGCCATCTTTTGCTGAAGTTAAGCGGTTTGTCCCTGAGCAAGACTGGAATATTACATCCCCAACTTTCGAACAACATCAGAAGAACCCTCGAGGTAATAGTATTATCACAGAGATGTTCACGCGCTATTTTCGTTTTCCCTCTGGATTCGAGAGCATGCTGTATTTAAGTCAAGTTCAGCAGGCAATCGCGATCAAAACTGCATGCGATCATTGGCGTGCCATTTCTCCAGTTTGTCGCGGCATGCTGTACTGGCAACTCAACGACAATTGGCCTGTCAGTTCTTGGTCTAGTTTGGAATACAGTGGTCGATGGAAGCAGTTGCACTACCATGCGAAGCGATTTTTTGCGCCACAGTATTTGGTATTTTCCGAGCATACAGGCAAGTTGAGCCTACATTTGCTCAATGATGCCAAAGAGTCCGCAAGCGTCAACGCACTGCTTAAGTGGGTAGATTGGCAAGGGGAAGAAAAGCAATGTTGGAGCTTAGAACAAACAGTCATAGCAGACAGCAATACGATTTTGTGGCAATTGGATGAATCGATCGAGAAGGACGAACTTACGTCAGGCTTCTTCTATGTTGAAGCGCAAATCGGTGAAGACAGAATAAGCAACACATGGTTTAGTACTCACGAGCTAAAAACCTTGCCGATAGCGAAAGCCAATATAGGTGTCTCTATTGAAGGGAGGAAAATTACATTGATTGCGGATAAGCCTGCGTTTTTTGTTCATTTGGAGAGTGATGCTGATGGAAGGTTCAGTGACTCTAGTTTTACTCTGTTGGCCAAGGTTCCAATGACGGTTGAGTATTTAGGTGATGATGTTTCAGGTATGCAGCAGTCGTTGAGGGTATGCCACCTTAATGATTAAAGCGGGCATAGAACATCTACATGCTGATAACTAAAAAGGGAGCGTTTGCTCCCTTTTTAGTTATCAAGTATCCGTTATTAAGCTCAGGTGGAGACAGAGGACTATTTAAGTTTCTGATGAACCCGATAGCTAACGACAAAGCCAATGTAGAATAGTGCAGCAAGAGTAATCACTGCCGTCGCGTACGCCAGCAGGCTGTTTAACCCTAAACCAAAAGCCAAAGTGAAGGCGATACCATGAATGGCTTCCGCAGGGATTCGGTACCAAGCAGCGTGGACGGAAGATCCGAATAGGATAAAGGTACTAAGTAAGACAATCGTGCCGCCTATAAAGCCGACCCATCTGCTGTTGTTCATGTTGCAGTCTCAGGGGTTACCGAGGTAACGTAACAAAATATTTCAGAGTCGTATTATACAACCGATCATCGCGAAAAGCGCTAGAGAAATTTCGCGGATAAAACAGAGTGTTTTAATTCGAACAAAAGAATACGACCATAGCCAACTTAATACAGGAATAACAAAACATGTTGAGATTTATACAACGTCGTCGCATTAAGAAAGTGATTAAACTAATGAGTACCAGATTGGTGGTGGGATACGGCAGTCGTGACTACTTTTCGGTTGGTCAGGTAAAGACGAGCACCAGCGAGTTAAGCGCGTGCCAACAAAAAATTGCGTTGGCATTATATGCGGATCCGCAAGATCTTGATTTGGAAAACCAACCAGAGTTGCAAGCAATACGCTCAGACGTGGCGCATGACTTCTTCGCTGGTGTCGATTATACCGCTCAAGATGTGCTTAATTTACTCGGTTCTGGTGGCTGGAAAGGTGGCCGAATGGAAGATGGAATGTCTCATCATTTTGGTATGCACAGTCGCTATTAAAAACATGCGTTAATTTTATAAATTCGATAAATATTTTTGCTGTTAAAGATTAATTAAATTTTCTTTCAATTGGGTAACAATTACCTAATTATGCACCCGAATCCCAGCGCGTCGCTGGACTGGTTGGATTGCATACCATGAAATTAATCATCAAAGGATTGGGGCTGAGTGCTCTTGTGCTCAGCATGTTTGCTCATGCAGATAGCAAAACGTTGAACGTTTATGCATGGGGTGGCTATTTGCCGGAAGCATCGTTAAAAGCGTTTGAAAAACAAGAAGGTATTACGATTAATTATTCGACTTTTGAGAATAATGAATCAATGTACACCAAGCTAAAATTGCTAAAAGGTTCTGGCTACGATGTGGTTTTTGCTTCTGCGTACTTCATTGAAAAAATGGGGCGAGAAGGGCTGCTTTCGAAAATAGATCACGCTCAAGTGCCAAACATGCAAGACACAATGGACGGTTTACTTGGCCAAGCGCACGATCCTAAAAATGATTACTCGCTGCCTTATATTTGGGGCATTACCGGGATCAGCTACAACGAATCCATGGTTGAGCAACCAGTGACCAAATGGGCAGACTTATGGGAGTCTCAATACGAACAACAAGTCATGCTGATTGATGACGTTCGCGATGTGTTCGGTATGGCGCTGAAGAAAAATGGCCATAGCGTGAACACAAAAGACGAAGCAGAAATCGAGCAGGCTTTTGATTCTCTAGTCGCGCTGAAAAACAACGTATTACTGTACAACTCAGATGCGCCGCAAGTCCCTTACGTGTCCGGTGAAACATCGGTCGGCATGCAATGGAACGGCAACGCATTCCAAGGACAGGTTGAAATGCCTGAGCTGAAGTTCGTGATGCCGGAAGAGGGCGCGGTATTGTGGATGGACAACTTCACTATTCCGTCTGGCAGTAAAAACAAAGCATTGGCGCATAAATTTATTAACTTCATGTACCAATCAGAGAACCAAGCGGAAATCGTGACCAGTTTGGGTTATGCGTCGGCAACGAACGCTGGGCGTGACAAATTGCCAGAAGAGTTGAAAAACAACCGTACTATTTTCCCTTCATCAGAAGACTTGAAAAAAGGCGAGTTTATTAATGATGTTGGCGCAGAAACGTTAGCGATTTACGAAAAGTACTGGCAACGTTTAAGAACGCAATAAGCAACGTCTTTGCCTATTGTTAGGCTTAAAATCGTTCAAATTTGGATTCCCCTCATCACGAAAGTGGTGAGGGGAATTTTTTTATAGGTTTTGTACTGCGAGTGTTGCTACGCGGCACGCTTTACGAGGCAGAAGTGCTTTTTACCGCGTTGCAGTAACCAATATTGATCAAACAGTGGGAAGCTTAAACTCGGGTTATCAGCCGCCACTCTTTCACCGTTTACACTGATGGCGTTGTTGCTGATGTGTTCGCGTGCAACACGCTTCGAACTTGCTAAGCCCGACTCAATCAACAGCTCAACCAAATCTTGTTGTGTGCTCTCAATGCTTGGTAAACCATCCAACTCCAACTGTTTTAATTCACCCAAACTCAGTTGTTGCACATTACCGCTGAATAAAGCTTGAGTGATACGCTCGGCACTGGCTAGGCCTTCTTCGCCATGAACAAATCGCGTCATTTCTTCAGCGAGAATACGTTGTGCTTGTGGCTTACCTTGGCTTGCTTGGTCTTGCGCTTCAATGCTGGCAATTTCTTCGCAGCTCAAGAATGTGTAGTGACGCAAGAAGTGGTAAACGTCGGCGTCTTCTGCGCCAAGCCAGAACTGGTAGAACGCGTAAGGAGAGGTTTTGCTAGGATCTAGCCATACTGCACCGCCTTCGGTTTTGCCAAATTTGGTGCCATCGGATTTGGTGATCAGCGGCAGAGTTAAGCCAAATACTTGCTCACCATTTTGACGGCGAGTTAAATCGATCCCGCTGACGATGTTTCCCCATTGGTCATTGCCACCGATTTGCAAACGGCAACCGTATCGACGGTTTAGCTCGGCAAAATCGTACGATTGCAGTAGGGCGTAGCTAAATTCGGTGAAGGAGATACCTTGGTCAGGTCGTTGCAGGCGTTGTTTTACCGATTCTCGGTTGACCATAGTATTGATTGAGAAGTGCTTACCCACATCGCGAAAGAAGTCGATCACATTGATCGCTTTCATCCAGTCAGCGTTGTTTACCATGATCATCGGCTTGGCCAGTTGGTGATTCATCAACTGCTGAATTTGATTAGAAAGATCGTTAACCCAGCCTGAGACGATTTCCTCTGAGTTCAGACTGCGCTCAGTCGCTTTAAAGCTTGGGTCGCCAATCATGCCCGTTGCACCGCCAATCAAGGCAACAGCTTGGTGTCCGGCATCTTGAAAGCGCTTAAGCATAATCAAAGGCACGAGGTGGCCGATATGTAAGCTGCCAGCTGTAGGATCGAAGCCGCAGTAAACGGTTTGTGGCTGTGAGAGAAGTGTCTGAATTTCTTCCAAATCGCTGGCTTGTGCAATCAAGCCGCGATCTTGTAAATCTTGCAGTAATGGTGTCGTCATTCTTTTTGTCTGTTTTAGTGGTTGTTACATTCAGACTAAAACGCGACACCTTTTCTCGATATATCCCTTAAGGGACAGTTTTTTATCTTGAATGGAGAATGAGGTGATTGAGGAAAAGCTGGAATAACTCACTCAATGAAGACACATTTAATTGCGAGTAAATTCGCTTTCGATGATTTTTGACCGTGCCTTGAACTAAGTGTAACCGCGCGGCAATTTCTTTGGTGTCAAACCCTTGAGCGAGAAGCGAAGCCACCTCTTGTTCGCGACGGGTGAGTGATTCTACGCCAAACGTTGCTAAAGCTTGCTCAATGGCTAATCGCATACTGCCAGAATAAGCACTCTGTGCAAAAACAGGCTCAGAAAAGGTAAATTCCGTTTGTTTCCAATGCTGCTGACAAAGCGACTGAATTATCGGGAAATAGGGCTTTAGCTTATTGATTTGTTGCTGAGAAAAGTATTTTCCATCATTCATATACCCGAAGTACAGCATGACCCAACGGCCAGATTCAACTTCGACTAGCATGCTCAGTTCGTCTTTCCACCCGGTCTGATGGTAGAACTGTTCGCAGTAGGAAGTAAAATCAACGCCTTTACGCGCCACGTCTTTGAGCGTAAATACGCCTTGTTGCTTTGTCTCGTTTAGTTTGAGAAAAAAAGGGTCATTTTGAAATGAGTCAGTAAGGTAGCGTTGAAAAAGTAACTCTCGCTCGTTCTCAATTGAGTCGTAGAGATAAATAGGATGTTTACCTTCTCGGTAACCTAAAATAACTGCGCAATCAAAATGAAAAAGAGTGCGAATGACACGCATAAGTTTAGGAGTAAAGTTAGGCGTGTTAAGAGCAGAAATTGCTTCTGCTAGCAGATTATTAAAGTTATTGTCAGGCATGGGATACCGAATTGCAGGTGGTTTTGCGCAAGCATAACCAAAAGCAATCCAACGAGAAAGGGAAGTCGCCATCTTCTGGTGACTTCCATAGAGAAAGTTGCGTAAGTGCTCAGTTTTGAGGAATCATATCCCCGTTAACTTATTGATAAGGGTGCATAACAACGGTTTTATTTAAGCGATTAGTTGCTATGCATTACTGCGAGTTAGTGAGCTCTTCGTTAACCCAATATTTAGAACCAGACACGTTAGCATCGATGAGCAAACCTTTAGCGTTCAACTGATAGACGGCGACGCCGCTGTTAAATTGTTTTGAAAGTTGCTCTGAATCTTCGCCCGCAACAGCAGAGGCTTCACTTGTGGCCTCCCATCCTTCGTTGACGAACGTATCAAAGTCTTCTTTGCTCTCAAACAGAACCACTTGTTGGTAAAATTTGCCGCCAGCCCCAAGTGCAACGCCCAAACCAAACATATTCATATAAGTGCGTTCTTCTGTTTCCTTATTCACTGCGACTCCTGACCCTGAGTTGGTGTGGAACAGCAAAGATAATTTACGAGAATCAAAGACCGCGTAGCCGTACGCGTTGTCGTAAATAGCTTTTGCCTCCGGCTTTTCATTAAATAACTTGAGCAAAGCGCTATCTGCCATTAAGTCCACGGCTTGGCGAGCTTCTTCTGGCGTATCGCCTTCCATCAGCTCATCAATTTTTTTGTCGGCAGCATCTATCCATTCTTTGCTTTTCTCGATGCTGGCTTCTGTCCATTCGCCTGCGGTATTGATCGCTTCCTCGGACCAGTTCGTGAAATCTTGCCACGCTTGTTTTGAAAACGCTTTGGTGTCGTCCCAAGCATCTTGTGCAGTATCAGAAACTGCGTCGCCAAGCTCAGACATTTTATTGGAAATTTCATCCCAATCGGCATAAGCAGGGGATGCCAGGAGCATCAATGTAGTAAGGAGTGCGATAGGCTTTTTCATCAAATTCTCTCTGGAGTTATCGATATACCATTCATTTTAGGTCATCAGACTTTGATAATGAAATTGACTAAATGACGAACTTGAGAGAGGAATCACGAACTGATTGTGAAATGACGTGTGAATAACAAAGCCCTCACAAGGGGAGTGTGAGGGCTAGAGTTTATCGTGTGTTACTTGCTGCTAACTTTACCGAGTTTTAACCAAGTATCGATAACCGTATCTGGGTTTAGTGATACAGAGCTAATACCTTGATCCATTAGCCATTCCGCTAGGTCGTCGTGGTCTGATGGGCCTTGACCACAAATACCAACGTATTTGCCTGCTTTTGTTGCCGCATCAATCGCCATCTGAAGCATCACCTTAACCGCTGGGTTGCGCTCATCAAATAGATGTGCGACATCGCCAGAGTCACGGTCAAGACCAAGCGTTAGCTGAGTCATGTCGTTTGAGCCAATCGAGAAGCCATCAAAGTACTTCAAGAACTCATCGGCAAGGACCGCGTTGGATGGCAGTTCGCACATCATGATGACTTTAAGACCCTGATCGCCACGGCGCAGATCAAACTTCGCTAGCAAATCAATCACTGATGCTGCTTCGCTTGGTGTACGCACAAATGGGATCATGATTTCAACGTTTTTCAGACCCATTTCGTTACGAACGCGTTTGATTGCTTGAGTTTCTAGCTCGAAGCAGTCTTCAAACACTGGAGAAATGTAACGAGACGCGCCACGGAAGCCCAGCATTGGGTTTTCTTCATGCGGTTCGTAGGCTTTACCGCCAACCAAGTTGCTGTATTCGTTAGACTTAAAGTCAGACATACGAACAATAACGCGTTTCGGCCAAAATGCCGCAGCAATGGTTGCGATACCTTCTGTCAGTTTGCTTACGTAGAAATCGATAGGATCTTTGTAACCACGAATACGCTGAGTGATTTCTGCTTTTAGCTCATCGCTTTGTGCATCAAAGTTAAGTAATGCTTTCGGGTGGATACCAATCATCTTATTGATGATGAATTCAAGACGAGCAAGACCAACACCTTCATTTGGAATTTGTGCGAAGTCAAACGCGCGATCAGGGTTACCCACGTTCATCATCACTTTTGTTGGTAGCAGTGGCAGTTCATCAACAGAAGAGCGTTTTACGTCAAACTCAAGTTCACCTTGGTAAACGTAGCCCGTTTCACCTTCAGAACAAGATACGGTCACGGTTGCACCATCGGTTAACTTGCTTGTCGCATCGCCACAGCCAACGATCGCAGGAATACCAAGCTCACGAGCGATGATGGCTGCGTGGCAAGTACGGCCACCACGGTTGGTTACGATTGCAGATGCTTTTTTCATCACTGGTTCCCAATCTGGGTCAGTCATGTCTGTAACTAGCACGTCACCTTCTTGGACTAAAGACATTTGGTCCAGAGAGTCAACCAAGCGAACCACGCCTTTACCGATGCGCTGACCGATTGCACGACCTTCAACTAAAACATCCGCTTTGTTTTGTAGCTCGTAGCGCTCAATCACGTTTTGTTCCGTTTGTGAACATACGGTTTCAGGACGCGCTTGAACAATGTACAGCTTGCCATCAATGCCATCTTTTGCCCATTCAATGTCCATTGGACGCTGATAGTGCTTTTCGATGATCATTGCTTGTTTTGCGAGCTCTTTGATCTCGTCGTCGTTCAATGAGAACGTGTTGCGCTCTTCATCAGAAGTATCAACGATATCAACTTGTTTGCCGATTTCTTGGTTATCTGAGTAGATCATTTTGATCAACTTAGAACCAAATGTTTTCTTAACGATTGGGTGTTCGCCTGCTTCAAGCATTGGCTTGTGAACGTAGAACTCGTCAGGGTTTACTGCACCTTGAACGACCATCTCGCCTAGACCCCATGAAGAGGTGATGAAGACAACTTGGTCGAAACCCGATTCAGTGTCTAGTGTAAACATAACACCCGACGAGGCTTTATCTGAACGCACCATACGTTGGATACCCGCAGATAGCGAGATGCCACGGTGGTCGAACCCTTGGTGAACGCGGTAAGAAATCGCACGGTCGTTAAATAGAGAAGCGTAAACGTGCTTAGTTGCTTCTAGTACTGCGTCGATGCCTTTCACGTTCAAAAACGTTTCTTGCTGACCAGCAAAAGAAGCATCAGGTAGGTCTTCTGCCGTAGCAGATGAACGAACTGCGACTGAAAGCTCAGGATTGCCTTCGATCAGTTCTTGGTAATTTTCACGAATTTCTTGTTCAAGGTCCGCAGGGAAAGGGGCCTCTAATACCCATTGACGAATGTTTGCACCTGTCTTACGCAGAGCTTCTACATCTTCAACGTCTAGTTCATCGAGTAATTGGTGAATACGCTCATCCAAACCTTCGTGGTCAAGGAATTGGTTAAACGCGTATGAGGTTGTCGCAAAACCATTTGGTACAGAAACGCCTGCGTTTGCTAGGTTAGAAACCATTTCGCCAAGTGAAGCATTCTTACCGCCGACTTTGTCGACATCATCCATGGATAGGCCATTGAACCAGAGGGTGTTCTTTTGCATGTCTTTCTCCAGAAACATTGCAGCTTAGTAGGGGGACTTAAATCGATCTAAACAATCGCATGTTGGCTGTTATTACACGTTGACCATACATTGCTTCATTTAGATTGATATCAAAGGCAAACGATTACGTTCTGGCTGAAAAAAATTCAAAAGAATTTTTAAAGCTGTGGTGAACCTAACTGAAAGCCAAACTGATTTATTAATATTATGTGTACCATCCTACTCAAAAGATTTTGAAAAATTAAACAGAAATGCAAATAAATAACCAAAGTCGTGATGTATTCTATGTTTCTGACGGTACGGCGATAACATGTGAGACATTAGGGCATGTTGTTCTCGGTCAATTTCCGTTCATTCCTAACGAAAAAACCTTTCCGTTTGTAGAAAGCCAGGACAAAGCTACTGACGTAGTCAAAGAAATTGAAACTTCCTACCAGCGCAATGGCGTCAAACCTCTGGTCTTTTTCTCAATTGTCGTTCCAGAAGTACGTGAAATGCTGCTTGAAGCGCCGGCATACAGTTACGATGTGTTGGAGAGTATTGTGCAGAAAGTGCAAGACGACATTCAGATGGCACCAAAGCCTAAGTTGCAGCGTTCTCGCAGTGTGGGGAAAGATTCCGACACCTATTTTGACCGTATTGCGGCTATTGAATACACATTGGCGCATGATGATGGCATCACGCTAAAAGGGTTGGAACAAGCCGATATTATCCTGCTGGGAGTATCGCGCAGCGGAAAAACGCCGACTAGCTTGTACATGGCGATGCAATTTGGTTTACGTGTTGTGAACTATCCGTTCATTGCGGAAGATGTGAAGATGATGCGTTTGTTGCCTGAGTTTGAGATCCATCGTCATAAGTTGTTTGGGCTGACTATCGATCCCGAGCGCTTGACTGAAATCCGTGAAAATCGTTTGTCTGGAAGTGATTACGCTAGCACAGAGCAGTGCAAGCTGGAGCTAGACACTGTTGAGGCGTTGTTTAGAAGAGAGGCGATCCCATATATCAATACGTCCTCTCTGTCTGTTGAGGAAATTACTACGCGTATTCTGGAAAAAGCAGGAATGAAGCGTCGCTTGTTTGGCTAACAAGAGACGCTCATGTCGCTATGTGTAAGAGGAGGTAAGGTGTGTACCTCCTCTATCGAATGAACCTTAGACAGAATTAATAGTATTGGAACATCTTTTGGATGTCTTGATAGTTTTTGGTCTGAGTCAGTGACAGCATCAGTAAGATACGTGCTTTTTGTGGGTTCAATGTACCAGCGGCAACAAAGCCGTATTTTTCGTCATCAATTTCAGCATCCAAAGTGGTTGAGCCGCTAGGCGTTCGGGAGCTTCTTACAACAACAACGCCATCTTTACTCGCTTTCTCTAGCTCATCAAACACAGTGTGGTACAAGTTACCATTACCGACACCAGCACTTACGATGCCGTCAAACTTCGCATCCACAAAGGCTTTCACTGGCAAATTGGAGGCATTTGCATAGTTATAAACAATACCGACCTTAGGCAACTTAGTAAGCTTTGATACATCGAATGGGGTTTCTGTCGTATGTTTACGCTCTGGGCTTCGTTGATATTTGGCATCGCTATTATGAATGTAGCCGATAGCACCAAAGTTGGGTGACTGGAAAGTGCTGACGGAGGTTGTATTGGTTTTTGTCACATCTCGCGCATCGAAAATCGTGTCATTCATTGCGACTAGCACGCCACGTCCTTCTGAATCTTCATCGGTGGCTGTTACGACTGCATTGTATAAGTTGACTGGTCCATCAGCACTCATTGCGGTGGAAGGACGCATTGCCCCGACGATCACGACAGGCTTTTTGCTCTTGACGGTCAGATCAAGGAAGTAAGCGGTTTCCTCTAACGTATCCGTACCATGAGTAATGACGATGCCGTCAACATCATCTTGAGCGAGTAGCTCATTAACTCTTTTCGATAATTTTAGCCACACTTCATCATTCATATCTTGTGAACCGATACTGACCACTTGCTCTCCAGAAATATCGGCAATGTTGGTCATACTCGGCACCACAGAAATCAATGATTCAACGCCGACTTTACCTGCTGTGTAGTTTGACTCTGTTGCAGATTGACCTGCGCCTGCTATGGTGCCGCCAGTGGCAAGAATTTTAATGTTCGGAAGATCGGATTGCGCGAAAGACAAAGAACTAAGGCACAAACCAAGGGTTATCGTACTGAGGCTGAAAAGATTTTTCGTCATGGGAATCACCTGCTGTTAGGTTGGATGTTGGGGAACTCATCTATCCTAAAAACAGCGGGTTAGATTTTTTGAGTACTAGTTCAACAAATTGCAGATGAAGATCGTGATCAACTAATCACTTAAAGAATATCAAATCAACCAGTTAACCTAATTGACGTGCTTCTTTAACAAGTGAGATGTGCTAGTAACGTGCACAACGTGTTAAGCCCTATAATTTATTGATTTATAAATAAAGGAGGTAGGAGTCTCGTGATGAGGTTACTAAACATGAATTTAACCGTGCAATTTTTCAAAGTTTACAGTGTAAAAAAAAGCGGCTTTACCCCGGAACAGATAAAAGCCGCTTGCCAATGATGTGTTAATTCACATCTTATCGCATAATCATTTGTTCACGACCAGGACCCACAGACACCATTTTTACTGGTACGCCCATGAGTTCCTCAATGCGTAGAACGTATTTCTGTGCTGCTACTGGAAGCTCTTCAAACTTACGACAACCAGTGATGTCCTCGCTCCAGCTTTCCATCTTCTCGTAGATTGGTGCAAGAGAGGCAGTTTGAGGCCAGATTGGGTTTTCGTTGTGGTCGCCTTCGTAGCCAACACAGATTTTCAGATCGTTAAGGCCAGTCAAACAGTCTACTTTAGTTAGCGCAATTTCAGTTGCTGCTTGCAGTTCAACACCATTCTTAGTAGCGACTGCGTCGAAGTAGCCCATATCGCGTGGACGACCTGTAGTTGCACCGAACTCGCCTGCAAGTTCGCGGAAAGCATCTTGCTCTTCCATTGCAGTGATCAACGTACCAGTACCTACTGATGAGCTGAATGCTTTTGCAACCGCAATAACGCGCTCAGGGCGAAGTGCCGGAAGACCACTGCCGATACCCGCGTACATTGATACAACGTTAGAAGATGTTGTCCAAGGGTACTCACCGTAAACAAGGTCACGACCTGCGCCAAGCTGTGCTTCGAACAATAGTGTTTTGTCTTTCGCTTGTAGTTCTTTTAGAGGAAGCGTTACGTTGCAAATTGAATCGCGCCAAGGTGCAGAAACTTCTAGCAGCCAGTTCGCCAGTTCTTCAGCGGTTTGTTCAAACTCGAACGTCGGGTAAAGTGCACGCAGTTGCGGCAGTTTCCAATCCATCATGAATTGAAGGCGTTCAACCAATACTTCTGGTTGCTTCAACCAACCAACTAGGATGCCTTTCTTCATTACGCGGTCACCGTACGCAGGTGCAATACCTTGACGAGTTGAACCGTATGCTTTGTCGCCTAAACGTTGTTCTTCTAGCGTATCTTCTAGTGCGTGTAGAGGTAGACACAGTGTTGCGCGATCAGAGATGCACATATTCACTTTTACGCCCGCTTCTTCAACTTCCGCAATCTCCTGAGACAGCAACGCAGGGCTGATAACCATACCCGGACCTAACACTGCCAAACAATCTGGGTTGAATACGCCACTTGGTAGCTGGTGCAGCTTAAACGTACCTAGATCGTTAACCACGGTGTGACCCGCGTTGTTACCACCTTGGAAACGAATGCTCGCAGAAGCTTGCTCTGCCAAAAAGTCAACGATGCGGCCTTTGCCTTCATCACCCCAGTTTGCACCCACAACAACGATAGACGACATAATTTAATCTCCAAAAACAGATGCAAAAATCTTAAGACGTTCGCCATAATAAGAGAAATTAATTATACTCATTAACTTGATAAGAATTTCATATCGGAATTGGCAATGTTAGATTTGAACTGGCTGCGAACCTTCGTAACTCTTGCAGAGGTAAAACATTTCGGCAAAACAGCGACGGAACTGCACATGACGCAGCCGAACGTAAGTTTGCATATCAAGCAGTTGGAGCAAGCCACGCGCACGAAATTGATTGAGCGAAATCCCGTGCAGTTGACGCAAGCGGGGAAGCGTTTGTTAGCTACGGCGCAGCGGATGCTCAATGAGCTGCAAATTTGTCAGTCGGATCTCAATGCCATCAACGATCTTACGCAGGGGACGCTTTCTATTGCGGCGAGCGATATTGTTTCACGTTTACTGCTTATCAAACCATTTCAGCAATTCAAAAGTGAATATCCGGGGATCGACTTGGCATTGTTCAATACCACATCTTCTCAAGCGGTGGATTTGGTGAAAAGTGCGCGTGCCGATATCGGCTTTGTAATCGCACAAAAAGAGAGTCAACCGCTGCATTTTACGCCTCTCACGCAAATTCACTGGTGTGCGTTTGGCGATAACATTTTTGAGTGGCAAGACAATCGAAAAGAGAGCCAGACGCTGATCCTGCTAGGGCACGATACTCGAACCCGAGAGCTGATTGATGCGTCTTTACCTGAGCTAAATCTGCCTAAGCATCGCGTGATGGAAGTGGGCAGTGTGGAAGCACAAATCGACTGGGCGGAAGCGGGGTTTGGGACTGCTATTGTGCCGGATTTTTCGCTCGATCCGAGATTAAAGCTTTCTCGAGAAGTTACGCCTTTGCCAAGTTTTCCAAACACTGATTTCGGCTACATCGTGCGTCAAAATCAGGTGTTATCCAAAGCGGCAAAACAGTTGTTGGCTTGGGTTGGCGAGAATGTGTCGGTGGTTGAGGGCTAAGACGATGAAAGAAAAGGCCATGAAAGAGACGAAGATTACGATTTCGCTCCCATCCTTGATTCACCGTATTGGGGGCGACCATGCCAAGCGAGCGAAAACACTCGCAGCAGAAAAACAGTGCGATCTTAAGCGAATTAGACGATCTCGTCACTGGCAAATCTCAGGCGAGGCTTTGGATGTAAAAGCGTTTTTAGAGCTTCTCAAAAACGAAGAAGCAGAGACGATGCGATTTGCGATCAACAAAATCGAACAAGCTCTACTTGCTCACCAAGACAAATTGGAACCTTTGGACGTGAAGTTGATACGTTTGGTGAGACAAAACCCAAACATCACCTTAGCGGAGCTGATGGCTGAAACGAACTGCACGTTAGTTCAAGCTCGCACGGCACGATTTGATGCTGAGTTGCTTTAAGATCGGTTTGTGGTTTACTCACTTTATTAACAGATGTTAGGGTACCGATCAAAATCACTCACTAAGACCATTTTATTATGGATATTTGGCAGCTTCTCCTTTTTATCCCTGCTTGCTTTGCTCTCAATATGGCTCCAGGCCCAAACAATTTATTGGCAATGAATAATGCTCGTTGTTACGGCTTTAGGGCCGCGTTTACGGCTAGTTTAGGCAGAATTGCCGCTTTTTCAGCGATGATTGCGTTGTCTGCATCAGGTCTGGCTGTGATTTTGTATACGTCAGAAATGCTATTTTTGGCAATAAAGTTGGTAGGGGCGCTGTATCTACTATGGATTGCGTTCAACCTTTGGCGCTCAGAGTCCAGCCCGATCTCTGACTTGGACAATTCGCGCAACTACGCAGGACTGGCGAAACAAGAATTTACGCTCGCTGCTGGCAACCCGAAAGCGATTCTTATTTTTACTGCATTCTTGCCGCAATTTGTTGATGCCAATGCCAACGTTCAAGAGCAGTTTTTTGCCCTTGGCTCCACGTTTTTGATATTAGAAATGGTCGCCATTTCAATCTATGCCATCTTTGGTTTGTACTTGAGACACTGGTTTTCAAACCCCAAAATGGCGAAACGTTTCAATCGCGGATGTTCGTTGTTTTTAGCCGCATCAGGTGCGAATTTGCTACTAAGTAAGCAATAACAACACATCATCTCCGTAGATTATTTTTCTATAAAAAGAGCCGCTGATGTTACATCAGCGGCTCTTTTAGTTGATGCATCGATTATTTATTGTTACCACATCAAATCGTCAGGCACGACGAAATCTGCGTATGGATCGTCTTCTGCTGGAATGTCCGATTCAGGTTCTTTTTGTTCGATGATGACGGACTCATCACGCTGAGCAATTTTATTCGCTACTCCACGTGGAATGACAACATAGCTTTCACCAACAATTGCGATTGCCAAAATACCTTTGATCAACTGCTCGCGGATAAGTGAATCTACATAAAGAGATTTCACTAGCGTACCGTGAGTGAAGTTGTATTTGATGTCGCCATCTTTTAAGTCGATCTTGTTCATCTCAATCAACTGATTGATCTGCGCTTTGATCTCTTTATTTAATCGCTCAGCATTTTGCTGCTCGCTCAATTGTTTATCACGCTCTAACTGTTGGCGTTTATTCTCTTCAACCGCCGCTTTTACTTCGCGTGCTTGAACGCGTGATTTTTTAGAGCCTTTCTTCGCTTTCTTTAGTTTCTTTTCATTAACTAAGCCAGCTTTCAGCATTTGTTCTTGAAGGGTAAGTTTTGCCATGTTTTATCCAGTTAGTGCGCAATTTTGGGCATTTTACCCACTATTGCCACTTGTAGTAAATAATAGTGCTTCCTATGGGTCTAAAATGTTTGGTTGGCTTGTTATTTCTTTAAGGAAAGTGCAAAGCGGGCCTTCTCCAAAGCCCGCGAGCGTTACTGAAATCTAGGTGGGTTATGGCTGCCACTGTTTAGATGTGACGAGGTTATCCATCACTTTGTTTACCGCTTGATGCGCTTTGTCGACAATGGTGTCTATATCGTTACGATTCGCGATAAGCGGTGGAGCAAAACCGAGGATGTCACCATGTGGCATAGCGCGAGCGATTAAGCCTTGCTCTAAACAGGCCGCCGCGATTTGCGGGCCTACTTTCAAGTTTGGATCAAAGTGTGCTCGGCGAAGCTTGTCTGAAGAAAACTCCAACGCATGCAACAAGCCAACGCCACGAGTATCACCGACTAATGGATGATCGTTAAACGTCTCTGCCATACGTTGCTGCAAGTAAGCGCCGACTTCGGCCGCGTTTTGCACTAAGCCTTCACGTTCAATGATATCGAGGTTGCAGTTCGCGGCTGCCGCTCCCATTGGGTGACCAGAGTAGGTATAACCGTGTCCGATAGCGCCCCATTGGTCGGTGCCGTTTTCTAGCACACTCCAAACTCGTTCACCGACGATCACGCCAGACAGCGGTTGATACGCTGAGGTTAACCCTTTCGCTACCGTGATGAGATCTGGTTTCATGTCGTAGTGCAGTGAGCCAAAATCGGAGCCGAGGCGACCAAAGCCACACACCACTTCATCCGCAATCAAGAGTACATCGTATTTGTCGAGCACTTTGCGAATCGCCTGCCAGTACCCTGCTGGTGGTGGCACAATACCGCCAGTACCGAGCACTGGTTCTGCAATCATTGCTGCTACCGTTTCTGGGCCTTCTTCCAAGATCATCGCTTCGAGTTGATCTGCGCAATATTGAGAGAATTCGAGCTCAGACATACTCTCGTCTTCACGGCGATAATAATATGGCGCGATGGTGTGTTTGATACGCTCAAGTGGTAAATCAAAATGGGCGTGGAACAGCGGCAAACCTGTCATTGAACCGGACGCGATACTTGAACCATGGTAGCCGCGGTCACGCGAAATGATTTTTTTCTTCTCTGGTAGAGCACGAGCATTGTTGTAATACCATACCAACTTAAGTTGAGTTTCGTTCGCGTCGCTGCCTGACATGCCGTAGTAAACTTTGCTCATGCCTTCAGGCGCCATTTTGATGATGCGATCTGACAGTGTCACGAGCGCTTCGTTCGTATGACCGACGTACGTGTGGTAGTACGCCAGTTCTTTGGCTTGCTCATAAATCGCATCGGCCATTTCGGTCCTGCCATAGCCAATGTTTACACAATACAACCCGGCAAAGCCGTCTATCAGCTCGATGCCTTCTGAATCGGTGATGCGTATTCCGCTTCCGCTCGAGATAATTCTTCCCGGAAGCTCCCCGGCCGCATACTGCTTCAGGTGGGTTGAGGCATGAAATACTCTCTGACGATCGATCTCTAAAAGTTGTTGGGTTTTGTTACTCATGATCCTTCTCCTCGAATAATTGGATATCCATATTTCGTGTCTCAACTGCCACTGACGGTTGGTAAAGCGCCTAAGCAGCAGTATTTGATTTCGCTGTATTCTTCAAATCCGTGACGGCTTCCTTCTCGTCCAAGACCAGACTGTTTCACGCCGCCGAATGGGATAGGGTGCCCTGTCATTTTGACGGAGTTCACGCTCACCATGCCAAACTCCAAACCGCGCATGCAGTGCCAAATTTGGTGAATATCGTGACCATAAACATAGGCAGCTAAGCCGTACTCAGTGTCGTTGCTCATTTCAATCACGGTATCTAAGTCTTGGTAAGGCAATACGCCTGCCACAGGACAAAAATTCTCTTCGCGATACACCGCCATTTCAGGGGTTACATCGGCTAGCAATGTCGGCGCGAAGAAGTTTTCGCCTGGTACGGGCTGGTTGTATCCCGCTACCAATCGCGCGCCTTTGTCGAGCGCGTCACGCACCAAATCATGCGCTTTATCCACCGCAGTGCGATTAATAAGTGGTCCCATGGTGGTTTTTTCGTCTAAGCCATTGCCCAAAACGATGTGGCTCATTTCTTTGGCAAACGCTTCCAAAAACGCTTCGTACTTATCGTCAGGGACGAAAATACGGTTTGCGGCCAAGCAGTCTTGTCCTGCGGTTTGAAACTTCGCATCCACGGCGGCTTTGGCTGCTTGCTCGACATCCATATCTGGCAGCACGATGAAAGGGGCGTTACCACCGAGTTCCATACTGCACTTCTTCACGGTTTGTGCCGCGTCGCGTAGCAATAGTTTGCCTACTCGAGTTGAGCCTGTGAACGAGAGCGCTTTGACTTTATCGGAGTGACACAAGGTTTGTGACACCATCACCGCATCGCCAGTGATCACGTTAAACACACCAGGTGGAAAGCCAGCTCGATCTGCTAACTCTGCCAACGCTAACGCAGAAAAAGGCGTTTCACTGGCTGGCTTAATGAGCACCGGACAGCCTATTGCTAGTGCGGCTGCGGCTTTGCGTGTGATCATGGCATTAGGAAAGTTCCATGGCGTAATCAGTGCTGCGACACCAATTGGCTCGCGCACCGTTGATAGCTGCGCATTCGGAATATGACTTGGGATGGTTTCGCCATAACAGCGGCGTGCTTCTTCGGCAAACCAACGAACAAAGGATGCGCCGTAGTCAATCTCACCTACAGCATCACCTAGTGTTTTTCCTTGCTCCATCACCATCAAATGAGCAAGGTCTTGCTTTGATTCTAGAATCAGGTCGTGCCAACGCATGAGAATTTCAGCGCGCTCTTCTGCTTGCATTTTTCGCCATTGACGAAAGGCTTGGTCGGCTTCATCAATCGCTTGATAGAGTTGTTGCTGAGATAGCTTAGTGATGTAACCGATGACCGTGCCATCTGCTGGATTATCCACCGGATGAAATTGATCACCACTTACCCATTTGCCATTCACGTACGCTAAACCTCTCACCAAACGTACGTCTTTCATTATCGCCATCATGTCGTGCGAGGCTTTTAATTCTTCAGCGTGTAAGCTGTGCAGTGCTGCCATGAGTCCTTCTCCCAGCATCGTTGTCCATAATGAAACTGTAATGGAGAAGTGACCGAAATAATTTCTGATACCGAGGTTTAAAACGTCAGAACTTTCTTTTTAGTGCCGTTAAATATGGTGTTTTTTCTGTTCACGCCTGATACGCATTTTCCCTTTTATAACAAAGCGTTTTGGTTTACTTCGAATGTGCCCGCATCACGTTTGATTGTTTTTGTCACAATGTAAGTAAAGTAGCGCTCAATGCCCACATCTGAGTCTAACCAGTTGTCGATAAGCCGCTGATATTGGTCGATATCTTCTGACTGAATTTTAAGGATGTAATCGACACCACCGCCCGTGGCATAGCAATCAGTGACTTCTTGTGAATGTTGAACCAGTTGCTCGAAGCGTTTGAACGCTTGGGCGTTGTGTTCTTTGAGCGTAACTTCAACCATAACTGACGTTCGTTTGAACAAAATATCGGTATTTACTTTTGCTCCGTAACCTTCAATGATGCCTGCTTCTTCCAGTTTTTTGACACGCTCCCAGCAAGGGCTCACGGATAGGTTGATGGCCTCGGCAAGGTGAGATTTGGTGATACGACCATTATCATGAAGTATTTGTAGAATTTTTACGTCGTAGCGATCGAGGCGCATTATGAGTCTCCCTGTTGAATACTAATCATTTCATGAAAGGCTGATGACTGGTCGCTGTTATAAGGTGCTTTCCAGTTTGCTTCTGGTATGCCATTTGTTTTGATTTCTTTAGTTGGCTTTTCAATCAGCCTATCTCGCCGCAGTCTTCGGCTATAACTGCGATAGTGTCACCGATATTCACCATAGCAGGAAAACGACGTGCCGCGAAAATACCATTGCGCTGTGACTTGTACTCAACGGGGGCGGTACCTGTGCGCTCGGTCGAGAAGATTCTCACTAATACATCGCCCTTTTTGACGGTATCGCCAAGATCAAATAAGTATTCTGTGATGCCGTGGTGTTGGCTTTGCACATAACAACTTGCATCAGGCATATCTAATAATTTAGTTGGTTGGGTTGGTTGTTCGTAGTCACCGGGCAAGTTGCCTGAGAAGCGCAAGAAGTTGCGAATGCCACGGTCAGAATAAGCGATGGTTTCTGGAGTGCTGGTTCCGCCTCCTCTTAGTTCGGTGGTAACAAAGATTTTTCCCTGAGACTCCACGGCAGTGTCATACAGGCTGGTGGCGTCCATTTCGAGCAAGATCATGGTGTAAGGTGCGCCAAACAGTTTTGCACCTAATATGCAGGCTTCTTCTTGATCGAGATTGTCGAGACGATGGGCAGCGGCGAACGGCACGATATCTAACGTTTTACCACCTGAGTGAATGTCTAACGCAAAATCGCACTTAGGAACTAGGTAACGAGTAAAATAATCCGCAATTTTCTCGGTCACTGTGCCTATGGGGTTGCCGGGAAAGCTGCGATTTAAATTCCCTTTATCGATAAACGACGTACGTGAGGCATTTTGTACCGCAGGTAAGTTCATCATGGGTACAATAATGACACGACCTTGGATTTGATCTGCCTGAAGCGAGTTCGTCAATTTTAGCAGGCTGGTGATGCCTTCGTATTCGTCTCCGTGATTACCGCCAGTAAGCAGTGCGGTTGGTCCGTGACCATTTTTGATCACGGTGATAGGTATCATAATACTGCCCCAGGCGGAGTCGTCATGTGAATAGGGCAGCGTTAAAAAGCCGTGCTGTACACCTTCTCGGTCAAAGTCTATGGTGGCTGTGATCGAGCTTTTTTGCATATCAAGTCCTTTTAGTTCTCAGACCTAGCTCAACAGAGCCTGAGGTTTGAAAAATTAGTGTTTAACAAATAAGTGGCGTGGAAAGTCACACAGCGTTTTTGCTCCATCATGGGTAATGACGATACTTTCCGTTGTTTCTAACCCCCAATCTTTGAACCACAGCCCCGGCATAAAATGGAATGTCATGCCTTCTCTCAAGATGGTTTTATCGGTGTCTCGCAAACTCATGGTTCGTTCCCCCCAATCTGGTGGGTAGCTCAAACCTATTGGGTAGCCACAACGGGCACCTTCGCGTGAGAATCCCGCTTTATCGAGAACCTGGTTTAGTGCATTGGCGATGTCGGCGCAGGTATTTCCGGGCTTTGCCACTTTCAAGCCCGCTTCAAGTCCTAGAGTCAGGGCTTCGTCGGCTCGTTTGAACTTGTCGTCAGGCTCGCCAAGAAAAATAGTGCGTGAGAGTGGGCAGTGGTAACGGCGGTGCGCCCCAGCGATTTCAAAAAACGTCCCTTCGCCTTTCTTGAAGGGTCTGTCATCCCAAGTCAGGTGAGGTGCGGAAGCATCAGAACCTGATGGCAAAAGCGGCACAATCGCGGTGTAATCGCCAAAGTGGTCTTCATGCCCGAGCACGGCTTGGCGGTTAATCTCGGCAACAAGGTGGTGTTTCGGTAATCCTGGTTCAATCATGTCGAACGCGACGCGGTGCATATTTTCAACAATGCGAGCGGCACGGTACATGTATGCCAGTTCTTGATCGGATTTAACGGCGCGGCACCAGTTGACTAGTCCAGTTGCATCGAGAAGTTGAGCATTCGGTAGGTGCGTAGTGAGTGATTCGTAAGCGGTGGCGCTAAAGTAATAGTTATCTTTTTCTACACCGATGCGACCACGATCCCAAAGGCGCGGAGCCAGTACGGCTTCGACCAGGAAATCCATCGGGTGTAGCGGCGGATTCATTACATAATGGTCTGGATAGTAGGTGATGTTTTCTGCCGACATATACGCAGTCCTGTATGCTCCGTTGGCATCTTGGCAGCGTCCAAACCAAACTGGCTCATCAGATGGACCAACAACGACACATTGTGGCACGTAAAAAGACCACCCATCATAGCCTGTCAGCCACGCCATGTTAGAAGGGTCATGAATGATAAGGACATCCAATTCTCTTTCTTCCATCGATTGCCGAACTTTCGTTAACCGATCCTGGAACTCATCCAGTGTAAAATGCAAAGCAACGCCTCTCATATTTTCTCCTTGTTAGAAATCCGACGCCTTATGGGCCTTCGGAGACGCTGAGGTATTTCTACCTTCTACCAGCTAGCCAGATCTGCGTTAAAAATGATTGCAATTTACCTCTGGGGTTGTATTTGGATTGAACGATGCTGTTTAACATGTTTGTTTAACCCATACATTTCATGTCAATCATTACAATTGTGGTTTATTTTTGTGCATTTCACCTCGTTTTGTGAGTTAAAGTTCGCCATTTGTTAAATAGAAGTTACAATGAGCGTTAAAAATGAATCAATTAAAATATTGTGTCATGACAATTTCTTTGAACCCGATCATTCGGCCAGGCACCGCTAAATACATCTCCATTGGTAACTATCTTGTCGAATGTGTCCGCAGTGGTTATCTAAAACCGGGAACTCGATTACCCACACATCGTGAGTTTGCAGAGCAAATTGGCGTCAGCGTACAAACGGTGAGCCATGCATATGGTTATGCAGAGAAAAAAGGGGCGATCGAGTCTTGGGTTGGAAATGGTACTTTTGTCAAATCAGGTTTTGTGGATGAAAGTACGGACACGGAGTTCATGCTGACACAAGAGATGAAAGAAACGCCGGATGAAATTGATATGTCGATTGCACATCCAGTGGTGACCGATCGCCACATTACGCTTTTTAATCAGGCGTTAATGGAGATTGCTGGGCAAACAAACAATCGTGGTTTGATCAGTAAAGCAAAGCCGGTAACAGGTCAGCCTCATCATATTGAGTCAGGAGCACGATTTCTAAGTAGCCAAGGGTTGGATGTGGGTGCCGATCAAATATTACTCACAAATGGCGCATGCCATGGTTTAACGTTGGCTTTAAGCACAGTTGTTGAACACGGCGATTTAGTTGCTTGTGGTCACTTGGTTGATCATGGCTTGATCTCTCGCTCGAGAATGCTTGGATTTAAGTTGCAACCACTTGAAATGGATGAGTTTGGTATAACGCCGGATGCATTTGAATGGGCATGTAAACACAAACCAATCAAGGTATTGTGTTGCACACCGAGCATGGCTAACCCGACTAGTGCGCATATGGATGTTGAACGCCGAGAGGCGATAGCGAATATTGCGCAGCAATACGACATCTATGTAATTGAAGATGACGTGTATGGAGCACTAGAACCTAACCGTGTCCCACCCCTTGCCACATTGTTACCCGAACAAGCTTTCTATGTCACCAGTTTAACCAAAGTTGTAGCGCCAGGCATGCGCACTGGCTATCTGACGGTCCCACGTCATTTTCTGCAGCACGCGATTGGTCGTTTAGCGGCTACGAGTTGGTCTGCGACTCCATTACCATTTGAAGTCGCTCATTTGTGGATCGAAAACGGTACGTTAAATCGACTTATTCGCTTTCAAGTCAATGAGTTTGCTAAGCGACAGCGAATAGCAAAAGCCGCTTTAGAAGGGCATGTTTATAGCTCGCACCCGAATGGACAGCATATTTGGTTGAGACTACCCGAGCAGTGGAATAGCGATGACCTGGTTGCTTCGGCTAAGCGTTCAGGGGTGCAGATCACGGGATACAAACCGTTTGTTCTCGATACTAATCAGCCAATGCCTTACGTGCGAATCAGTTTGGGAGCAGAGACTAATCGAGGCTACATCAAACACGGGTTATCTGTGATTGCTGAAATTCTCGATACCAACCCTCCCACCTCACACTTTTTGGTCTGAGCGATAGGTTATCTATGCTTTTAACTGATGGGCTTAAACGTTTGTAACTGAGTTTTTTCTTGTCGCCATCGCCTTGGCGATTTTCCCGTCCAGCGACGAAAGTGGCGGCTGAAGACCGCAGTTTCTGCATAGCCCAGTTGCAACGCGATATCGGTAATACTCTGAATATTCTCATGCAATCGCTGTTCGGCGAAATCCTGACGCACTTGTTGTAAAAGCTGCCGATAATTTGTGCCCTGTTGTTTCAGCTTGTTTTGCAGCATTCTCGGATGCAGATCCAATGCTCTTGCAACGCGCTCAACGCTGCATTCTCCGGTTGAGAGCAGACGGCCAATCATGTTTGCTGCTTGGTCACTGAGATTGTTGGGGTAACGAGTTTGCAGCTCTTTGAGGTGCTGCTGAAAATGGCGCTCTAGTGCGTCTTCATCTTGGTGGTTCTTAGCGTTAAGCAGACTCGCTTTAAGTAGGATACCGTCAAACTTATCACCGAAACGCAGTTTGTTCTGCTGGGCAAATTCGCTCTGTTCTGCCTCGAAGCTTGCGTGTTGGGTAAGGTGTAAAGTGAAGTAGCTCGCTTCAATATCAAGTAAGCTCGCAACAAACATGGCTAAGTGCGACACACTGAGCTGCATCAGCTGTGCGATACCTCGTTCGCTGTGCACATCAATATTGAGCGACAACCGTACCCAATCATCTTGTGGGGTCATGTTGAGAGTGACTCCTGACGAATGCAGATAGAGAAAATCATTCACCCGCGCCAAGGCTTCACCGACCGTTTGCGCCCGGGAAACCAGCATTGGCAAATCGCCCAAACTTTGCAGGTTTTGGCGCTCGGCGAGTAACGCACCAAACAACGGCTGCTGACAACGAGCAGCCGCTTCCTCCAGCAATTCAGCCAACCTTGGATAAGCGAGATAGGTATCGGGGTCGCGAAATTGCGCCGCAGACAGCCCGACGGCAGCCATAATTTCAACCGGATTCTGCCCTAGTTCGGAAACCAAGCTATCAAATTTATCGGCGGCGCCACTTCTTACGATATGCATGTCTCGATTTTCAAATGTTAACAACTTGTAAATCGCAATATATCAAATTTACTTCGCAAAAGGTCAAGTGAGTGTCAATGAGTTGATCTAAGTTACATTTTGATAACAACAACACATGGACGAGAAGCCGTATGGAACTTATCAATAAAACCGCGATTGTCACCGGCGCTGCGGGTGGAATTGGCCAAGCCATTATTCACAAACTGCTGGAACAAGGCGCGAAAGTACTTGCTGTCGACATTTCCCCTCAATCACTGAATGTGTATCAAGACTTCGATGCAGATCAGCTACGAACATTTGTTGCGGACGTCACCGAATACCAAGAAGTGGAAGCCATGGTCAAGCATGCAGCCGAACAGTTTGGCTCGCTCGATATCATGATCAACAACGCGGGCATCGGCGCCCCGAAACCTCTGCTTGACCACGACCCAATTGCCGATTTTGAGCCGATCTCTAAGGTCAACCAAAATGGCGTTTACTACGGCATTCTTGCCTCTGGAAGACAATTCCAAGCGCAAGGCACGCCGGGCGTGATCCTCAATACTTCTTCTGTTTACGCACGAATGGCGTCTGAGATGACCTTTACCTACAACGTCAGTAAAGCCGCAGTCGATATGATGACCAAATGCGCCGCATTAGAACTCGCACCATTGGGTATTCGTGTTTGCGCTGTCGCTCCGGGACGCGTTGATACTCCTATGTTAAGGCAATACGAAGAGATTGGCCTGTGGGACCACATCCGCAAAGAACAGATGCGTCAAAACTTCACACAACCAGAAGAGATTGCTGATGTGGTGGCGTTTCTGGTCAGCGAGAAAGCCAACTGTATCAACGGTTGTACCATCAGCGCATCTGACGGTTTCGAGAATTTTAAGTACCCACTTATGGGATAGGCGAGTACGCCACATTACAGCAATAGCGAGGATGTAAGTTATGTCATTACCAGAAGTTATTCAGCACCAAGATTTCTTATTAACTCTTAATACTAATGAAGAGTCGATCATCGAAGACGCGTTACCGGGTGTGGATGTTTACCCGTTGTTTCTTGATCCAGAAAACGGGACTTGGGTGGTTCGCGCCAAATTCAAACCGGGTATCACTCTGCCTAAGCACTACCACACTGGTGTGGTGCATTTCTATACCCTGAGTGGCGCTTGGCACTACATCGAGTATCCGGACCAAGTCCAAACCGCTGGCAGCTACTTATATGAGCCGGGCGGTTCAATTCATACCTTCCACTGCCCTGAAAGCTCAGGCGGTGCCGACGGATTTATGGTGATCCAAGGTGCCAACATTAACTTTGACGAAGAAGGTAACTTCATCAACATCATGGATGCAGGTTGGATTGAGCAAGTTGTTATTGCAACAGCGAAAGCACAAGGCTTTACCGCGCGTTACATCAAACCGGGTGCGATTGCTGGCCTAAGCGATGAGCTAGCGGAGTAACCCCATGCAACAGATGAACAGTATCGTAATGCAAGATGGTAGTGTCCGCCTGAAGCAAGTCGAAATCCCTAAACCTGCAGCGGGACAAGTGTTGGTTCGCAGCCTTGCCTGTGGCATTTGTGGCTCCGACCTTCACATTACTCGACACGCGGATGAGGTATTTGATGTATTCCACCAGCTCGGGTTGATGCCTGATGAAGCCGGTGAGCACGCTCAAGTGATGTTGGGGCATGAGTTCTGTGCGGAAATTATCGAATACGGTGCCGATACGCAGCAAACGTTGTCCGTTGGTAGCCGAGTCACCTCAGTGCCGATGTTGCTCAGCCAAAATGGCGCGGGCGTTGGTGTTACTCCGGGTACTTATGGCGCTTACTCTGAGTACTTCCTGCTTGATGAAGCGTTATTGCTACCTGTGCCAGACGGAATGCCATCTGAGGCGGCGGCACTGACTGAACCACTGGCGGTCGGTTTGCACGCGGTCAATCGCAGTGAAATCGAGACGGAAGAAACAGCGCTGGTTGTCGGTTGCGGTCCTATAGGGCTGGCTGTGATTGCTGCACTGAAACAACGTGGCGTCAGCAATATTCTTGCGGTCGATCTTCAGGAAGAAAAGCTGCAACTTGCCAGCGAGTTTGGCGCAAATCGATTGATCAACCCGACCAAGGAAGACGAGATCGCCGTTGGTGAGCAGTACGCGATGAACTCACATCTGGTCATTTATGAATGTGTGGGCAAGCATACCTTGATTGACGATTTTATGCGCCGCGCCCCTGCCCGAGCGCGAATCGTCATCTCGGGTATCCATACGACACCCGCAATCATTAACTACGCGTACGCAACGGTAAAAGAGCTCGACTTGAGATTCTCTTACTACTACCAACCGCACGAGTTTGAGCAATGCCTACAAGCGATTGCCGAACATAAGTTGCCTTGGCAGAAAATGCTCACTGCCAAAGTAGGGATCGATGGTGTGGAAGATGCGTTTAGACAGTTAATGACTCCCAACGACCACATCAAAGTGGTTATCGAACCTTGGCGCAGCGGCGCGTTAGAAGTGATTTAACTCTTAGCCAGATTTAGCTAGCTAAAACCAATTTTAGTTTGGTGACAGCCCCAACCGTAGCAGCTAGGTTGGGGCTTTTTTGTTAGGCCTGTTCTGCGCATTCCTGTTGCAGAGCAGGGTAATCGGTGTAGCCTCGTTCGTTTCCGCCAAACAACGTTGAGCCATCGAGTTCTGCCAACGGATGGTGATGTTGCAAGCGAGAGACTAAGTCTGGGTTTGCTACGAATGGCCGTCCGAATGCGACAAGATCCGCGTAGCCTTTCTCTAACACTTCGTTTGCTCGTTGAGGATTGTAGCGACCTGCGACAATGATAGCGTTGCGAAAGCGCTTTCTAAGTTCGATTCGGAACGTCTCTGGAATCGTTGGTGCATCGGCCCAATCGGCCTCGGACAAGTGCAAGTAGGCAATGTCGCGCTCCTGTAGCTGTTTTGATGCCTCTAAGATCGTTGGCACGATATCTGGGCAGTCCATATCTTTAAACGTAATAAATGGTGCCAATCTCACTCCAACTCGATGCGCACCAACAGCGGCGATAACTGCATCCACTACTTCGATAAGAAAACGGATACGATTTTCTCGTGAACCGCCGTAGTTGTCTGTTCGATGGTTTGAATTGGTTCTTAAGAACTGGTCTATCAGATACCCATTCCCGCCGTGGATTTCTACACCATCAAAACCCGATTCAATGGCGCGTTTGGCTGCGTTCGCGAAATCACCGACAACTCGGTTGATATCCGCTTGTGTCATGGCGCGAGGCTCAACACAATCGACCATATTGCCGTTGCCTTGTTCATCTGCAATCCAAACTTGCGTCTCTACCGGAGCGAGCGCAGATGGTGCGATAGGCTGTTCACCATTTTGGAATGTTGGGTGAGAGACTCTGCCCACATGCCATAGCTGACAAAACATCGCTGCGCCTTGTGATTTGACCGCTTTGGTCACACCTTGCCAGCCCGCCACTTGCGCATCGGTGTAAACGCCAGGGGTGAACGAATAGCCTTGAGAATCGTCCGAAATTTGCGTGGCTTCGGAAATGATCAGCCCGGCAGAAGCGCGCTGTTGATAATACGTTGCCATCATCTCATTCGGGATGTTGCCAGGCTGAGTGGTGCGTGCGCGAGTCATTGGTGCCATGACAATACGGTTTTGTAGTGACAACGCTTTTAGTTGAGCTGGTTCAAACAGCTTATTTGTTCTTTGTTGCATGTTGCGCTCCTTAGATAAGTACAGGCACGTTGGTCGCTTTACGAGCGGTTGCCATCCAGTGAAGTACGGCTGGATCCCATTGCACTTCGGGCGCACTGAAAAAGCCGCGTAGAATGGAAAACATAATGGCTTGATCAACCAGTGACGTTTGCTTTTCTGAACTTAGGTTGAGCAAGGGTTTGGTTTGTTCTATCAAAGCGGCGACTTCTTTCGCAATCGCAGGTGTATCGTTAATCAAGGCTTCAAAATTTAACGCTTCGGTTTCTTTTTTTGCACGCCATGCTTGTTTAGCGGTTTCTGTTGCAAATTCCGGTAACGTCATGTTTGACCAACGCGGATACCCGACTTTTTGTAGCGGTAAAAACGCTTGTTTTTGCCAGTCTAAAACCGGTTTGGAGGGTTGGCTGTTTTCGCTGGAAGGTGCCAATTCAAGGAAGTAGTTGATGATGTCTAAGCTTTCCGCCATCGCTTCACCATCGTCTTTGATCAAAAGAGGAACTTGTTTTGCGCCGATGATGTTTGTGGTGGTGCTCTCGTCGTCATAAGCAATGTTGATGACGTCGAGCTGAATATTCAGCATGCCTGCGACAAAACGGACGCGGGCGCTAAAGGGGCAATGTTCATAAATGTACAGTTTCATTTTTTGTTTCCTATCTCTTGGCTGGGTAGGGCGTGTTGTTGTGCGTTGAACAGCGTTACGGCGTTTAACTTTGCCCTGTCACATAACGTTCTGGGTCTAAACAATGTCGATAGGGTCAGTATATGGATTCGACTTAATTTGATAATTGGGTTATATCTGAATTGATTATTCAGTTTTTCCAAATAATAAGGGCGCGAAGGTGGATAAGTTTTCGGATATGACGTTGTTTGTCAGCATCGTTAAACATCAAGGTCTGGCAGCGGCGGGAAGGGAGTTAGGTTTGTCTCCGGCGACGGTAACGGCAAGGCTGCAAGCGATAGAAGAACGCTATGGCGTAAAGCTGCTCAACCGAAGCACACGCCACGTATCACTCACGGACGCAGGGGCAATGTACTATCAAGCTTGTCTTAACATCATTGATAGCGTGAAAGAGACGGAAAACTTGCTGCAAACGGGTATTTCGCAAGTGCGCGGAACGTTGAAAATTTCAGCTCCACGAGATATTGGCAAACAAATTATTTCGCCGATGGTGTCGGCTTTTTCTGAGCAATATCCGGATGTGACGCCTTATCTTTATCTTAATGACAATTTATCGAACTTGGCTGAATCGGGGCTCGATTTGGTGATTCGTTATGGCGAGTTAGCGGACAGCAATCTCATTTCGCGCAGGCTGGCGTCGAGTCAACGCGTGCTGTGCGCATCACCTGACTATTTGTCGAAGCAAGGTGTCCCAAACTGCCCACAAGATCTCGCGGATCATCGCTGCTTAGCCATGGTGCGCAGCAATGAAGAATTAAAAACGTGGCACTTTAAAGATGAAGAGTCTCACCAAACGATCACGGTCACGCCAAAGCGCTTTTCTGATGATGGTGAAGTGATTCGACAATGGGCGTTGGAGGGGGCGGGGATTGCGTTGAAATCGATTTTAGATATTCAGCAAGACCTCAAACAGCAACGTTTAGTAACGGTTTTGGATGGGTATATGAAAAACTTCAGCGCCTTCTCGCAAGGTGCTGAAGCGGATCTGCATGTCATTTATCAAAGCCGTCAATATCAACCGAAAAGAGTTCGCCTGTTTTTGGACTTTCTAGTTGAGCAATTTAGCGCGCTGAGTGATGCCCGCAATCAGATCTAGATGCGATTCCGAGGTTTCTCGGCGGTGGCGATAAATCCCGACGGTGCCAGGGTTTGGTTCGTTTTTCATGGTTAAGCATCGTAAGCCAAAGGATTCCAAATACGGTTGCAGATGGCGGGTATAAGACATCACCGCGACGCTTTCTTTCAGTACATCAATACTGGCGAGCAGAGAATCCACTTCGTAAGTCGGTCGGTCATCCAGTTGCTGCCTTTCGCGTTCATTTTGTTTCGGGATTGGGTTATCGATGACGTGAGCGAATTTCTTCGCGTCATAAGTGACCGAAAGAGCGGGGTATTCGTGCAGCATCTCTTCGGTGACGGTTTTCCCTAGCAGTGGATGGTTTGGGGAAACAAAATAGGCATCAACCGTTTGAAATAGCGGAATAAACGTAACATCGCATTTAGACGACAAGCCGACAATCTCGTGGCCGATGAAGAATTCAATCTGTTCGTTGATTAATGAATCCATCAAGCCTAAGTGGTTGCCAAATTCGACGTGCGTAGATGCCGATGGCTGCTTGGTCAGATGGTCATTGAGTGCTTGTTTGACGAACAGCGGCCACCACGCATCGCCAGTACCCATTTTAATTTTTCCGACTTGGTACTGTTTCCGCTCATCAATGCTTTGCATCATTTGGTTGTATTCATGCTGCATCGCGTTGCTATGGCGATAGAGGATGCGCCCGTATTCGGTCAACACCATGCCATTAGGGTGACGTTCAAACAGCGTTACGCCGAGATTCTCTTCCAGCTTCTTTAAATTGCTTGTTACCGTTGGCTGGCTTAACCCTGCCATTCTTGCCGCAGCGCTGATGCTTTGGCAGCGTGCAACCAGTAAAAATTGCTGCAGAGATTTGTCCATTTTCTTTCCCCTCTAAGAACGAGGGGTATTTTGCACAATTTCATTTATAAATCACAAATCTGTAATCTCATTTGATTGAAATTATGCGCATTTCATAGATCTACATCACTGTTGGGGTCTGACGTATAGATGTTATCTATAGCTCGCTCCTGACTTCCTATTTTCCCCTCAAAAAGGTGTTCTTTAGACTGTCGCCAAAACAACAATCTAAGGGATGAACATGAAACCGAGTTTTATTGCGCTTGCTGTCGCGTCTTGTATTGGTCTTGCTGGATGTGGGTCAGATTCCTCTGATGCGCCAGTGTCAGTCGACAAACCAATTATTTCAGCCGACTTATATTTACGTGGTTTAAATGGGGATTGGGGCACGGCAGAGCATGCCAAGCTAAACTATTTGGGTAATAACGAGTACGAAACCGTACTGCGCGTCGCTCGAGGTAGCAATCAGTTCAAGATTGCTGATCCGGGTTGGCAGATCCAATACACCTATTTTGAGGAGCCCGCGGCGTTCGATAAAGCTCAAGAGTACCTGCCAAAACCAGACACGAATGAAGCGTGTATGAACGATGATTGCAACTCTGAGATCACGTTTGAAGACAAAGGGTATTACAAGTTTTCTGTGAGCTTTGCCGATGAAAGTCGTGCGACAATGACTGTGACGAAAGCAACGCAAGAAGAAGCGGAAAAATACTACTCTGATGCGATTCTCGACCCTGCAATGGTGCATCAAGGGCATCAGAATAAAGAAGTGAAACTGTTCGCCAATTACGATGACTCGAGTGATACCGTGATTTTCTCGGTGAAAGATCCTAAAGCGGAGCTGCGTGAATTTGGTATTTCAACGACGACAGAATTGCGTGATGCGCTCGACCAAGGCTTAGTGATTAATGAACAAACAGGGCCGCGAGTGGTGTCGGGTGATGTCGCTTTTGACGCGTTGTTTGCGTTGACGATGAAAGAGCTAGACCAGCTTGCTGTTTCTGAAATCAAAGACGGCAATTACAACTACAACAACCCAATCAAAGCGGAAGTTTTTGAGACGGGCGCGAAGTGGCATTACGTGTGGACGCGTGATTTGGCGTACGCAGCAGACCTTTCGCTTGCATTGATGAATCCAACTCGCGTGCAAAATGGTTTGAATTTCAAATTGTCTGCTTTCCGCGACACGACCGATCAGCAATATGATGGCGAGCAGATTGTGCAAGATACGGGCACTGGCGGCAGCTGGCCAATCAGTACCGACCGCACGACTTGGGCGCTTGGTGCTGAACGCTTACTTTCGGCATTGGATGGAGAAGAGTACAACCAGTTTGCTGAGCGCGCATATAAAGCGATCAGTAATACACTTGAAGCCGATCGCCTGGCGGCTTTTGATTCTAAATCCGGTTTATACACTGGTGAGCAATCCTTCCTCGATTGGCGTGAGCAAACTTACTCAACGTGGACGCCAAACGATGTCAATGCGATTGGTAGCAGCAAAGCGTTATCGACAAACGTGGTTCACTACCGCGCGATTCAGTTCGCGGCTAAGTTGGCAGAGAAGTACGATTCAACCAACGCGGTCAAATACACCGATTGGGCTGCACAGCTAAAAACCGCTATCAACGAGCAGTTTTGGAATGCCGAACGCGGTATGTACGTAAGTTATTTGTTTGATAATGGCAAAGACATCGCGGTCGACAAATATGACATGTTGGGCGAAGCACTTGCGATCATCAGTGGTGTGGCAAGTGATGCGCAGGCGAAACAAATCATGGCCAATTACCCACACAGTGAGTTTGGCGTGCCGGTTTACTTCCCTCAGCAACCGGACGTGCCTGTGTACCATAACCGCGCAATTTGGCCATTTGTTACCGCGTACAGCTTGCGCGCCGCGCATCAAACACAAAACGTGGCAGCAGTGAACAATGCCATTCAATCGTTGGTTCGTGGTACGGCAACTAATTTATCCAACATGGAAAACTTAGAGTGGCTTTCTGGTAAGTCATTCATCATCCATAGTGATCATGGCGAAGATCCGAGCTTGGATGGCCCAGTGATTAACTCTCAGCGTCAGCTTTGGTCTGTGGGTGGCTACTTGAACATGGTGGTAGAGACCCTATTCGGCATCCATACCGAAACAGGTAAGTTGGAAGTGAAGCCATTTATCACAAGTTGGGTGCGCAATAATTTGTTGGCTCAGTCTGAACAAATCACGTTGGAAAACTTTGCCTTCAAAGGAAAGAACTACTCGGTAACGATTGACTTGCCTGAAGTAAGCAAAAATGAAACAGGTTACTACCCAGTTGAAAATGTCACGATGGACGAAGAGGGGCATTTCCACGTGACACTGGGCGCGCTTGTGAATGTAGATAGTAGCATTACTTTAGTTTCTGGGGTGAAACCGTATGTGAGTGAAGATAGCCGCGTATATTCTCCGCAAGAGCCAACATTGGTGGTAAAAAGCGTTGATAATTCGGTTTCGATTGACGTGACGAGCAAGTACAACGTGAACTTGTATCGCAATGGCGAGCTGATTCAAAAGAACGTGATTGCTCAATCTTATTCCGATACGCCAACAGGTTTTGCTTGTTATTTGGCTGAAAGCATTAACGATAAAGGCTTCCGTTCTAACCCAAGCCAACCAGTTTGTGTCGGTGAAGAGATCCGCATCAAACTTGATGGCGAATATCAGCCACTCAAAGACAATATCTCAGTGGTTACGGTGAGCAAAGAGAGTGGCGTTGTAAAAGGTGCAGAGTCGTTTACAGCTCCTGTAACGGGCACTTACCAGTTCGATGCTTGGTACAACAATAACCTAGGACAACTTAATACTGGCATCACGAACACCGTGAAATTGTTAGAGGTATTGGATGATGCAGGTAAGGTGGTTGGCCAAGGTTACTTGCAGATGGGCCATATTGGTGAAAACCAAGGTATGCGTTACTCAACGCCAATTGAAGTGGCGTTGGAGCAGGGGGAAACCTATCAGATCGCGCTGAAGGACCACTTCAATATGAGTTACCTCACATCGAATGAAACCTACATCTACGCTGGTGGTATTGAGGGTGAAAAGAACGAAGCACAAATCGCAGATATTCGAATCACACCTTTAATGTAGGCTGTTTTAACAAAGCTGTGTTTTAGAAAACTGTGTTCTAAGAAAGACAAAGCCGCTGAGATTATCAGCGGCTTTGTTGTATTTGCTATCGGTGGCCGTTTACAGATTAGTTTGCAGCCTGCGGACGAGGTTTACGGCGCTGACCTGACGGTTTGTTTCCTGCAGGCTTAGCATTGTTTGGCTTGCGGTTACCAGACGGTTTACCAGCGTTGCCACTCTTATTACCGTTTGGTTTATTTCCACTCGGTTTATTGCCATTTGGCTTGTTGCCGTTAGGTTTACGGTCATCTGGTTTACTGTTTGCACGACCTTGGCCTTCACGGTTGCCTTTAGGCTTGCCCGCACCGCCTTGGTTGGTGCTGTTTTTGTTGCCGTTGTTACCACCGTTGAAGCGACGTTTAGGTTTGTTTGCACCATTGCCTGCTTTCTTTTCGGCTGCTGGGGCGTTTTCACTTGCAGCATTTGGCGCTTTTGGTTTTTTCGGCTTCTTAGGTTTTTTCGGTTTGATTGGGCGAGTATCCAGTTTAGATTCTGGCACCACATTGGTTGGCGCAAAACCTTCCAACTCTTTACGTGGTAGTACTTCTTGAATCAAACGTTCAATCGCAAACAACTCAGATGCTTCTAGCGCACACACCAGTGAAATCGCTTTACCTACTTCGCCCGCGCGGCCAGTACGACCAATACGGTGAACGTAGTCTTCTGCCACTTTCGGTAGCTCAAAGTTCACCACTTGCGGTAATTGCGGAATATCAATACCGCGCGCAGCAATGTCCGTCGCGACCAAAACACGAATTTCACCCGATTTGAAATCCGCCAGTGCTTTGGTACGTGCGCCTTGGCTCTTGTTGCCGTGGATGGCAGCAGCCGGTAGATTTTGTTCGATCAGGAACTTCGCTAGACGGTTTGCGCCGTGTTTCGTTTTCGTAAACACCAGCACTTGCTTCCAATCGCCGTCTTTGATCAATTTAACCAACATCGGTGCTTTTTTCTTCACGTCTGCTGGGTAGATGCTTTGCTCAACCGTTCTCGCCGTCGAGTTTGCCGGGTTCACTGAAATCTCAACCGGGTTGTTCACCAAGCCTTTCGCAAGGTCGCGGATCTCATCCGAGAAAGTCGCCGAGAACAGTAGGTTCTGACGTTGTTTTGGTAGCAGAGCTAGGATCTTACGAATGTCACGGATAAAGCCCATATCCAACATGCGGTCAGCTTCATCCAGTACCAGAACTTCTAGTTGGTCGAACTTCACTGCATTTTGGTTGTACAAATCCATCAGGCGGCCTGGTGTTGCTACCAACACATCCGCACCTTTGCGAAGACGCAGCATTTGCGGGTTGATCTTCACACCACCAAAAACAACCGCACTGCTTAGTGGAAGATGACGGCCGTACATAAACACGTTTTCTTGCACCTGAGCCGCAAGTTCACGCGTTGGCGTCAGGATAAGTCCACGAACTTGGTTAGCACGAACGCGAGGGCCGTTCGATAAACGCTCAAGAATCGGTAGCGTAAAGCCTGCAGTTTTACCTGTACCAGTCTGCGCTGCTGCCATTACGTCTTTCCCTTCCAAAATAGCAGGAATTGCTTTTGCCTGAATTGGCGAAGGGGTGTCGTAGCCTTTCTCTTGAATAGCTTTAAGGATTGGAGCAGATAGACCTAACGAGGTAAAACCCATATGTATGATTCTCAATTGTAGAGTTAGATAACAACGCGCCGAAAACAAATCGGTGCGAAAAGTGCGACATTCTGAGGCTTTTACGCGCAGGCTTCAACTAATTCCGTCATGGATAAATATTTGAACTGGATCTCATTTCTTTTTGGCAGGCAAAACTGATAACTGGTTTGGTCGATCGATTGAATGGTTTTACGTTGGCGATGCCCATTCTTACATCGTTATCACGGCATGCAGTTTTAGTTTATCAAATGCTGTTCGGAGTGTGGGGGAGGCTTGCTCCTTTCATTACTCCGCTTTTGCATGCGTTAAAAACGCACTCGTCAATTGCTGAAAGAGCGAATCTACCGATGGGCGGTCGGATACATGATGGAAGAGCGGTGTGTGGACATCACCACGAATATCATCGCTGTGACCGCAAAGCTGATTACACATTCGTACTGGTTCGACAATCTTCTCGACGTCGGCATCAATCAGAATGCATGCTTGTGACAATACCACTTGTCCGCCGCCTTTTTTAAGTAAAACACGCTGCGCGGTTCCCACGACTTTTTGCCCGCCAATGTTGAGGTTGTACTCGCCATCGCAGTAGGAATAAGGCGTAGCATGAACATCCACTTTCACGCCGAGCTGTTTAAAGAAAACCGTTAATATCGCACATAAATCGAGATACGCTTTTTTGATGTTGTAAGGCTCGCCTTCTGGCCAGTGGTAAATGTGGGATAGATTGATAATACCTGGCACCTGAGGGACTGGGGCACCACCGGTTTTACGAGAAAAGAGCTTCCAGCCAGACGTATTTAACGCATGTTCTAACTCATTAGACACTGGCCATTTCTTACCCGCGGGAAGCACGAGCGTTGGACTTTTTACTTGCCAAAGCAATAGCACTTGCGAGAGTTGGTTGGACTGAACTTGTTTAATGAGCTCATCTTCTTTGTCAAATGCATCAGCGACTTCCGTAGCTGTGTAGCGAATTAGCTTATTTTTAGCAACCAAAGTCTATCCCTCGCGGCTATTTAATCATTACTGTTGTATCTCAGATACAGCTTTATTGCTAGGTCTGTGATTATTAGGTTTTTGCTCGCTAGCTGCATGATCACCTTTTGGATCTTTTCCGTTGTCCATTAAGTTTGCTTGAACACGCGATAAAAAGTTTTTGCTAGTCATCACATCAGCCATTCATAAAATCTGCCATCTATGAAAAATTTTGGCGATATAAGTATGAAAAAGCGAGTGATGACTCTCGCGTTAGCGGCATCATTAACGGGATGTGTGACTTTCCCAACGCAAGAATCTGAGCAAGTACAGGTGCTTTGGGACAATGCGATTGAAAACTGTGAACTAATGGGTACCGTGATCGGCTCAGAAGGACACTTTTACGACTACTGGCTTCATGCAGATAAAGACATGGTTTGGGGGACGCTAAACCAAATGCGCATCAAGGCGGCGGATTTAGGCGCAGATACCTTGTACTTGTATCAACCGTTGAGCTTTTCTACGTCAGTGACGATGTTTGCAAATGCTTACAAGTGCAAACAGTAGCTATTGGCTTGATCATAATTGAAAGACAGGCGCTGCTCGCCTGTCTTTGATGCGTTCTACAAATACTGGCTACTTTGCGTTAATTAACGTTTGCTGTCGCCACCGCTGATGTATCAGAAAACGACAATGTAAAGTCTCGCTCAGTATTAAGCACTTTGGCTGGAAACTCTAAGCTCAACTGCGTATGTGGCGCGACTTCTGAAGCAATGCTAGTAACGAATTTTCGGGTTTCTCCAGGAGAGATCGATATGTCACTTCCACCTTGTGATGAGAGCTCAGCGATACCCATTGTTTCAAGTGTGTTACCTGCAGTATCCGCCAGGTGTAATAAAGATTCTGACTTGTAGATTAATTCTCCACTTTCTGTGCGATATGCATTAAACGAGTTGAAATTTGGTTGCAATGATCCTTGTGAACCAATGTTAGTAACGGAAAATGTCACATTAGCGCCATCAAAGTTCTCGACTCTTACAAGTACGTTACTGTCTTGGTAACGAGCGGCTACAGCCGCAGTTGCTTGCTGTTTCTGCCTCTGTTTCTCTTTTTCAATGTCGCTTAACTGTTTCTGCTCATTAGCGATTCGATTCTTTGCCATGTAGTACGACTGATCGACCATTGCTATTAAAGCGGGGATTGAATACAAAGTGAGGCCTTCCAAATGGTCAAAGTCGATTTTGGCATGTTGAGTACGTTTATGATTAGAAAATTGGCAGTAACCATCAATCAAACTGATTAAAGCCACTTCAAAAGTGCCCTGTAATCGGCTTACTTCCTGTGCTGCTTTCTCTAGATTTGAGCGGACTTTCCGAATCTCTTCCAAACTCTTTTGTGAAAGACGACCGTTTGGCGATACGTCGTTAGAAACCGAAACCAGTTCTTCGGTCACAAATGGATTGTTTTCGGCAGGAATCACCGTAGTGATACGGTTAGATTTGGTGATGTCTTCGCCTAATAAAACTATCATTTTTTGCGATGCGGCGGTTGTGTTGCCCGCTAATACGTCACTACAGTTTGGCGACGTATTGGCATACACGGCGAATGCGGTAAAAAGTGAAAGTGTAACGGACCAGCCGATGGTGACGAGTCCAGTCGTGGTTCGAGTATTCATCCTGATAACCCCTCTGTCATTTGGTGCGATTCACTGACGTAATTGCCAATCAAAAGATTGGCTCGCGACATTCAGAATGGTTCTGGTCAACCCTTCGTAGTGGGTATGCCCACAGATGCTTTTTTAGTCGTTTATCAACCGCTAAGCCACGATTGATAAAGTGTCTGAAATTGAGAGCATTAACGCTGCGAAGTTGATGTCTTTGACTGAAAGATAGACGTAACTTTTCTAACCATCAAATACGTGATTGAGTTCTCATTTTTATATGAGTGAGAGGTTCAAGAGAAAACAGGCACTTACTGTAGAGAGTTGATTTGAAGGAAAAATATAAATTTTTTTGGGGAACTTTTTTGATGCTGCCTTTGAGACTTTTTTTGAATCTCAAAGGCAGGTTCTTACACTCGCGTTCAATTACAACGTGTTGAGGACATCCGCGAGTCGAGAGACAGCTGTCGTCAGTTCTTCTGGTGTAGCATTGGTAAAGTTAAGACGCAGAGCGGCTTTTACCTTTGAACCTTCTGGATAAAAGACCGGGCTCGGCACTACAGCAACCCAGTTTGCGAGAAGGTTTTTCGCCAGTTCGAAGGTGTCGCATTCTGGAATCTCGACCCAAACGAACATACCACCATCGACGGGTTTGAGTACGCAACTTTCTGGCAGCTGTTTTTGCAGTTCAGCAAACATGACATCGTAACGTGATTTGTAAAGAGCACAGATGGTTGAAATGTGCGTTTCGAAGTTGTCATGTTGCAGTAGACCATGCAGCAAAGCTTGCATAGGAATACTAGAGTGCAGATCGGCACCTTGTTTAATTTTGATAAGTGGCTCAAGGTAGCTGCTTTTGCCCGTAACTACACCAATACGCAAGCCTGGTGAAGCTATTTTGGAGAAAGATCGCAATACGATTGAGTGTTGCGGGCAGAAATCTGAAACTAGCGGTAGTGCTTCACCAGAAAAACGCAGCTCACGGTATGGTGCGTCTTCAATGAATGCAACGTCGTATTGGATACAAAGCTCGGCAACTTTTTGGCGAGTCTCTAGCGCCCAGCATACGCCCGTTGGGTTGTGAAAATCGGGTACGGCGTAGAACATTTTTGGTTGCTGCGTGGCAAAGCATTGTTCGAGTTCTTCAAGGTTTGGGCCACACTCGGTTTGTGAAACGGTCACGATGTTGGCTTGCACTAGACCGAATACTTGCATAGCACCAAGGTAGCTCGGTGCTTCCATCACCACTTTATCGCCCGGATTTACGTACGCACGCGCAATCAAATCTAGCCCTTGCTGAGAGCCCGTTGTGATCATAGCCAAATGAGATTCTGGCAGCTGGTAATAATCGGTCAAAAAGTTAAGTAGCGGGGCGTAGCCTGCTGTTGCGCCGTATTGAAACACCTCTGGCATATTAGCGAGGTTTTCGAGCGTCGGTTTCATTAAGTCGATCGGGAAGGTTTTTTCGTCCGGCAAGCCACCTGCAAGAGAAATGACGTTCTTATCGCTCGCTGCTGCGAGGATCTCTCGGATGTAGGATGACTTAGTTTGTTGTAATGACTGTGCGATTTCCATGTGCTGTGCTTCTCGTAATTGTCTTTTTTATGTCAGAAATAGTATAGGTAAATTGCCAAGCTTGGTGTGTCCATTTATGCTGTTAAACATGTCCATTTATGCTATTTAAGCGAAAGTTTACTCCGTGAGCCATCAACAAGTTTCCAGAATCAATGACGTGCTGTTTTACATTCACCAGGACATTAACAGAGATTTATCGGCTAAAGAGCTAGCAGATGTAGCAGCCTATTCTGAACAGCACTTCCATCGTATTTTTAAAGATGTGGTAGGGGAGTCTGTCCATCAATATATCCGTCGAACAAGAATGGAATACGCCGCCAATCAACTGATGTTTGATACCAGCTCGTCGGTGTTAGACATTGCTAACAAGTGCGGCTTTAGCTCGGTATCTTCTTTTAGCCGAGCGTTTAAAGCAACGTTCGCTATGTCTCCTGGCGCGTGGCGAAAGCATGATTTACAAGTCGCAGAAAAGCCGTATCTAAAAGATCCGGAAGTGGCTGCGGGTTACCATCGGGTTGCGAAACGCGAGTTGCCAGAACCTAAAATTATGGAGGTTCCACAACGCTTCGCGGCTTATGTGCGGCATGAGGGTTATAGCCGTTCCATTCGCAATGCGTGGCTGATTTTGAAGGCGTGGGCAAGCTCTGAGAATCGGGACTTTTCGGTTCAATACGGTTTGCATCACTCCAACCCCGCTTGGGTCGAGCTCGATAAGTGTCGCTATGTGGCTTGTATGGCGATTGATAAGCCGCTTAAAGTACGCGGTGTCGTAAATCAAATGACGATTCCGGGTGGTTTGCATGCTGTTTTTCGCTTAACAGGGGTATATGGAGAGCTTCTTCCTCAATTGAGTATGGTGTTAGAGAAGTGGTTGCCGAATTCAGGCTTTAAGCAGCGTTCTACTCCCGCTTATGTTCACTATCATAAAAACCATTTCCTTAGCCATGATGAGGTGTTTGAGCTGGACTTCTATCTGCCCATCAGTTTTTTCTAACTGGAGTATTTATTTACTATCCGTAAGGAAGAAAATGCTAAGCTCTATATGGTGATTTTTTACAAATAATTGAAAATTAAATGAACATCGATCATGTAAAGCTATTTGTCCGTTTGGCTTCGACACACAACATCAGCATGGCTGGTCAGGAGCTTGGACTTTCTCCTGCTGTCGCTAGCGCACACATCAATAAACTTGAGGACAGCTTAGGAGTTCGTTTAGTTCATCGCACCACACGCAAAGTTTCCTTAACTGAAGAGGGGCAGGCTTTTTTACCTCACGCGGAGGAGGTCCTTGCAACAGTGGAGGCAGCAAGGGGAGCTGTTGGCTCAGGGCAGAGTGCGCCAACGGGAGTATTACGTATAACCGCCTCTGCAACTTTTGGTCGCTTGCATATTGTGCCCGCATTAAAAGGTTTTATGGCGCGTTACCCAGGGTTAACCGTGGACTGCCGATTTTCTGATTCCATTATTGATCTGGTTGAGGGAGGTTTTGATGTCGCCATTCGTGTCGCTGAGTTGAAAGATTCTTCATTGGTTGCAAGAAAGCTTGCGCCAGATCGTCGTATTATCGTTGCATCACCAGATTATATTGAACAATTTGGGAGACCTAACAAGCCCCAAGACTTGGCGAATCATGAATGTATTAACTTAGTTGGAATGAATAATTGGTCATTCAATACAAAAGATGGAATGCTCAATGTAAGAACTTCTGGTCGTTTTAAAACTGATAATGGTGATGCGATGAGAGACGCGACGGTAAACGGGTTAGGTATTTCTATCAACTCAGTTTGGAGTGTTTATCAAGAATTACAAAGTGGTCAGCTAGTGGAAGTACTCGAAGATCACCCTTTAGCGATGGATGCTGGGATTTGGGCTGTGTACCCAAGCTCTCGTTTAATTGCGCCTAAGGTGCGTGCCTTTATTGATTACTTTGCTGAATACTATGGCACGCCGCCTTATTGAGAGTTTGCGGAAAAGTGATAACAAGTTTCACTTATCGAATACATTGTTTTTAAGGTCCGAATAAAAACGAACCTCAAGATAATTCTTAATTGTTATTAATAGGGTTTGCTTAGGATTAATTCAATACTATCAATTATCTGCTGTGTTTTGCTTTGATCTAATGCATCAGGGTGTGGGGGCGCAAATGCTTCAATGTCATTATCGAAGTACATACCATGCGCTTGGGCAAACTCTTCTGATAGCGCAGCGCGAGTTAGAATATCTGCCCCTGAGCGGATATCACCACCAGCAACCCCATAAGCATCTTTAACCATCTTACTACCTAGGAATGATTTTGGGTTTACTGATACCAACATAGGGCCAGTGTTCTTAAGCTTTAGTCCGATTGCTCGTGACCACATCGTTAATGCCAATTTGCTTTGGGCATATGCTTCGCCATCTGACAATGGTTTGTTACCGAGTAAAGCGCTAGTGTTTACTGTTGTTTGTGCAGCTGAAGACAAATTAACCACACGACCCGTATCACCGAGCAACGGCAATAGCTCTCTAGTGAGTAAGTAGGGAGCAATGGTGTTGACTGCGAAGCGTACATCAAGACCCTCTTTAGTTCTTGGATTTGGTGTTGCGTACACACCAGCATTGTTAATGATGACGTCTAAATGATTGAACCGTTCTGTTATCTCCATCACTATCTGTTTTACCGCATTGGGAGAGGATAGATCAGCAACAAGGCTTTCAACTTTACCACTTTTCATCTCCCTCAAACTTTGCTCAACTTGTTGAACTTTCTCTATATTCCGGCCATGGATTATTACGTGTTGTTCACGCTTAATTAACACTTTCGCGGTTTCTAAACCAATACCGTCAGTAGATCCAGTAACTAGAATTGTCTTTCGCATGATCGCTCTCATTGTTGAGGGTTATTATAGAACGATCATGGTGGCATCTTTTGCATTCGACTATTGAGACTAAAAAGAAAACACTTTCTAGGAAAAATTGAAAATAACTTTGTTGTTCTTTTTGTGGACGGTGCGACGAATTAACGTCTCATTAGATGCTACGGTTATACATGTGGTGCTCAAAAATTAGGCACTATTTTGTACTCAAATAATAGCCAAGAGGTCTCTATGTTAGGTGAAAATCACTCATTAACTCATGAATTCCCAGAACATTTGGATACCATTACCCAGCTTACCGAAAACGATGCATCATTTGCTGAAACCGTTAAAAACTACAATGCTTTAGATAAGGAAATCCGCGTACTAGAACTTCAAGGAAGCCCGATTGATGATCACGAAATGAACGTGTTAAAACATAACCGGGCTGAGCTCAAAGACTGGCTCCACTCGCGAATAATGGGTTCTTAGTGACGAAATGATCATCGGCTCGTAAATAGCGGGCCGATTTTAGTTCCAATGGACGATGCCAAGTGTGCAAACATTAGGAGTGCTGAGCAGGAGCTTGGAGCGGCAGGTGACCAGTTTTTACCCAAATGATCGTTTCTTGCTCTACAAAAGGAAAATGCTCGCTCATATGTGGGCTTCGGATCCAAGAGAGAGCGGGATAGGTACCTAGCTCGTCTCTAAACTCTCCTGACAATACGAAAATCTCTTCACCACCAAAGTGACGGTGTGGTTGAAATTTCTCACCTTTTGGCCACTTAACCAACGCGACATGTTCGTGCTCAAAATTATGTAGAGGCATGACTTGCAACCCACCGACACCACTCTGCCAGCTCGCTTGGTTTGTATTAATGCGAACTGTTTCAAGATCCTCAGATTCGAACTGATTTAGTTTAACTAAAATCACACAGCCTTCTTTGCTAAATGGTGCGTGTTGACTTCCTGGAGGGTTACGAAGGTAAGTGCCGGCAGGGTAGTCACCGTATTCGTCAGAGAATACTCCCTTGAGCACCAATATTTCTTCTCCTTGAGGGTGAGGATGAGTCGAAAACTGCGAATTTGGCTCGTATTTAACGACGCTGGTGGTATGCCCTGATTCTTTGGCTTCTCGTTCCAAAGGTTTGCGCCACACACCTTTGGAAGGGCTGGCGATCCACTCCTGTTGAGCAGTATCTATCACGATTCTTTTTGAAAAATCCATATTCAACATATTGAAATTCCGTTACTTATTTAATTACTAATTCTCATTAGTATACGTATAAAAAACATCAATTGATTCATTTGTTGATAGCCCAATTCATGGATTGAGTACGAACATGAAATCGGAGCCTAATTTAAATTTCTGCTTGTGTAATGAGAATTGTTATATTATAACATCGCAAAATTAAATGTTATAACATAACAAAAAGGAAAAAGTAGTGAATAAGAAATTGGTGTCTCTCGTGATCGGTAGCATTTTTGCATCCCCTGTTTTTGCCGACACACTATCGAACCCACAGATTGGTGTTGTTGTTGATGGCTACTACCAAGATGGCCAACGTCATAATTCTGAGCGCGAAGAAGGCTTTGGTCTAGGCCATACGGAATTAAACTTCTCATCAAATATCGACGACAAGTTTTACGGCGCATTGACCGCGGTTCTTGAAAGTCATGGTGATGAGACAGAATTAGAGCTTGAAGAGGCATTCATCGAAACTTTGGCATTGCCATATGGTGTAAACGTGCGCGCTGGCCGATTCCTATCTGACTTTGGTTACCTGAACAACCAACACATGCACACCGATAGCTTTGTTGAGCGTCCAATTGCTTATCGTACTTTCCTTGGCTCGCACTACTACGATGATGGTGTACGTGCAAACATCGTGTTGCCAACCGACCTTTATGTAAAACTTGGTGTAGAAGCGCTCAGTGGTAGCAAAATGTCTTCTGTCGAAGATGGTTCTGAAGTTGGCGTGTACACCACGACGCTGAAGCTTGGTAGTGACTTCTCCGAATCTTCAAGTTGGCAGTTTGGTTTAAGTTACCTGCGTAACGAAAACGGCAAGGTTAAAGAATTCGAAGATCACGACCACGGTCATGAAGAAGAGCATGAGCACGATCACCATCATGGCGCAGCAGTGACAGGTGCGAACCTTTACGGTGCTGATTTTGTTTGGAAATGGGCACCAGACGGTAATTACAAATACAGCAACTTCACGCTATCGGCTGAATACATGCTGTTAGACGGTGTGGTAGATAGCAAATATAAAAACGATGCAGAGTCACCAGACAACTTAAGCGCTTACTATGTTTCGGGTGTTTATCGCTTCAACCCAAGCTGGTCAGCAGGTCTACGTTACGGCGAAGCAGAAAGCTACGATGGTCATGCACATGGCGACCACATGCATTTTACTGAGCTGAATGATAAAGAAATGGATGCGATGATCGCATGGGATTCTTCTCACTTCGGTACTATCCGTGCGCAATACACTCGCATTGATAACCAAGACAGTGAGACAGACAACGTGTTCACTCTGCAATACGTGATGACATTTGGAGCGCACGGTGCTCATGCGTTCTAAGCTGACATTAAATAAATGCAGTTTGGTGATGATGGCGGCAGGAGCTGCCATCATTGCTTCGCCTGCTTCGGCTCTAAACATTTTCGTTTGTGAGCCAGAATGGAAAGCCTTTCTTGAAAGCCACGCGCCAGATGCCAGTATTTATTCAGCGACAACGGCTAAGCAAGACCCACATTACGTACAAGCTCGTCCTTCTTTGATTGCGAAGATGCGCCAAGCGGACATGGCAATGTGTTCGGGCGCAGAGCTAGAGGTGGGGTGGTTACCTATGCTGCAAGTTCGTAGCAGCAATGCGGCGGTGCAAAATGGTGCGCCGAGCATGATCTACGCGACGGACTTCGTGCGCATGTTAGATACTCATGCTCACGTTGACCGTAGCATGGGAGATATACACGCTCACGGTAACCCACATGTTCAATTTGCGGCAAATGACATGATTCCATTATCTCGTAAAGTCACGGAGCGCCTAAAAGCGATTGATCCCGACAACGCACAAAGTTACCAAGTGAATGGTATGAAGTTTCGTGCTCATTGGCGTAAAAAGCTTAAAGAATGGAATGAGAAAGGGGCTGCTTTAAAGGGTAAGCAAGTTGTCGGTTATCACGCGACGTATCGTTATTTGTACGATTGGCTCGGAATGAAGCAGATTGCCGATCTCGAACCTAAACCGGGCATTTCACCGACCACATCTCACCTGCAATCACTCACCAAGTTAAATGCCGACAGTTTTGATGCGATTGTTTACTCCTCTCATCAGGATCAGCGTCCAGCGAACTGGTTGCAAGATCATACTGACAAACCTGTGATTCAACTGCCATTGACCGTTTCTGAGGGTGAAAGCTTGGATGAGATGTACGATCAGGTCATTGATGATTTACTGGATGTGTTAGTGCCGCCCGTTCCTGTGAGGATCTAAGTATGGCGGATTATGCATGGCTTTTACCTGCGGTTTTGTGTGGTTTAATTGCGTTGGTCGGCAACATCGTTCTGGGGCAACAAGTTCTTAATCGTCAGATCATCTTTATAGATTTGGCGGTGGCGCAAGTTGCGGCATTGGGGGCAGCACTAAGCCACTACTGGTTGAGCCAATACGCGCTGTTCTCAGGCTCATTCTTTGGCGAAATGATTGGCCCTTGGGTGATGTCTTTGATGCTTTGCGGTTTGATTGCCTTAATGGAGAAACGATACCAGCAACATTTAGAGCCCATGATTGGCAGCTTGTTTGTCGTGTCTGCATCGCTGGCGATCCTGCTGGTGAGTAAAGACCCACACGGCGGAGACTTTATTCAAGGCATTCTTAATGGGCAATTGTTATGGGCGACTTGGGCAGACGTTTGGCCTCTGGCACTCATTACCGCTGCGATGTTGCTATTGGTTTGGTTAAAACCTGCGTTTATGCGCGGTAGTGGTTTTTATCTGATCTTTGCAATCCTGATGCCCATTACGGTCAAGTTAACCGGCATTTATTTAGAATTTGCTTTGTTGGTTATTCCAGCTTTATGTGCGGCAGCATTGAAGGGAACTCGATTCTTTGTCGCTAGTATCAGCATTGGTATTGTTGGGATCTTATCGGGTATTGCCGCATCGGCTCGCTATGACTTACCGAGTGGTGCGAGTATTGTGATCACCCTGTTTATTGCTGGCATGTTGTTTAATCTCTTGCTTCAGCCTTTTCTGGTGAAAATAACAAAACCAGCTTTTGTAAGAGATTAAGAGACAAGTAATATTGGTCTGATGAAGTAGTATTTGATTAATCAGACCAATACTTTTCTATCCAAGTCCTCCAATCGTGTAACTTTGCGCCTTCCAACACACTTTCTTACGTTGATCTTGCCATAGTCATCAAGTTGCCTTGATTAGTTCACATTCGACTCCCAGACTGTTTCTATAGTTTTTATAAGATATAAAAGACCCTGCGTATGAGAAGCGCAGCTGTAACGCGACTAGGCATAAAAACAAAAAACGCTAGGGATACAAGCGAATTTGTAATCTCAACATTTAAGGAAGACCAAGATGAAACCGGAAAAAGTAGCAGTAGTCACTGGTGCGGCTCGTGGTATTGGCCAAGCGATTTGTGAGCAATTACTGGAGGATGGATTCCACGTAATCGGGCTAGACATATCGCCCGTGGAATGGAGCCAGTCGGCGCAGCTAAGCAGTTATCAAGTCAACTTGTGTGATGCCGAAGCCGTCAGTGAAGTAGTAGAAAGTGTTGTAGAGCAGCACGGAAGAATCGATGCTCTGGTTAACAACGCGGGCATCACTCGAGATGCATTGTTGCCAGATATGTTAGAGCAAGACTGGGACAGCGTGATCGACGTGAACCTAAAAGCGGTGTTCTTACTCACCCAACGTGTTGCTCCTGTCATGCTAGAGCAGGGTGCAGGTAGTATTGTCAGTATTTCTTCTATAGTGGGAACGGATGGTAACATCGGCCAGAGCAACTATGGCGCAAGTAAAGGCGGCGTCATCTCAATGAGCAAAGGCTGGGCGAAAGAGCTGTCAAGAAAGGGTGCACAGATACGCGTCAACTGTGTCGCGCCAGGCTTTATCGCCACCGATATGACCAAGAACCTGCCAGAGAAAGTCATTCAAATGATGGAAGGCAAAACCCCATTAGGGCGCATGGGCTCAGTTCAAGATATTGCCAATGGCGTCTCTTTCCTAACCTCAGACAAGAGCGCCTACATCACAGGCCAAGTGCTCAAGATTGACGGTGGGTTGGTATTATAGCTCGCTAATCAAAACGTCAAATAACAAACGCCCTTTACTTATATGAAGGGCGTTTTTGTTTGAGGAACCCGACTTATGTGAGTACTACTAACTACTAATAGAAAGCTTCGATGCCGCTTCGAGTTGAGTTTTTGAAGCAAAAGGCCAATACGTTTGAATAGCGTCTCCTCTTAAACACTGCATTCCCTAAAGCACAGTATTCCCAAAAGAAAAGCCCACCGAAAAGCGGGCTTTGTTCTCTTCTAATAACGAGAAAAATAACTAGTAGCTCGCTTGAATGCTGACACCGCTATAGTTTGAGTAACCTTGAATCATGACGTGATAACGTCCACTTTGCGTCGCACTGACCGTACATGTTTCATTGTTACCGTATTTGAAAGGTCGGCAGTCCCATGCATTCAGTGCTGGTTTTGCTCCAAAACGGAGATACAAATCCGCATCGCCACTGCCACCATACATTTGTACGGTTAAGCGCTGCCCAGCTTCTACATCAACATAGTAATACGCTACTTGACCAGTTGAACCACTTAAACCACTTACTGGCACGCCCGAGGTTAATTTGCCTTCTGGGTCCGGTGTTGGATCTGGGCCACCGCAGTCTTGGCCACAATCTGTATCCGTTAAGCTATAAAGTAGCTTGTTCACGCTGCCTCTTGTGTCCGTCACTTTTCCGCTAGTTGCGCGGCTAACGATCAAGGCCTCTACTTGGCTTGGAGACAGTGAACGGTTTTCTTGAAGATACAATGCTGCTACACCCGCCACATGTGGCGTCGCCATCGAAGTGCCACTAATGGTTTTGTAGCCACCGTCATACCATGCGGATTTGATTTGTGAACCTGGCGCAAACACGTCCACACAACTGCCCCAGTTTGAAAAACTCGAACGTACGTCCGTGCTGGTGGTCGAGCCGACAGTTACTCCGGAAGCAACGCGTGCTGGAGAATAGTTACATGCATCGGCGTTGGAGTTACCTGCTGCAAGCATAAAGCTGACACCTGACTGAACCGCACTTTGCACCGCACTATCCAGAGCGACGGATTGACCGCCGCCTAAACTCATGTTGGCGACTGAAGGTCCGGAAGCGTTCGCAGCCACCCAGTCCACACCGGCAATAACACCAGAAGTAGAACCCGATCCGGTACAGCTCAATACTCTCACGCCGACAAGGTTGACGTTTTTTGCAACACCATACAAGCTGCCGCCAATGGTGCCAGCTACGTGTGTGCCGTGTCCATTACAGTCACTTGCATCTGCATCGTTATCGACAAAGTCATACCCTGAAACTGAGCGACCACCGAACTCAACATGCGCGTTATTCACACCCGTATCGATAACATAAGCCGTTACCCCAGTCCCATCAAAGTTGGCACTGTAGTTGTTATCGAGTGGCAAGTTTCGTTGGTCGATTCGGTCTAGTCCCCAAATGGCATTGGTTTGATTTGCGTCTGCCGAGACTATTGGGTCAAGCGATAGGATTCTGTCTTGCTCAATGTAGTCCACACGAGGATCAGAACGCAGATCTTTTAGTTGCTCAGGACTCAAGTTAGCGACAAATCCACTTATCGAGTGGTCAAAAACCGACTCCACTTGTATCGAATACAAACCAGACATGCGGTCTACGGATTGTTGCGTGAATTGCTCGAATTCCGTTGAATTGCTCACCATCATTTGCGGCTGTTGAAATACCACAATATAGCGATCTGCAATGGCGATGTCGTCCGGTGCAAGCATCAAAGTGGCAGGCAATGCGTCGGGAGCTTGTTGTAACTCTGCACTGTCCGCAATCTCATTGGGTTGCGAAAAAGCGAGAGAAGAATGAAAACAGAGCGCGGAGGTGATACAACAACTTAGTAGTTTCTTTAACATAAAATGTTCCTTGAAATCATAGTCTTGTTGATTTTTACCTAGTACCAAACTGTCAACACGAAAACACAGACAATCAGCGTAGTGCGTGCTGAAGTGACGTTACACAAGTCAAACTAGACAATGAGCAATCATATGCATAACTGATAATAATTCGCATACTCAGAAACATGATCAATAACCAAGCTTTATTGAAATTGAAATGCAAAGATTCATTTAGACTTAGAGCAAAATCCCTAAAATAGAATAATTCTACACACCTGACATATTGCCTGTTATATGACTTCATCTTACCGATAATTTACGCAATAAAAACCTAACTATCCTTTTATTGGTCATAACTCAAATCGGTTGATAGATGTTAATATAGCCACCTGATTTCTGATGTTTTTAACTCATGGTTACTATCCAAGTTCAATATCGTTTCTGTAATAAAACAGAGCCCGTTCGTGAACATGGAAAAGGGCATTCTGGCTTTCCTCGCTCCAGATGTATCGAGTGTCGAAAGAGCTTTAACTCGATTACGTTTACGAGGCCCGCAAGCCAGATGTAAAAGAAAAAACTGTTGATATGTCAATGAATAGCTCTGGCGTTAGGGAAACAGTACAAGTGTTGAATGTCGTATACAACACAGTATTGAGTACTTTAAAAAATCTCGCCAAGGTAAGTAACCTCAATGCCTTTCGATAAAGCAAATATAAGACTAATTTGTAAACTTGAAAGGCTAGCTGTATTGGTTGAGGTATATGAGGAAAACACTTCCCCATTTAAGAACTGAAACACACTTTTGTCGAGTAGACGATACTTGTTACCAAGTGCCGTCCCTCTAAGAACCCAGCGTGCAACTTTCACCGCACTAGGCTCA
>NZ_JAWOUY010000006.1:167602-323626 GCF_033339635.1 Vibrio sp. 2092 | reverse complement strand
CTACAGTGAGTTTAAAAGCGAGGGAGTAATCGCGCTGAGTTCTTTTAGTTGTTGATTTCATAACACTCTCCAATTTTTTTGGGGGGGAAAGTGTCAACCTTATTTAGGACGGCACATAGATGTGAAAAGCGGCTCAATTGAGCCGCTTTTTTTTGCGGTTGGTTTTTTCTTGGGCTAATTACTTAACTTTCATGACGTAACCACATTTTGTGCATACGTATACTTCCTTGATGCCCAGCAGCTTTTGAAAAAAACTGCGCGGTACGCGTTGTAAGTAAGCACCATGTGTACACACTTCAACTTCCATATTCATGCTGTTTTACATTTGTGCTAATTAATGGGCGTAAATCAGTATAGAAAAATAATGTGTCGAGTTGTCGACAGTTTTGCAAAGCGGACGAAGTAAAGTGACGATATGAGAAGTAAGTAGAGTTGCTAGTTAATTATTATGTTTATCAATAATTTTGTATGGATTGTTCTACTATTTCAACGGGTTGAATCGTTCATTCAATAGTTTAGGTGATAAAAAAGCGACGTTGATTTCGTCGCTTTTTTCAATTCTCGTGAATTAAATATTAAACAGCGTTTTGGCATTCTCAGTCGTTATGGCATCGATGGTTGCGATGTCGACATCACGCAAGTCGGCAACACGTTGTGCAACGAGAGAAGTGTAGGCTGGTTCATTACGTTTACCACGGTGTGGCACCGGCGCTAAATATGGACAGTCGGTTTCTAAAATGACCCACTGCATATCCAAATGCGGAATGACTTTATCCATCCCGCCATTCTTAAAGGTTGATACGCCACCTAAGCCTAAGTGGAAGCCTAGCTCATTGATTGCTTGTGCTTCTTCTAAGCTGCCTCCAAAACAGTGGAATACACCACGCAGACGACCATCTTGCTCTTGTCGTAGCAAAGTGAGTGTTTCTTCAATCGAATCACGAGTGTGGATAACGACCGGCAAATCCATCTCTTTTGCCCAGTCAAGTTGAGCTACGAACGCCATTTCTTGCTCAGCACGATAGGTTTTGTCCCAATACAGGTCGATACCGATTTCGCCCACCGCAATAAACTTGTGTTTCTCAAACCAGCCGCGGATGATCTCCAACGTTTGCTCAACGTTGTTATCCACATAGCAAGGGTGCAGCCCCATCATTGAGTGGCATACGTCAGGATATGCCGCTTCGGTTTTTAGCATGGGCTCAATTGAGTCCAGATCGATGTTTGGCAACAGGATTTTATTAATGCCTTGCGTTAAGGCGCGTTGTACTACTTCATCGCGGTCGTTATCAAATTCGCTAGCATAGATGTGCGCGTGGGTATCGATCATCGTTACTCTCTGTGCTTCATGGTTGGTTTCGTATTCGAAGTATACTTGAGTGTGAGTGCTGGGTCATTTTCAGTTTTTTTCATTACCTTTTTCCAGATTGTCACTCGCAACATGCATCAAGAGTGATATGATTTTGTTCACCAGATGATTTGATCATCATAACCGTCCAGACAAGGAGAAAATGGTGTCTGTATCAATTCAAGGTCCATTCCCTGCACGCCGTATGCGTCGTTTACGTAAGCACGATTTTAGTCGTCGTTTGATGGCTGAGAACCAACTTTCTGTTAATGATCTGATTTATCCAATGTTCATTCTTATGGGTAAAGATCGTCGTGAGAGCGTGGAGTCCATGCCGGGTGTAGAGCGTTTGTCGATTGATTTAATGCTAGAAGAAGCACAATACCTTGCAAATCTAGGCGTTCCAGCAATCGCGCTTTTCCCTGTCGTAAACCAAGACGCTAAAAGCTTATGTGCTACTGAAGCCTACAACCCAGAAGGTTTGGTTCAGCGAGCAGTACGAGCGCTTAAAGAACACATTCCTCAAATTGGTGTAATCACAGACGTGGCACTCGACCCATTCACGACACATGGCCAAGACGGCATCATCGATGAAGATGGCTACGTAATGAATGATGAAACCACAGAAGTATTGGTTAAGCAGGCTTTGTCTCATGCAGAAGCTGGTGCTGACGTAGTCGCGCCTTCAGACATGATGGATGGCCGAATTGGTAAGATCCGCGAAGCATTAGAAAACGCGGGCTACATTCATACTCAAATCATGGCTTACTCGGCTAAGTACGCATCGAACTACTACGGACCATTCCGTGATGCGGTTGGCTCTTCTTCAAATCTAAAAGGCGGCAACAAGAAAAACTACCAAATGGACCCTGCAAACATTGACGAAGCGATCCATGAAGTGGCGCTAGACATCAATGAAGGTGCGGACATGGTGATGGTTAAACCTGGTATGCCATACTTAGATGTAGTTCGCCGAGTTAAAACCGAACTTCAGGTACCGACGTTTGCTTATCAGGTGTCTGGTGAGTACGCGATGCATAAAGCGGCGATCATGAATGGCTGGCTCAAAGAGCGTGAAATTGTGATGGAATCACTATTGTGCTTCAAACGTGCAGGTGCAGATGGCATCTTAACGTACTTTGCGAAAGACGTTGCTGAGTGGTTGGCAGAAGAGAATGCACAAACTGCTCAACACCTAAATCGTACTCCGGAAGCGACAGAAGAGTAATTATCGCTCAGTGAGAAATACCAGACCAACAAGAGTTGTTCGTCTGTATATACCCAAGTAACCTCAGGCGGATTACAACAGTAACAATCCAAGGTGCTTGGGTATTTTTATTTTGGAGAAGAGAACAATGACAATGCTGATTCGTGAAGGCACATTGGAAGAAGCACTTCAAGTTGTGGCGCGTGTTACCGAGTTTTCGAAAGGAGAAGCGGTAGACTCCATGACTCAACGTTTAGAAGAGAAAAACAGTTTAATCCTCGTTGCAGAAAAAAATGGCACGATTGTCGGCTTCAAAATAGGTTACGAATTAGAGGATGGTGTTTTCTATAGCTGGTTAGGTGGTGTTGTCCCTGAAGCTCGAAATGAAGGCGTGGCACAGCTGCTTTTGGAAGCTCAAGAGGATTGGGTGGCAGAACAAGGCTACAACACATTAAAAGTGAAATCTCGAAACCAGTTTCCGGCTATGCTTCGCTTGTTATTGAGAAATGGCTATATCATTGAAAAGTTTGAAGAAAAAGTAAATCTTCGAGAGTCTCGAGTGCATTTCATTAAAGCAATGTGAAAATAAATGAGATTTTTTCTCATTTAACTGTTGACTACGAAATGAGAATCATTATTATTAAGCCTGTCTTAGGGAATGAGGAAAGTTCACAAGGACGTTGAGTGACTTATTAACAGAAGTTAATTAACTGAAAGTTGAGAAGTGATGAAACATTTTTCCGAGAACTTGCACGAATTCTTTTTGACACGACATTGCTCACATTGCTTCCAGTGTAATTTATAGCTTCTTGGTTAAGCTGCTCTATTTACAGAATTTGCTTTACCACTTCTGCTAGGCGACCCCATTCGGGTCGCTTTTTTCTTTTCTACGATTTCTATTTGACGTCACTATTAATATCTTTTCCACATGCGATGATCATTTTAGGATCGTTGATCTTCTCGCCGTCATGCGAATTTATTATTATAAATCAATAGGTTGAGTTGGTGTTTTCTTGTGTTTTTTGTTATTGGATAACCAGTGGATAATTTCTATAAACAGAGTTATCCACAGGGGTGGTGTTTTCTTGAATAAAGTCGGAAAAATTTACGCGACCTAGATCGAGCGAACAAGATAGATTCAGATCAGCAGTCATGGCATCCTAGGCAGATCTCTCAAGTACTGAATTGGATACAGACAATTATGGCAAGTATTCCTGAAAATCCGTTGATCCTTATCGACGGCTCTTCTTACCTATATCGCGCTTTTCACGCCTACCCGGGCACCATGAGCAATGGTGAAATTCCAACTAATGCCGTTTACGGCGTCGTGAACATGTTACGCAGCATGATGCGTCAGTTTGCGTCTGAGCGCATCGCGGTGGTTTTCGATGCAAAGGGAAAAACCTTTCGTGATGATATGTATGCAGAATACAAAGCGAATCGTCCGCCAATGCCGGATGACCTGCGTTGTCAAATTGAACCATTACACAATGTTATTCGTGCAATGGGTTTGCCGCTGATCTGTGTTCCTGGCGTCGAGGCGGATGACGTCATCGGTACGTTAGCATACCAAGCATCACAAAAGGGCATGCCTGTATTGATCAGTACTGGTGATAAAGACATGGCGCAGCTAGTGGATGATAACATTACCTTGATCAACACCATGACGAACGTCGTAATGGATCGTGAAGGTGTGGTTGAAAAGTTTGGCATTCCACCTGAGTTGATCATCGACTACTTAGCACTGATGGGCGATAAAGTAGATAACATTCCTGGTGTACCGGGTGTCGGTGATAAAACAGCGACCGCACTACTGCAAGGTATTGGTGGTCTGACGAAGTTGTATGAAAACCTCGATGATATTGCAGGGCTTGGTTTCCGTGGTTCTAAAACCATGGCGAAAAAGCTCATCGACAACAAAGAAAATGCCATGCTTTCGTATGAGCTCGCGACCATCAAATTGGATGTTGAGCTTGAGGAAACGCCAGAATCATTGCTGAAAGCGGAACCAAATAAAGACGAATTAGTGAAGCTGTATGGCCAACTGACGTTTAAATCTTGGTTGAATGAACTACTTGAAGGCGGTTCTGGATCTGTGGAGGCCGTAGAGCTTGCAGGATCTTCACAAGCTTCTTCTTCTCAAGCCGAGATGGAAACTTCTGCGGTAACAATCGATCGCAGCCAATATGAAACAATTCTGGATAAAGAAACCTTCAATGCTTGGCTAGATAAACTTCAAACGGCTGAGCTGTTTGCATTTGATACGGAGACCGATAACCTAGATTACATGCTAGCGAATCTAGTTGGTTTGTCATTCGCTGTCGATGAAGGTATTGCGGCTTATGTGCCAGTTGCACATGACTATTTAGATGCGCCTGAACAGCTTGATCGTGATTGGGTACTAGAACAGCTGAAGCCAATTCTTGAAGATGCAGCGAAAGCAAAAGTCGGTCAAAACTTAAAGTATGATGCGTCTGTACTCGCTCGTTACGACATTGAGCTAAAAGGTATTAAGCACGACACGATGTTGGAATCGTATATCTACAACAGTGTCGGCGGTAAACACGATATGGACAGCTTGGCGCTTCGCTTCCTACAGCACAGCTGCATTTCTTTTGAGCAAATTGCAGGTAAAGGCAAAAATCAGCTTACGTTTAACCAAATCGAACTGGAACAAGCATCGCCATACGCGGCAGAAGATGCGGATGTGACCCTTCGTCTGCACAATCGCTTGTTTGCTAATATCGAGCAGGATGAAAGCCTGAAGACAGTTTACGAAGAGATTGAAATGCCGTTGGTGCCAGTTCTTTCGCGCATTGAACGCACTGGGGTCTTTATCGATGAAATGAAGCTGAGTGCGCAGTCGGTCGAGATTACCGCTCGCCTTGATGAGCTTGAAAAGAAAGCGTACGAAATTGCAGAGCAAGAGTTTAACATGAACTCGCCAAAGCAATTACAAGCCATCCTATTTGAAAAAATGGGTTTACCGGTTGTGAAGAAAACGCCATCAGGCACACCATCGACGAATGAAGAAGTTCTGCAAGAACTCGCGCTAGACTACCCACTACCAAAACTGATTTTGGAATACCGTGGTTTGGCGAAGCTAAAATCAACTTACACCGACAAACTGCCGAAGATGATCAACCCATCGACGGGGCGCGTGCATACTTCTTACCACCAAGCAGTGACTGCAACGGGTCGTCTATCTTCTACTGATCCGAACTTACAGAACATTCCAATTCGTAACGAAGCTGGCCGTCGTATTCGTCAAGCGTTTGTCGCGCCATCAGGGCATAAAATCTTAGCGGTCGACTACTCGCAAATCGAACTGCGCATCATGGCGCACCTTTCTGGCGACCAAGCTTTATTGAATGCATTCCGTGATGGCAAAGATATCCACGCGGCAACCGCAGCAGAAATCATGGGTGTTTCTATTGAGGACGTTTCAAGTGAGCAACGTCGTCGTGCGAAAGCGGTTAATTTCGGTCTTATTTACGGCATGAGTGCGTTTGGTTTGGCGAAGCAATTAGGCATTCCTCGTGGTGAGGCTCAAGCGTACATGGATACATACTTTGAACGTTACCCAGGCGTGATGCAGTACATGGAAGACACACGCAGCACAGCAGCAGATAAAGGGTATGTTGAAACGATTTTTGGTCGACGTTTGCATTTGCCAGAAATCAAATCGCGCAACGGGATGCGTCGTAAAGCTGCTGAACGTGCGGCAATCAACGCACCAATGCAAGGTACGGCAGCGGACATCATTAAGAAAGCGATGCTGTTGGTTGATCAGTGGATTCAGGAAGAAGGCAATGGTCGTGTGAAGTTATTAATGCAAGTACACGATGAATTGGTCTTTGAAGTTGAAGAGTCATCATTGTCCGAAATTGAAAGTAAAGTACAGAAATTGATGGAATCTGCAGCAGAGCTAAAAGTACCGTTGGTTGCAGAAGCAGGTCACGGTGATAACTGGGATCAAGCTCATTAGTCACTTTTAGACCAAAATAACCAATTAATTATGAGCCAGCGCACAAACGCTGGCTTTTTTTTGAGATTAAAAAAGCTAGCGCAAAGTTAACTTTGATGTTGCTTAATAAAAATTTCATGAAAAAAAACTACAAAAATTCTTTGCAATTCTGACCAATTGTTGTACATTAATACTCGTAGGGTACAGAGGTAAGATGTTCTATCTTTCAGACCTTTTGTTTCACGTTATTGGATTAGGCTGATTCAGCCGCCCCAGTCAGTTTTTGACTGGGGCGTTTTTTATTGGGCGAAAGAAAATTATTCTTTTGGATCAGCAGCTTAAAGTTAGCCTTCAAAAACCTTCTTTTTTGACCTTTCTAAGTCACTGCAAAATCTCGATTTTTCCTTCAAATTTATTGCGTTATTCATCCTGTAAATTTACGCCAGTCACACTATTATTTTTTCTTGAAAGAAACTAAGTTACATCTTTTTGAAGATTTGCTTGGCTTAACTGTCTGAATTGTAACGCTATTGGGTGTTTTTGGAGTGAATGTTTGGTGATACACAGGAAACAAGAGCGCTTTTTAACCTATTGAAATCGAATCTCAGTTCAGCAATGCTTCGTCACATAACAATAATTACCAATTTTTCTCTCCCGTTATCCCTGCCAGGAAGGCGGGGATTTTTATTGCCTGTTATTTAGTTCAGATAAACAAAAGCCCCACCAAATGGCAGGGCCGTGTCGAAGAAATTTAACAAATATTGTTAATTATTCTTCATCGCTCGCTGGTATCTCTTGTTCGTCTTCTTCTATCAGGTGTGCTAGTGCTGGTGCAAACCAGGTATCCAGTTTTGCACGTAGCTGATCGACACCTAATCCTTTCAGTGAAGAGAACACATCAACAGAAACGTCACCACCGAAAGTTTCTACTTGCTTACGAACTTTCAGTAGAGTTTGTTTGCGTGCACCACTTTTTAGTTTATCTGCTTTGGTTAGCAAAACTTGCACAGGAATGTGGCTATCGATGGCCCAGAAAATCATTTGTTGGTCGAGATCTTTCATTGGATGACGAATGTCCATTAGAACCACTAAGCCTTTTAGGCACTCGCGTTTCTGTAGGTATTCACCCAAAGATTTCTGCCATTTGTTTTTCATTTCTACCGGTACTTGAGCAAAACCGTATCCAGGTAGATCGACAATGTGACAACCTTCTTCTACTTTGAAAAGGTTGATTAATTGCGTACGACCAGGTGTCTTTGATGTCTTGGCTAAGCTTTTTTGATTAGTTAGACGGTTAAGTGCACTCGATTTACCAGCGTTTGAGCGTCCTGCAAACGCAATTTCGACACCTTCGTCTTCCGGCAGGTGACGAATATCGGGTGCGCTGGTGATGAAATGCGTATTTTGGTAATGAATTTTTACGCTCACTGTTAACTCCATCTCGACTTTGTGTAGTCGATTGATTACTTTTTTGTGAAAATGTGTAAAATAACCGTGCTCGGCATAAGGTCGCCTATTGTACCATGAGTGTACGCGGTATGTTCACATTCCGTGGTACTGGAAGCTTGATAATTATAATGGAATGTCATGAAGAAATTAGCGCTAATTTTGAGTCTTTTAGCCAGTTGCTCAGTATGGGCCCAAGGTAATATTGAGGCTGGTAAAGCAAAATCACAAACCTGTGTCGCCTGTCACGGAGCAGATGGCAACAGTGCAATAACAACGTACCCGAAACTCGCAGGCCAACACGCTAAGTATCTTGAGAAGCAGTTAAAAGAACTTAAGCTAGGCATGACAAGTGGTGGTAAACAAGGTCGTTACGATCCTGTAATGAGTGGTATGGCAATGCCACTGAGCGATGAAGATATCGCAGACCTATCTGCTTACTACGCTTCGCTACCAGTTTCAGAAAACTCAACACCTGAAGATGTAGTAGCAAAAGGCAAAACGCTTTATACCGCTGGTGATGCCGAGCGTGGCCTAACCGCATGTATTGCATGTCATGGTCCTCGTGGCAATGGTACTGAGCTTTCAGGTTTCCCGAAAATTTCTGGTCAGCATGCTGACTACATCAAAGCTCAGCTAGAAAAATTCCGTGATGGCGACCGTGGCAATGATATGAATGCCATGATGCGCGACATCGCGAAGAAAATGACAGACGAAGATATCGAAGTGCTGTCTAAATACGTTGGCGGTCTGCACTAATATACCTAAATCGCTCAAGATCCTGCATCTTGAGTTGGTTGGGTAGATGTCCCTACATCGTTCGAGCAACTTGTACAAAAATGCCCTAGTGAATCCACTAGGGCATTTTTGTTCGTGACAGATATCACAGTCGAGTTTGGATGCGAAAGCGATAGTTGGCTCGGCAGTTTGTGAGACATTTGCCATACTTGATGTTGGCTTTTTCTTGTTAGTGTTTTTAAGCTTTTGATTAAATGATAATTTTGATTTTTTAGAAAAATAGGCGGATTATTTTTTCAACCCATTACTTGTGAGCATAACGGGATGGCGTAAAGTAGAAGTCGTTCACAGGGAGTGAATGTAAGGATTTAAGACCACGGTTTAGGTCTCCAAGGATGTAGCTCGGATGCTTGGTGATTTAGAAAGGGATTTAGATAGGTAGGGAGCCTATCGGATAAGGATGGTCATCTCGTCTGACGGTTAAGACAGTGAAACGGATCAGGCACAGGAAGTTGCTCAGTAGACAGGAAGTAAACGGATAGCCAAAACTCATCAGGAAGATGAAAAACAACTCTTTTTGGCAGGGAAAGCTCTAAAAACAAAGGGATCATTGGTGCACCAAATGTGTGCAACACAGTTTCGCCAATTGATGGCACTTAGAAAGCGACAGTCTGACTGTCGCTTTTTTTATATCCGTTGACTTGCTCAGTCGTAACTTGAATTGAGATTACTGCACTTATTTAGCTTTATAGGTTGTAAACAAAGTTTTTTAATAAAAATTGCTGAAAAAATACTCAACAACACTCCAATCCGAGTTCACTTTCTGGTATGTTTCGCATCCCTGTTTGAGGAAGTCAGCATGCATACCTGTCCTTTATGCCAAAATCAGCGCACTCACCATTATTTTGAAGATAAGCGTCGTGAATATCTTCAATGTGAGCAGTGCAGCTTGGTATTCGTAAATCCAGACCAACGTTTGGATGCGGAAAGCGAAAAAGCTCACTATGATTTGCATGAGAACAACCCCGATGATTTGGGTTACCGACGCTTTTTGTCGCGTATTGCTGACCCGATCACAGAGCGAATTTCTCCACAATCAAATGGTATCGACTTTGGTTGTGGTCCTGGCCCAACGCTCTCCTTGATGCTGGAAGAGGCGGGGCACAACATGGCGTTGTACGATCTCTACTACCACCCTGATACGTCGGTTTTAGAAAAAACGTACGACTTCATGACAGCAACAGAGGTGATAGAGCACCTCTACCACCCAGATTTGGTGTGGAAGCAATGGTTGAATTTAGTTAAGCCAGGGGGCTGGATAGGCCTGATGACGAAAATGGTCATCGACGTGGAGGCTTTCAAATCATGGCATTATAAGAACGATCTCACTCACGTAGTGTTCTTTAGTCGTGACACGTTCCAGTTCCTAGCAGAGCGGGATAAGCTCGAACTCGAATTTATTGGTAATGATGTAATTTTACTGAGGAAACCCCAGTAATGAGCCGTAGTAAAAAATCTAGAAAACCGGGTGCCGCTGGTGCACCTGAGTTTGTTGTAACTCGTAACCGTACAGAATCTGATGTGGAAGGCCGTTTACGCAAGCGTGCTAAAAAGCGTAAAGGTCTGAAAACGGGTAACCGTAACTCAGAAGTTAACGAGCAGAAAAAGCAAGCTGCTGCACAAAATCGCGACCCGCGCTTAGGCAGCAAAAAGAAAATACCTCTGATTGTTGAACCTGCGAAGAAAATGACGAAGCAAGAGCGTCGTTTGTCGGCAGAGCAAGAACTAGAGATGCTAGAAAATGACGCGCAATTGAACGTGTTGCTAGACCGTATTGAAGCGGGTGAAAACCTGGGCACAGGTCTACAGAAATTCGTCGATGAGAAACTTGATCGCATTGAGAAACTAATGGACCAACTAGGTTTGTTGGAACCTGAAGAAGAGGAAGACTTCACTGCACCTGCTGAGAAAAGCACGCGCAACGATGATGACTTGCTGGCAGATTTCGACGACATTAATTTCGACGACTATAAAGGATAATTAAGCTATGAATGTAACCTTATTAGCTATTGCTGGTGTTGTGATTATCATCGCACTCGCTTCTTATGCAGGTTACCTTCTGCTTCAATTGAAAAAGCAAAAGGAATTGCAGCTGAAGCATCAAAAATTGGCGATAGACAAACGTAACGCCAACATTTTTGAGAATGTGCATACCTTGTGTCAGGCGGGCATTCAAGGTCAGTGTGATTTGTCTGAAATCAGCATCCGTGTTTACAACATCATGGACTATGTTCAGGGTGAAGACCGTGTTGATTTTGATAAAACATACCCTGCGATTTCTGAGCTGTATCATGTTGTGAAAGATATGGCGCGCGGTGAAGACCGTCAGAACCTTGCTAAGAAAGAGCGTATGCAACAAAACTTAGATCGCCATAAAGCGGAGCAGCGCTTAACGGATGCGATCATAGAAGAACTCAAAGTGTTGCAAAAAAACGTCCAGCCACTGAATAACCAAATCAATATTCAGATGATCTAATTCGTACCCCTGATGGTTTCCTTATCACCATTGGGGGTATCGTGATCACGCTAGCACTTCTTTGGTTTTATACTTAAAAAGCCGCCAACGGCTACCGTAGTTGCCATCGTCGTATGGCAAAATAGCGGTTTCTGAATATCGGGTGGCGATATACGTCTCCCTAGCATTTAACGGAAAGTACCACCATGTCGAATCAACATACTGAATCGAAACAGCAAATCGTCTGGGATCAAGCGGTGTTGGATAAGTACAACTACTCTGGTCCGCGCTACACGTCGTACCCGACTGCGCTGGAATTTCATGAAGCGTTCACCATTTCTGATTATGATATGGCATGCACTCAATACCCAGAACGCCCATTATCGCTGTACGTACACATTCCGTTCTGTCACAAGCTTTGTTACTACTGTGGATGTAATAAAGTCATTACGCGCCACTCGCACAAAGCGGATGAATACCTCGACGTGCTTGAACACGAAATTCGTCAACGTGCTGCATTACTTGTTGGTCGCACCGTGACTCAATTGCATTTTGGTGGTGGTACACCAACTTTCTTATCTGAAAAACAAATCACACGTGTGATGGACTTGTTACGCCAAGAGTTTACCTTTAGTGCGGATGCAGAAATCAGTATTGAAGTTGACCCTCGTGAAATTGAGCTAACCATGCTGGATCACCTTCGTGGTGAAGGCTTCAACCGTCTGAGCATTGGTGTGCAGGACTTCAACAAAGAAGTTCAGCAGCTTGTGAACCGTGAGCAAGATGAAGAATTTATCTTTGCCATGGTAGCTCGTGCGAAAGAACTTGGTTTCCGTTCGACTAACCTTGATTTGATTTACGGCTTACCGAAACAAACTAAGGCGTCTTTTGCGAAAACATTAGAGCAAGTGCTAGAAATGCAACCGGGTCGTTTGTCTGTGTTTAACTACGCACACATGCCGCAATTGTTCGCTGCGCAGCGTAAGATTAAAGACGACGATTTGCCAAAAGCGGAAGAGAAGATGGCTATTCTGCAAGACACCATCGCAACGCTAACAGGCGCTGGTTACCAGTTCATCGGCATGGACCACTTTGCAATGTCGGATGATGAGCTTGCTGTGGCTCAGCGTGAAGGTATTTTGCATCGCAACTTCCAAGGCTACACGACGCAAGGTGAATGTGACTTGGTAGGCTTTGGGGTTTCTGCGATTTCAATGATTGGTGATGCGTACGCGCAAAACCAAAAAGAGTTGAAGAAATACTACGCACAAGTGAATGAATCTCGCCATGCATTGTGGAAAGGTGTATCACTGGATGCGGATGACCTATTGCGTCGCGAAGTGATCAAACAGCTTATCTGTAACTTCAAGTTGGACAAGAAGGCCATTGAGTCTGAGTTTAGCGTGCAGTTCGATCAATACTTCAAAGAAGACTTAGGTCTACTGCAAACCTTTATCAATGATCAGTTGGTAGAAGTGGATGACAATGAAATTCGTGTGACGCTGCGAGGTCGTTTGCTGATCCGTAATATTTGTATGAGCTTCGATAAGTACCTGCGAGCGAAGGCGCGTCAGCAACAATTCTCTCGTGTTATTTAATCAGAGATACAGATTCAAGATATAAAAAATGCCAGCAGATGCTGGCATTTTTTATGTTTTCGCTGGATTTAAGCGCGATCTTTTACTTTTTCTCTCAGTTCCGCTTTTTCTGCTTCTGAAAGGAACGCAATCTCAAGGCCATTGATTTGCGCTTGGCGAATCTGGTCTTGGCTCAGACCAGCGGCTGGTGCTGCTACTTCGTATTCGTATGGCAGTTCGATGCCTTCAACCGCTGGATCGTCAGTGTTCAGACACGCAAGAACGCCATGCTCTAGGAACTGCTTGAGAGGGTGGTTTTCTAGCGTTTCTACTGTACTTGTTTGGTAGTTTGACGTCAGGCAAGATTCAATACCAATGCGGTTTTCTGCTAGGTAATCCATCAGTTTTGGATCGTGAATCGCTTTTACGCCGTGACCGATACGAGTTGCGCCCAGCTCATTGATTGCTTGCCACATGCTCTCTGCACCTGCTGCTTCACCAGCATGGACCGTTACCCCAAGGCCAGCATCGCGTACTTGCTTGAAGTGAGACACAAAGCGATCACCCGGTTGGCCTAGCTCGTCCCCCGCAAGGTCGACGGCAACGATGTGATCTTTCTGGCTCAGAATGCCGTCCAGTTCTTGTTGACATGCGTCAGTGCCAAATGTGCGACTCATGATACCGATCAGGTTGGCTTTCACGCCAAAATCGCGCATACCCGCTTGCACACCGTCCACGACGGCTTCAACAACCCCCGCTACTGGTAGTTTGTGTTTCATCGCCATGTAGTAAGGAGAGAAACGCAGCTCTGCGTAATCGATTTGTGCGTTTAGCGCGTCTTCTACGTTTTCGTACGCGACACGACGACATGCATCTAGATCGCCCAGTACAGCAACACCCCAGTCGAGCTTAGAAAGGAAAGCAACAAGAGAGGGTTCCGCTTCGACAATTTGAACGTGAGGAGTGAGAGACTCAATATCGTACGCTGGTAGGGCAATGCCAAACTTTTGGCCTAGCTCAAGAATCGTTTTAGTACGAATGTTACCGTCGAGGTGACGGTGCAAATCAGTAAGAGGAAGGTTCTTCGTTATCATTTTGTCGATCCGGATAGTTATGAACTGGAACAGGGCCCAAACATCATCTGTGACAATACATGGGTAAGATTTGCAGTTAAGTATAAATAACAGTTGGGTAGATTGTCAGTAGAGGATGACTAGGAAATCAACGATTCTCGCTCTTTTCTACTTCATGTTCACCAAATGTGTTGGCCATTCTTCTAGTGGCATAGGGCGGCTGTAGTAGAAGCCTTGCACCTGATTACAGCCTAAAGAGCGCAGTAATTGTGCTTGATTGCTATCCTCGACACCTTCCGCGACGACATTAGTTTTGAGACCTGCTGTGATATTGATGACGGCTGCGACGACTGAACTGTTTAAGTTTTCTTGTGTGAGTTGATTGATGAAGGTGCGATCAATCTTCAAGCAGGTAAACGGCAGAGAGTGGAGGTAACCCAGTGATGAGTAGCCGGTGCCAAAGTCATCTATCGCGATACCAATACCCATTTCACGCAGTTTAGTCATATTTTCTAGTGTGGTCGGTGCGCTATCAATGATACGTGATTCTGTGATCTCTAGTGTGAGGTTACTTGCTGGTAATTTCGTGATATCCAATACGCTTGTCACCGTATCAACAAAACTTGGGCAGGATAGTTGATTAACAGAGATATTCACATGCAGTTGGAAGTCCGACGGCCACTGTTTGCTTTCGATCGCTTGGTAAGTGTCGCGACAAGCTTGTAACAGAATCTGTTGGCCGATGGCTTTGATCATGCCGCTTTCTTCCGCGATTGGGATAAAATCTAATGGTGACACCATACCTGAGTCGCTATGCCAGCGCGCAAGTGCTTCGGCGCCACACACTGTGCCACTGACGAGATCCACAATCGGTTGGTAATGAGGAATAAACTCTCGGTTTTCAATGCCAGTTTGGATCTTGGTCAGCATTTGCGTACGAAACTTTGAAGCGCTCGCTAGTTCTGGGCTGTAGTGACATACACCAGTCAGTGAGTCTTGTTTAGCGTAACTTAATGCGATGCTGGCGTTGCGTAACCATAAAGGCATGGTTTCGTTTGGCTGGGTTTGTACAATACCAAGTGAAATCTTCATCACTACATTCTCGCCTTCCACCATAAATGGGGTGGAAAAGAGTTGCTGTAATCGACGCTCGGTTTGTTTAATTTTGGTTTCAGTGTCGACATTTGAGAGAAACACCGCGAACTCATCACCACCAATCCGAGCCAATAATGCGTTGTCACGAAACCGCTGTTTTAGCCTTTCAGCGATGCTGACCAACAACTGGTCGCCGTTGTGATGACCCACACTGTCGTTGATATCTCTAAATTTGTTGATACCAAGTAAAAATAAACTGCCGTGACAAAGATGAGACTGATTTTCACAGATTTCGACCAAACCCTGACGGCTATATAAGCGTGTTAGAGAGTCATAAACTAACTGTTCACGCAATGCTTTGAATGAAGCTCTTAGATTGTTCGCCATTTCATTAAAAGCATGAACCAGTACGGTTGTCTCATACACATAACCAGGCTTTGGCATGCCGCTATCCCAATCCCCATTTGCCAGGTGCTGAGCGGCGGCGGCCGTCGCGTTAATTGGTCTGGTAACTCGGTTGAAAATGATCCAACTGATGGCGATCCCAAATAGGCTTACAATAATGCCAACGAGCCAACTCTCTTGCTGGCTTTTCGGTAACAGGCCGAGAAGCTCAGACTCCGAAATGGAGGTGCCGATAAACCATGTTAAGCCGTCTTGGTCTCGATACGGGGTTAGCCGACTGAAAATACGTTGGCCATCATGTTCAAATGAAAAAGTATAAGGTTGCTTGGTGTTGTTGAGATCGAAAGACCGGACGCGGCTCGCACTGATTTTGATGATCGGGTCTGCGTTTTCAGCGGCAAGCAAACGCTGCCCTTTATCCGAAAATTTTGTGCCCCATGAGATGACGCTTCCCGGGCCTGAGTGAGCGATTAAACGATGATCTGGGTCCATGATGTAGACCGACGCTTTAGTGTTGTATTTTAACTCGCGCAGGAATTCGTTGAATGTATTGATACGAATGTCTGTCACCAAAACACCAGCAAATTGGTCGTGTTTGTACACCGGCGTCATGGCTGATAGCGTAATATCCTGGCGTTCATCAGCATTGGTATAAATTTCAGACCAAGTGGCGTTTTGGCTCTCTGCAACGGGCTTATACCATGGGCGAGTGCGAGGATCGTATTGGGAGATAACCGTTCGAATGTTGTTACTCACATGGTTGGTTCCATAAATAACCAGATCACCATCGGTGTAGCGATCTTGCACCATTAAGGTGTAATCGTCGGAAAGCTCGCGGCGAAAGCCTGCAAAGTCGCCGTTTTCTGAACCAAATGCGATTACATCCAACTGCGGTATCGATTGGTAAAGATTTTTGAATGCACTCAGCAGGTAGTTTTGAATGTCTGAGGTATCGTGAGGGCGATAAAGGTTGTGATAGCTGACGTTGTGCGCGAGAGCCATAACCGCAGTAAAAGGCTTACGTAGATAGCTATTGAGGTGGTCGTGGACACTTTCGGTTAACACGGAAAGTTGCTTGTCACTGATATCCGTGACCACTTCTTCGTAACTTTGTTTTTGGACGTAGACAATGACACCGATCGCCAGTAAGAAGATCATGACAAATGGAATCAGAACAGCAGTACGCAGTGTAATTTGAGTCGTAGCAGTAGACATCGCCTAATCACATAGATGGTGGTGCGCCACAATTGTACTGATGTTTTTATTAATATCGAGTGACAAACGACGCTCGTTGTTAACGCACCACGTAAGTGATTGTCAGTACAATTCTTTTAATTTTCTGGTGAGTGTATTTCGCCCCCAGCCTAATACTTTAGCGGCATCTTGCTTATGACCTTTAGTGTGCTCTAAGGCTGCTTCTAATAAAATGCGTTCAAATTCTGGTAAAGCGTAAGAAAGTAGTTCTTTATCTCCTGCTGCGAGTGAATGCCGTGCCCAATCCGCCAATTGTTCTTGCCAACTACCATGTGCAGAGTCTGAAATGGATTTTTTCTCTTCGAGTAGCTCGCTTGGCAAGTCATTTGGTAACACCTCGCTACCACTGGCCATAACGGTTAACCAACGGCAAATATTCTCTAATTGACGCACGTTGCCAGGCCAATCAAGGCGGTTAAGAATCTCTACGGTTGACGGGTGGAGAGTTTTTGTTTCCACACCAAGCTCATCAGCTGCACGGATAAGAAAATGCTGTGTAAGCTTTTCAATGTCTTGCTTACGCTCACGCAGTGCCGGGATCTGAACGCGAATCACGTTTAAGCGATGAAATAGGTCCTCACGGAAGTCACCTTCGTGCACCAGCTTTTCTAAGTTCTGGTGTGTTGCCGCGACAATTCGTACATCGACACTGATCGGAGAGTGACCGCCCACTCGATAAAACTGCCCGTCAGCTAGAACGCGTAGTAAACGAGTTTGAATGTCTAATGGCATGTCGCCGATTTCGTCTAAAAATAGAGTGCCGCCATTGGCTTGTTCGAATCGTCCTTGACGAACATTGTTTGCTCCCGTAAACGCGCCTTTTTCGTGGCCAAACAGTTCTGATTCAATCAAGTCTTTGGGAATCGCCGCCATATTGAGCGCAATGAAAGGTTTGTTAGCACGTGGACTGTGACGGTGCAGTGCATGAGCAACGAGTTCTTTACCCGTGCCCGATTCACCGTTAATCAAGACTGAAATAGAGGAGCGAGAAAGACGACCAATGGCGCGAAACACCTCTTGCATCGCTGGTGCTTCACCGATAATTTCAGGCGTTTCTGCTGGAATGTCTTCTGGAGAGAGCTGCTCGCGTTTGTTTTCGTGGCTGTGTGCAATGGCTCGTTCAACCAGAGTTAAAGTTTCATCAATATCAAAAGGTTTTGGTAAATATTCAAAAGCACCTTTTTGGTACGCATTCACTGCCGCATCTAAATCTGAATGCGCGGTCATGATAATCACGGGAAGGTCTGGGTAATCGCGCTGTACTTGCTTTAGTAGCTCCAACCCATCAATACCTGGCATGCGAATGTCTGATACTAGAACATCCGGCACTTCGCGTTCGAGCGCCATTAACACGCTTTCTCCATCGGCATAGGTTTCACATTTGATGTTGGCAGAGGAGAGCGTTTTCTCCATTACCCAGCGAATTGAACTGTCGTCATCAACGACCCAAACATATCCTTTACTCATGTAGTAATCCTTGCAGCAAACCGAAAAACTGACGCGACTTGAAGTCCATTAGCGCAATCAGATCGGCAGATAAATAGTAAATGTTGTGTGACCAGGCCAGCTTTCTACGTCTATTTTTCCATTGTGCTGGTCGATCAAATTTTGCGAAATAGATAGCCCTAATCCAGTTCCTCCCTCGCGGCCACTGACCATGGGATAGAACAGCGTGTCTTGTAGTTCCGGTGGAATACCTGGGCCGTTGTCTGTGATTTCGACACGAGCAGCGAGTTTACAGCGTTTGCCGTGAATATTGGCTTGATGCACCGTTCTGGTGCGAATGGTTATTTTCCCGTGTTCTTGATGGCTAAGAATTTGTGCGGCGTTGCTGACGATATTAAGCATTGCCTGTTCGATTTGGTCTGTATCCATCAAAATCTCTGGCAAGCTTGGGTCATAATCTCGTTCAATGATGATTGAGCGTTGTGACTCTAATTCAACCAGCTGGCGAACCTTTTCAAGAATTTGGTGCAGATTCTCTTGTGTCTTCTTACCTGGCTTCTGCGGTCCTAGTAATCGATCCACGAGCGCCCTTAAACGGTCTGCTTGCTCAATGATGATGTGTGTATATTCGGTGAGAGAGGGCTCTGGCAGCATTTTTTCTAGCAATTGCGCCGCACCGCGTAAGCCGCCAAGCGGATTTTTAATCTCATGTGCAAGCCCTCGGACTAACAGCTTCGCTGCTTGTTGTTGGGCGTGTTGGTTCAGTTCTTGAGAGAGTCGGCGCTGCTGATCAATTTTGCGCATCTCGACCAGAAGCATCAACTGCTTTTGCCAAGTGATAGGGCTAACCGTCACCTCTAGCATTAAAGGGCGGCCATCAACAACGAAAGTGACGTCACTGTCGGTGATGCTTTGGCCACTTTGCAACGGTTGAGTGAGCAGCGCGAGATCCAGCGACGCATGCTGAATCAATTGAGAAAGTGATTGTTCAATAATTCGTTTGGCGCTTTGAGAAAACAGCAATTCGGCAGCCGGATTGGCATAACGGATGGCCAATCCATCATCAAGAATCAGCGTTGCTGTCACCATATTGTTGAGAATGGCACTAGGAAGACTGGTATCCACATTACGTCCTTGTTTTGCTTTAAGATTGTGCGATGCACAATAATGGTGCAATTGAACGTTAAGTATGGCGAATAAATCTTAGAAGAAAAAGTGAAAAGCATCGCTGTGATGTGATTTTTTTCACCAGATATTCTATTTTGCCCCTTTTACGGTCGGCTTAACACTTGCTCTATGTAAATGCACCGTTATAGGGCTAGTAGATGCAATAAGCTTGCCGCTTCTTTTCGCGTGCACAGCAAGTGTGTGAGTGCCTCGGTCAATATTGTTTAACTGCCACACTATATGGTTTTGTGGTGCACCATAAGGTTTTCCATCGAGTAACAATTGCAATTGCTCACCGATACCAAGCTTGCGATTGGTTTCTAATTGAATATTGATGATGCCTCGATTGCTGCGGATGGTCTCGTTGTGCTTGGGGGTCTGCATTGAAAGTTCTAATGGAAGAGGCTTCTCGGTTGTTTTCTCTGGCTTGTTTTGTGATGCAGTAGATGGCGTAGTCTGAGGTGCGAGCGATTCAGTACTTTCTACCTCAGGAGCTGGTGCGCTGGCTTCAAGGTTTGGCAGTGCGATCGCTTTTGCTCCTTTGTTTGGCGTATCACTAAAGTGAACCACGCCATTTTCATCTACCCACGTATACGCGACCTGCGCGAAGGCGATAGAGGCGATTAACAATCCGCTGAGTGCACACAGTGATGGAATAAGCTGAACTTTCATTGCTCACCTTCTCTTGTTCGATGATTTCACGTTTCAATGGCTTAGCTCTTTGACCTGTAAGGAAAAATTCTAAGCGTATTTTTATTATCCCCTCATGTTAAACGTCGAAGCTTGAGTGGCGAATACAAAAAAGGCCCGCCTGCGAGGCGAGCCTAATATTTTATTGCTGTGTTTACATTTTACACAGTGTCGACCTTACACAGAGTAGTAAAGTTCGAACTCAACAGGGTGAGTTGTCATGTTTACACGCTCTACGTCCTGAGACTTAAGGTCGATGTATGAATCGATGAAGTCGTCAGAGAATACGCCGCCCGCTGTTAAGAACTCACGATCAGCATCTAGCTCTGCTAGCGCGTCTTTTAGTGAGTATGCAACAGTTGGGATTTCTGCTGCTTCTTCAGCTGGAAGATCGTAAAGGTCTTTATCCATCGCTTCGCCTGGGTGGATCTTATTCTTGATACCGTCAAGACCAGCCATAAGCATTGCTGCGAAACATAGGTATGGGTTCGCCGCTGGGTCACCGAAACGAACTTCGATACGACGTGCTTTCGGGCTTGGTACCACTGGGATACGGATTGAAGCAGAGCGGTTACGCGCTGAGTAAGCTAGCATTACTGGTGCTTCGAAGCCTGGTACAAGACGTTTGTACGAGTTTGTTGATGGGTTAGCGAATGCGTTGATTGCACGAGCGTGTTTGATGATACCACCGATGTAGTAAAGCGCCATTTCAGATAGACCGCCGTACTTGTCACCAGCAAATAGGTTTACGCCATCTTTTGCTAGAGACTGGTGAACGTGCATACCGCTGCCGTTGTCGCCAACAAGTGGTTTAGGCATAAACGTCGCTGTTTTACCAAACGCGTGAGCAACGTTGTGTACAACGTACTTGTAGATTTGGATTTCGTCAGCTTTGGTTGTTAGCGTGTTGAAACGAGTTGCGATTTCGTTTTGACCCGCCGTTGCCACTTCGTGGTGGTGCGCTTCAACAACAAGACCCATTTCTTCCATTACTAGACACATAGCAGAACGGATGTCTTGAGATGAATCTACTGGAGCTACTGGGAAGTAACCACCTTTAACGCCTGGACGGTGACCTTTGTTACCTTCTTCGTAGTCAGAACCTGTGTTCCATGCCGCTTCTACGTCGTCGATCTTGAAGAAAGAGCCTGACATGTCCGTCGAGAACTTCACGTCATCAAATAGGAAAAATTCTGGCTCAGGACCGATAAGTACAGTATCTGCAACACCTGTAGAACGCATGAAGTCTTCAGCGCGTTTTGCGATAGAGCGTGGGTCACGGTCATAGCCTTGCATTGTTGCAGGCTCTAAGATGTCACAACGGATATTTAGTGTTGCGTCTTCCGTGAATGGGTCAAGCACAGCAGAAGATGCGTCAGGCATCATTACCATGTCTGATTCGTTGATACCTTTCCAGCCAGCAACTGATGAACCATCGAACATTTTACCTTCTTCGAAGAAGTCTGCGTCGATTTGGTGAGCAGGGATCGAAATGTGCTGCTCTTTACCTTTTGTATCAGTGAAGCGTAGGTCAACAAACTTAACTTCGTTTTCTTGGATCAGCGATAGAACGTTTTCTACTGACATCTTGGATAACCTCCAGTGTTAATAAGCGGTAAAAGCTCGATTTATGAATTATTCATGAAACCTGGCATTGATTAATCAATTTGACTTTTCATTAATCGATGCTGTTTTAACTAAAGCCAAAACCGTGCCAAAAAAAATATTCCATTAATTTCAAGCAATTGTGTTTTTGAATGCTAGTTTGGTGCAGTTGCTTGCACCAAAATGATCTTTGATTGCACTATTATGGTGCTAAAAATCATTGTTGCACCATAATGTGACAGGTACATTGCGTATTCAGCCCAGTTTTTGAGCAAGAGTCAATTTGAATTATGCATCGATTAGAATAAAGTTGCGTTTAATCAATTCGTTCTGAGGAAGAAAATGGGCATTAAGCGTAAAAATCGCAGAAATGCTCGGGAGTAGATCACATATTTCTAGGCTTTTTGCTAAAATCTGGTACATTATGGCCGTTTTTTTAATCAGCAAATGTCGCCAGAGAGCACCCGTTCTCAGCGTGGGGGCATTTCATCTATCTAAGTGAATCAATATCCATGGCTACTCCACAGATTGATAAATTAAGAAATATCGCGATCATCGCGCACGTTGACCACGGTAAAACCACGTTGGTTGACAAGCTGCTACAACAATCGGGCACGCTTGAGTCTCGCGGTGAAGCTGAAGAGCGAGTCATGGACTCGAACGACATCGAGAAAGAGCGCGGTATTACCATTCTTGCTAAAAACACAGCAATCGACTGGAACGATTACCGTATCAACATCGTAGATACTCCGGGACACGCGGACTTCGGTGGTGAAGTTGAGCGTATCATGTCGATGGTAGACTCTGTACTACTTATCGTTGACGCTGTTGATGGTCCAATGCCTCAAACGCGTTTCGTAACACAAAAAGCGTTTGCTCACGGTTTAAAACCAATCGTTGTAATCAACAAGATTGACCGCCCTGGTGCACGTCCTGATTGGGTTATGGACCAAGTGTTCGATCTATTCGACAACTTAGGTGCAACTGATGACCAGCTAGACTTTAAAGTAGTTTACGCATCTGCACTTAACGGTTGGGCTTCTCTAGAAGAAGGCGAAACTGGCGAGAACATGGAACCACTATTCCAAACTATCGTTGATGTTGTTGACGCGCCAAATGTTGACCTTGATGGTCCACTACAGATGCAAGTTTCTCAGCTAGACTACAGCTCTTACGTTGGTGTTATCGGCGTGGCTCGCGTAACTCGTGGTAGCGTTAAACCAAACCAGCAGGTAACCATTATTGGTGCTGATGGTAAAACTCGCAACGGTAAAGTGGGTACAGTAATGGGCTACCTTGGCCTAGAGCGTCACGAAGTTGAACAAGCTAACGCGGGTGATATCATCGCAATCACTGGTCTTGGCGAGCTGAAAATTTCTGACACTATCTGTGCACAAAACGCAGTAGAAGCATTACCACCATTGTCTGTTGATGAACCAACAGTAACAATGACGTTCCAAGTAAACACGTCTCCATTCGCGGGTAAAGAAGGTAAGTTCGTAACGTCACGTAACATCCTTGAGCGTCTTGAGAAGGAACTGGTACACAACGTTGCACTACGCGTTGAGCAAACAGACGATCCAGATAAATTCCGCGTATCAGGTCGTGGTGAACTTCACCTTTCTATCCTGATCGAAAACATGCGTCGTGAAGGCTTCGAGCTAGCAGTATCTCGTCCAGAAGTAATCATCAAAGAAGAAGATGGTCAGTTGATGGAACCGTTCGAAACGGTAACTATCGACGTAATGGAAGAGCACCAAGGCGGCATCATGGAGAACATCGGCCTACGTAAAGGTGAGCTGAAAGACATGTCTCCAGACGGTAAAGGTCGTGTGCGTATGGACTTCGTTATGCCATCACGTGGTCTGATCGGTTTCCAAACGGAATTCATGACACTGACTTCAGGTTCAGGTCTTCTTTACCATACGTTTGATCACTACGGCCCTCACAAAGGCGGTAACATCGGTCAACGTGTAAACGGTGTACTAATCGCGAACGCGATGGGTAAAGCGCTAACTAACGCACTGTTCAACCTTCAAGAGCGTGGTCGTCTATTTATCGGTCACGGTGTTGAAGTTTACGAAGGTATGGTTATCGGTATTCACAGCCGTGACAACGACCTAACGGTAAACGCACTGAAAGGTAAGCAGCTAACCAACGTTCGTGCATCAGGTACCGATGACGCACAGGTTCTTACTCCGCCAATCAAGATGACTCTTGAGCAAGCACTAGAATTCATCGATGACGACGAGCTAGTAGAAGTAACGCCTGAAAGCATCCGTATCCGTAAGAAGTTCCTAACGGAAAGCGACCGTAAGCGTGCTTCTCGTGGCGCGAAATAATTTTCGTTAAGCGATTCAATTAAGAAGAAGCCTCGAGTTATGCTCGGGGCTTTTTGTTTTCTGGAGTTGAATATGAACCCGATTATTATCACCGGTGGGCCTGGTGCGGGAAAAACAACACTGCTGAATGCGCTAGACGCGTGTGGTTACGCCACGTTTCCTGAAGGGTCTCGCGACTTGATTGAGCAGCAAAGCCAGTTAGAAAATGGTATTTTGCCGTGGACGAATTTACCTGAGTTTGCCAAGTTATGCCTTGGGTTGATGGACAAACAAAAGAGTGATGCGCGTTGTCATGATGTTGCGTTTGTTGATCGCGCCATCCCCGACATCATTGCATACCTACAAGTGGGCGGCTGTAAGGTTGACCAAGCTTTCTTAACCGAAAGCGCTGGGTACCATAGTCAGGTGTTTACTTGTCGACCTGAAGCATCCATTTACGTACAAGATGAAGTGCGTCCGCACAGCTTTGAAGAAGCATTGGAGATTCATCAGTCGTTAGTGAGTGTCTATACTGAGTTGGGTTATGAAGTGGTAGAAGTGCCATGGGGAACTGTGCCAGAGAGGGTAGGCTTTGTTCGAAGAGTCATCGGTTTACTCGGTAAGGTCGCCGACTAAAACCTCCTCACTAGGAGGAGGTCTAAATCATTTACTTTTGATTGAGCTTTTGTAGGAATTTATCGGACTCTGCAATCGCTTCGTTCATTTGTTTGATCGCAAACTGAATGTCTTTCTCTAAGCTAGAGAACTCACCTTGCAAAGAACCAATCGCACTGGCGTTAAGGTTGTGTTTTAAGTACAACGTGTTGTCACGCAGCGTATCCAGTACCGGTGCCATCTTTTTCTCTGCACGCTTCATAGCGCTAAGCATGGTTTTGTACGAGGCTTTGGTTTCACGTAGCTTTTGCTCGCTTGAACGACGCAGTTTCGCACTCGAGTACAGCTCTAGCTCATCTTGCCACTCATCAAACAGTGCGCCGGATACGTCTTCAATCGCAGCAATACGGTCACGTACGTCTTGAGCCGCTTTTTCGCTATCTTCGTATTTGTCATTGATGTTGTTGTAGACATTTTCTAGCTCACCACCATCAAAGTTGGTGATCGCAGACAAGGCTTCAAGTGCACTGGTGAATTCTTCTTGTGCATCTTGTTGAGATTCTTTGGCATCTTCGACGCGGTCGACCATAATATCTCGTTTATGATACCCAACCTGCTCCATTGCTGAGTAATAAGCAGATTGACACCCTGTTAAAGTGAAAATTGATAGTACAATTGCTAATAAATAAGGCATTCTTATGTCCTCGGCGCTAATTATGGGATGAACTATGAACCAGTTATCAGAGAGTTACAAGGCGAGATTAATCAATCTACTGCCAAGTTGCGTCGCGTTTTTTACGTACCTTCTTAAGCGATTAACGCATGACCGTGTGAATGTGAACGCGGGCTATCTTGCCTACATTACCTTGTTGTCTATTGTGCCAATGCTGACGGTATTGTTATCAATATTGTCGAAATTTCCCGTTTTTGCGAACGTTGGTGAGGTGCTGCAAGGCTACATTATTGAGAATTTTGTGCCAGCTTCTGGAGAAGCTGTACATACGGCATTACAGGAATTTGTGGCGAATACGGGCAAAATGAGCGCGGTTGGCGGTGGGTTTTTATTCATCGCAGCGGTCATGCTGATTTCCAACATTGATAAGAACTTAAACTACATTTGGCGAGTTAAAGACAAGCGCCGTTTAGTCTTTTCATTCTCTATGTATTGGATGGTACTCACGTTAGGGCCGATCATGGTCGGTGCGAGTATTGCGGCGACGTCGTACGTGACTTCGCTGCAAATTTTAGAGAACGAGACATTATCTGGTGCGTTTAATTTATTTCTGCGTTGGCTACCGTTGTTGCTGTCCTTTTTTGCTTTTCTTGGCTTGTATATTCTAGTGCCGAATAAAAAAGTACACCTCGCTCATGGTGCCATGGGGGCAGCAGTCGCCGCGATACTGTTCGAGTTGAGTAAAAAAGGCTTTGCGCTTTACATCACTCAGTTTCCGTCTTATCAGCTCATCTACGGCGCGTTAGCGGCGATTCCTATCTTATTTGTTTGGGTGTATTTATGCTGGATGATCGTGTTATTGGGGGCGGAAGTTACGGCTGCGCTTGGTGAGCGAGAGCACTGGAGTGAAGATTTAGACATGATACACTCGACCGCTGAATCTCAGTTAACAGATGAAGGAAGCGAGAGTAGTGATAGCGCTAATTCAACGAGTCAGTGAAGCAGCCGTCCGCGTGGATGGTGAAGTCGTAGGAGAAATTGATCGTGGTCTGCTGGTCTTATTGGGCGTAGAGAAGGACGACGATGAAGCTAAAGCAAAGCGTTTAATGGAGCGTGTTACAACCTACCGTGTGTTCGAAGATGACGAAGGCAAGATGAACCTGAACGTTAAACAGGTGGAAGGTAAAGTGCTGGTGGTTTCTCAATTTACGCTGCCTGCGGATACAAAAAAAGGCACGCGAGCTGGCTTTTCTCGTGGTGCGCATCCTGTTGATGCAGAGCGCTTGTATGATTACTTTTCTGACTTGTGTGAAGAAGTCTTACCCACACAGCGTGGCCGCTTCGCTGCCGATATGAAAGTGTCCTTGGTGAATGACGGTCCTGTGACGTTTTGGTTGCAGGTCTAATCTGGTAACACAGGCGCCATAGTCTAAGCTTTAACTCCAAGCTCATGGAATTGGCTTGGAGTAATTTTTCCGACACTGATTAGTGTTGTGCTTTCAAAGGATTGATATGTTCAAACTCATTACTCCCAAAACCGATAATCAGATAAACAAGTATTATCAGTTTCGCTGGCAACTGCTTCGTGAGCCATGGCGTATGCCGATCGGCTCAGAGCGCGATGAATACGACGAAATGAGTCATCACCGCATGATTGTTGATGGTCGAGGTCGTCCTATGGCGATTGGCCGTTTATACATTACGCCGGACAATGATGGCCAGATCCGCTATATGGCGGTTAAAAATAATCGCCGTAGCAAAGGGATGGGTTCGCTGGTTTTGGTTGCACTAGAGTCGTTAGCACGCCAGGAAGGAGCGAAACGCTTGGTGTGTAATGCCCGTGAAGATGCCATCGCCTTTTATGAAAAAAATGGCTTTGAGCGTCGAGGTGAGCTGACCGATGAGCGTGGCCCTGTGCGCCATCAGCAAATGGTGAAGCAACTGGATCCGATGGCCAATGTGTTACGTCGCCCTGAATGGTGTACTGAGCTTCAACAGCGCTGGGAGCAACAAATCCCAATTAGCGACAAAATGGGGATCAAGATTAACCAGTACACGGGTTACCAGTTTGAATGCTGTGCGCAGCTTAATCCTAACCTTAATCCGCATAACACCATGTTCGCTGGGTCAGCTTTTACCTTAGCAACCCTGACAGGGTGGGGGATGACGTGGCTGCTGCTTAAAGAGCGTGGGCTGCACGGTGATATTGTGTTGGCCGACAGCTCGATTCGCTATCGTCAACCAGTCGAACAAAACCCCGTGGCGAGTACTTCGTTGGATGGGATCAGTGGTGACCTAGACCGATTGGAGTCGGGACGCAAAGCACGCATCGTTATTCACGTAGTGATTTATAGTGGTGACACGCCAGCTGTTGATTTTGTCGGTACCTATATGCTGATACCGAACTACTCGCAGTTACTCAGTTGCTGATGGGGTAAGCGCCGACTGATCTGCTGGGCGCTTATCTGTTTCACCTTCTTGCTCTGTCGGTGAGAGGGGTTGTTCTGCTGCGGAATTCGTGTCGGGTACTTCATCTTCTTCGATAACTTCTTCGTAAAGCTCTTCCTCTTGAGTCTCCAAATTGATGTTATCAATTACGATTGGCTGCTCGATGGAAGGTTCATTTTTCTGTGGAGTCTCAATATCAGTAGGCTCGGCCAGTTTTGATGCGTTCACGCATTCATTACGGTGGGTTTTGCCACTTAGTAGATCGCCTTCAATGTTTCCGCACGACTCTTCCAATTGATAAGTAATGCCACTTAGCGGGTTGTTGGCCATATCAAATGTTCCCCAAACCTTACCACTTATGGCTTTTCCTGAGATGGTGACCGGCTTTATGGCAACTTCCCCTCGTTGCGCGCTTAAATGCAGTGGACTTAAGGTAATGGCTTTGAGCGAATGATCCGCTTGGGACTTCAAGCGGGTATCTCGGAGATTGGCTTCCACTTCACCCGATAAGCTGTAGGCCAGCATGTTGCGATCACCTGATAACCCTTGTAGATCGAGGCTGAGATCGGAAAAACCATCAATAGCCAGTGTGTCGGGTAAAAAATAATCGTGGAAGAGCGATAAGGGAATACCATCAGCATTGACGTTGAGCGCCCAAGGTTGGCTCGGGGTACTCAAATCTATTTGTCCGATGCCTTCTACGTAGCCTTGCTCGAGTGGCGCAAAAAGGCGAGTCAATTGCCAAAAGCCATCTTTGCTTTGCATGGCAAGTGCTGCGTGAGACGTGAGTATTTGGTCATAGCTGGCGTTGACAACGCTGACTTCCAATTCGCCTTGCCAAAGGCCCCAACGTTGAGCCGACTGTTTAATATCAAGCTGTTGCCCTTCGATATTTAAACCGGAAAGTTGCCAATAAGGTTCGTGAGATAGCTGGATAATTTGGCTGCGCTCAATGTCGAGTCGTTCGATTGCAACATGCTCTAACTCGCTGGTGGCGGCGTGCCACCAATTTAGGTTGTCTTCTGGCTGTGTTGCCCACTTGAGGCCTTGAATAGAGGCTTCTTTGAGCTTCCATTGTGTTGGCGTGAACAATCCAGAAACTTGCACTCGACCTTGCTGCCAATCTAAGCTGAGCTCGTTGAGCTGGATTACTCCTGGCTCGATAGCGGCACTCAAACGTGGCTCTATTGCGGTTTGCTGCTGGAATCGAACGCTATCCGCCTGCAATGACACTTGAGCTTTTGTCTTCCAGAGAGACAGTGGCAGTGTGGCGTTTTCCACAGAAAGATCCAAGTTCTGCCAGTGCCAGTCGCCCCATTCAATATCGGCGTTAAGCAAATCTAAGCTATTAATATGATTAATGTTAAATGGTAGATCGTGCCAAGGTTTTGCAAGCAGTGATTGGCGCTGCGTATTACTCAGTTTCAGCTTGTTGATGGTCACATTTACTAAAGACCAGCCTTGAGGATACTGCTCCCCTTGCCCAGATATTTGACTGTTACGCCAGTTAAAAGAGGTGCCATAAAGCGTACTGTCTTGCGGTTTGTAGTCTATATCGACTAAGACTTGATTAAAGGCTTCGCCATTCCAATAGAGTTGGTCAGCTGCAAGTTGAACTTCGCCATATGGTATTAATTGACCATTCCATTGTGGTGATTGAATTTGAAGGTCAATGCCATTGGCAGAGAACTGCTCGTCGGCGTAATCAATATTTTTGAGCGCGATTTGATGGAATAAAACGTTATCTAAAGGTGGGAGCTTTGGTGCGCCATACTGCAAGCTCATACCATCAATCAATAAACTATCAACGATCCATTTACCATCGCGATAAACATCGGGATTCATCCATAAATCGACTTGCTCGATGTAAGACGCATCGTCTCCGCTGGTGTTCACGCGTTGTAAAGTTAGGTGATAGGGAAAGCCATAACGCACGCTTTCGGCCCGGAAGGGAAGAGAAAAGGTGTTTGACAGCAAGCGCCAGGTTGCGTCCGCGTAAGATGTTGTTAGCAGCGCAATCGTAGCGGCTGGAATGGCAACTAAGATAACCAGTAACAGAAGTAGAACTCGACGCGCTGTTTTCATCTTTGCTAGAACCTACGTGTGTTATGAAATAAAACTAGATAGGCTTTAGCTTGTATCAATATTCTGTGGTATTCAATAAAAAGCCCCTCAAAAGAGGGGCTTGAAGCAATTTTTGTAACTTGGCCTACGTAAAGGTGATAAGTTAATGCCAACTTTTCACTGCGTTTACGCGACGTCGCTGTTACTCGATTTAATCAATCTGAGGACCAGCCGCAACCAGAGATTTACCTTCAGCGTTGTCTGTGTACTTATCAAAGTTATTGATAAAGCGCGCTGCTAAATCTTTCGCTTTGCTTTCCCACTGAAGTGGGTCAACGTACGTGTCGCGAGGGTCTAGAATGCTAGGATCCACACCTGGTAGTGATGTTGGTACTTCAAGGTTGAAGATTGGAATGTGCTTAGTTGGTGCTTCTTCAATCGAACCATCAAGAATGGCATCAATAATTCCGCGTGTATCTTGAATAGAGATACGTTTGCCAGTGCCGTTCCAACCAGTATTCACTAGGTAAGCCTCAGCGCCTGCTGCTTCCATGCGTTTAACCAGTACTTCTGCGTATTTAGTTGGGTGAAGCGTTAGGAACGCCGCGCCGAAACAAGCAGAGAAAGTTGGTGTTGGCTCAGTAATACCGCGCTCTGTTCCCGCTAGTTTGGCGGTAAAGCCAGACAGGAAGTGGTACTTAGTTTGCTCGGGTGTCAATTTAGATACTGGAGGCAGTACGCCAAATGCATCGGCTGATAGGAAGATCACTTTATTCGCGTGACCGCCTTTTGATACTGGCTTAACGATATTATCGATATGGTAGATAGGGTAAGAAACACGTGTGTTTTCTGTTTTCGAACCATCATCAAAGTCGATAGAGCCATCGCCACGTACTGTTACGTTTTCTAGCAGTGCATCACGACGAATTGCATTGTAGATGTCCGGCTCTGCTTCTTTCGAAAGTTTGATGGTTTTTGCGTAACAACCACCTTCGAAGTTGAAGACACCGTCATCATCCCAGCCGTGCTCATCATCACCAATTAGCGCACGTTTAGGATCAGTCGACAGGGTCGTTTTACCTGTACCAGATAGACCGAAGAATACCGCTACATCGCCATCTTTGCCCATGTTAGCGCTACAGTGCATTGATGCGATGTCTTTTAGTGGAAGGAAGTAGTTCATCATGGCGAACATACCTTTCTTCATTTCACCGCCGTACCAAGTACCACCGATAAGTTGCATGCGCTCGGTTAGGTTAAATACGGTGAAGTTTTCTGAGTTCAGGCCTTGCTCTTCCCATTTTGGATTAGTGCATTTTGCGCCATTCATTACTACGAAGTCTGGTTCAAATGTCGCTAACTCTTCTTCTGTCGGGCGAATAAACATGTTTTTAACGAAGTGCGCTTGCCATGCGACTTCTGTGATAACACGAATGCTCAAACGTGTATCTGGGTTTGCACCACAGTAACCGTCAACAACAAACAAGCGTTTGTTAGAAAGCTGGTTTGTGACCAGTTCTTTTAGCTCGTCCCACACTTCAGGAGTGATTGGCTTGTTATCATTTTTCACTTGATCAGACGTCCACCACATATGTTCTTCTGTCGTAGCGTCTTTGACGATGTATTTATCTTTTGGTGAGCGACCAGTAAAGATGCCAGTGTCAACGGCAACCGCACCTAGTTCAGTAACCACGCCGCGCTCATAACCGGTTAGGTCTTCACGCGTTTCTTCCTCAAACAACATTTCGTAGCTTGGGTTGCGAATAACCTCTTTTACGTTATGCAGTCCGTGCTTGGTTAGATCAAGTGTTGCAGCCTTAGTATGTTCCATAACGGTCATAGGTGCTCCTTATAAGGATTTTGTAGGGATTTTGTAAGAATGTTTTAATTTTAATCTGCTCACCATGCTAGCAACGGGGCGGGGAGAAAACAGGGAGATAGCTCAAAATTTACCCATGATTTCAATAAGGTTTTAGGTAACCCGTCACATATTGGTGGGAATAGTCTATCGTGCACGCAATCCTTTGCGCTAGGGCAAAATCATTATTAATTGTTTAAAATTAAGCAGTTGTTTTATTACGCTTGAGGCTAGTTATTACGAGGGGTTGATCACAAAAAGGCCAGCATTAAGCTGGCCTTTTGTAGGGTAAATTACGTGCTTGATAAGCTATATAAATTAATGCAGGGTTTTCTTGTCCGTAGAAGCTTGTGCATACAGTTCAGTGACTTCAGATTCGTCGAACGTATAAGTTGTGCCACAGTAATCACAATGTAAAGAAACTGATCCAACTTCTGCCAAAATGTCATAAATTTCAGCTTTCTCAACGGTGATGATTGCGGCACCGCTACGCTCACGAGAACAGCCACAATGGAACTCGACAGGTTGCGGCTCGTACAGACGTACTTTGTCTTGGTTATATAGTCGATACAATAACTCGTTCGCTTCTAAACCAAACAATTCTTCATCTTTTACTGTGTCAGTGAGCTGCTCTAGATGTTCGAAATCATCTGGAGAGCCAGTGCCGTCAGGGATCACTTGAATCAACATACCTGCTGCGTGTGCTTTGCCTTCATGCTCACCAGTGCGGATCCATAGGCGCGTTTTTAACTGCTCTGAGTTTGCAAAGTAGCCTTCTAGCACTTCTGCTAAAGTGTCACCTTCTAGTCCAACGACGCCTTGGTAACGCTCGCCGTTTTTCGGTTCGATGGTGATCACAAGGTAGCCCTTACCCATTAGATCGTGAATGTTTGCGTCATCGGCAACATCGCCTTCCCAGCGAGCTACGCCACGAACACGTTGGTTATGGTCACCGTTGATAACGGCAAGAGACACAGGACCGTCGCCTTGTAGCTGGATGGTGATCGAACCTTCGAACTTAAGAGTGGCAGTTAAAAGAGTAGTTGAAACGAGTAGCTCACCCAGCAGTTTCTCTATTGCTGCCGGATATTCCTTGCTGGAGATAACACGTTGGTACGCTTCATCCAATTGTACCAACTCGCCACGTACTGAAAGATCTTCGAATAGGTAGCGGTTTAAAACATTATTTGCCATGGAGTGCTTTCCTCGTTGGTAATTCCGGCTTTTATTGGTGTTTGAACTTAATGATGTCTCGGCGCTGCTTTTTATCTGGGCGGCGTTCCGGACTTGGGTTGTGGGCATTAAGCTTACGTTGAGTCGCGTGTTCCTCACGTTTCGCGATACTCTCATTGGTTTCGCGATATAAGGTTTGTGCGATGGGAGCGCCTCGGCGTTGATCTGAGATTTGTTCGATGATCACGATTTTTTCTTCGTTGCCTTGACGAAGTCTGACTTCAGCGCCCACTTCAACGATTTTACTCGGCTTGCTTCGTTGGCCATTATAGTGGACTTTACCGCCATCGACCATGTTACGCGCGATGGAGCGGGTTTTGTAAAATCTTGCGGCCCATAGCCATTTATCTAGCCTAACGGCTTCATTTAGGGAACTCATAGAACACTACGCTATCTAATCACTGCCCGAATACGGCAATGAGTGATGGATTATTCACCTACAGATGGAGTCAAGGCGTATTTTTTTCAAGGGAGTTGGCAAAAACTGCATAAGAAAAAGGTATGAAAGACAACTTGTGATATAGTTCACTGCTCTTTGTTGAGTAATAATTTTATTGCAAATTTAGCAATTTAAAGTCGATAGCTATCGTTATAGCTTAAATGACGGACGTTAGAATAAAGGAATCCATTCAGTGAAACGTTTAGAGCTAAGTGCAGGATTATCAAGCAGACCGCTACTGGCTCAGATCAAGTCCAATCATTATACCATTCAAGCCAAACTTAGCTTGTTGCTTACCTGTCTGTTTATTGCGATAACCGGATGGATACTTGGCAAAATTGTGTGGTTAGCCATACCTCAATCGTCGGAAGTGCCGCAATGGCGTCCATCGGCGAGTAGCGTTGCTGCGAGCAATAAAGGCGACGCGATAGATTTTAATGCCCTTCAGAATGCCAACCTATTCGGTAAATACACTGAGCAAAAAGCGGCGGTTGTAGAACAGCCTATTGTTAAAGACGCCCCTAAGACGCGCCTTAACCTTACGCTGGTCGGTGCGGTTGCCAGCAGTGATGCCAACACCAGCCTTGCTGTTATTGCTAACCGAGGTAAGCAAGCTACGTACGGTTTGGGTGAAGAAATCGAAGGGACACGTGCGACACTAAAAGCGGTATTGGTGGATCGCGTCATCATTGATAACCAAGGTCGAGACGAGACCTTAATGATGGAAGGTATAGAATATAAGAAGCTATCTGAATCGCCGCAGGTAGCTAGGGCGCAAGCTCAGCGAGCAGAAGCAGCGACGTCTGACGTTGGAGAGAAATTAGAGCAAATCCGCGAAGAAATTGCGAAAGATCCACAAAGCGTTTTTAAATACATCACCATTTCACCCGTCAAAAAAGACGGAGACATTGTTGGTTATCGAGTATCACCTGGTCGTGATGCCGCATTATTTAATGATGTAGGGCTACAACCTGGTGATATTGCGGTTCAACTGAACGGGATCGATTTAAGTGATCCGTCTTCTTCAGTACAACTGATGCAAGTGATGAGCGATCCGCAAGAATTAAATTTAACTGTTGAGCGAGACGGCCAACAGTACGATATCTATATCCAATTGTAAGACTTAGGCAACCGGCGTAAGTTCAGGGAGACATACGTGAAACATTGGTTCAGCAAAAGTGCTTGGCTACTAGCAGGAAGTTTACTCTGCGTACCAGGTGCAATGGCAAACGAATTTAGTGCGAGCTTTAAAGGCACTGATATTCAAGAATTCATCAACATAGTGGGTCGTAACCTCGAAAAGACCATCATTGTTGATCCTTCAGTACGCGGTAAGATCGATGTCCGCAGCTATGACGTACTTAACGAAGAGCAATATTACAGCTTTTTCCTTAATGTCCTTGAAGTATACGGTTACGCAGTCGTAGAGATGGACAATGGGGTACTTAAGGTTATCAAAGCAAAAGACTCAAAAACCTCAGCAATCCCTGTGTTAGGTGATGGCAGCGCGCAAGGCGATAGTGTTATCACTCGAGTTGTCGCGGTGCGTAATGTGTCGGTTCGAGAGTTGTCTCCTCTACTTCGTCAGCTGATTGATAACGCCGGTGCCGGTAACGTGGTTCATTATGATCCAGCGAATATTATCTTGATCACAGGTCGTGCGGCAGTAGTGAATCGCTTAGCAGAGATCATCAAGCGTGTTGACCAAGCCGGTGATAAAGAAATTGAATTGGTAGAGCTGCGTAATGCATCTGCTGCTGAAATGGTACGCATTGTTGAAGCACTGAATAAAAGTGCGAATCAGAAAAGCACGCCAGAGTTCCTTGAACCTAAAATTGTGGCCGATGAACGTACTAACGCGATTTTAATTTCTGGTGATCCAAAAGTAAGAGCCCGCTTGAAACGTTTGATTCGTCAACTTGATGTTGAAATGGCGACAAAAGGTAACAACCGAGTTGTGTACCTGAAAAATGCGAAAGCTGAAGATTTGGTGGATGTATTGAAAGGTGTTTCCGATAACCTACAAGCTGAAAAACAAGCCGGTCAGAAAACATCAGGTGCATCGCGTGGTGAGGTCGTCATTGCTGCTCACGCTGCAACTAACTCGTTAGTTTTAACAGCGCCACCAGATATTATGATGGCATTACAAGACGTCATTTCTCAACTCGATATTCGTCGTGCTCAGGTTCTTATTGAAGCGTTAATTGTCGAAATGTCTGAAGGTGATGGTATTAACCTAGGTGTTCAGTGGGGTTCATTAGAAACGGGTGCTGTAATTCAGTACGGTAACTCAGGAGCCCCGATTGGTCAGGTGATGGTTGGGCTAGAAGAAGCAAAAGATCAAACCCGAACTGAATACTATACCAACTCTAATGGCGAACGAACGCCATATGATGTTACTGAATCAGGTGACTACTCTACGCTAGCGTCAGCACTTAGCGGAGTAAATGGTGCGGCAATGAGTATTGTCATGGGTGACTGGACAGCGCTAATTAGTGCTGTTGCTTCTGACTCCAACTCAAACATTCTATCTTCTCCGAGTATTACCGTAATGGATAATGGCGAAGCATCATTTATTGTGGGTGAAGAGGTTCCGGTTATTACGGGCTCTACGGCTGGCTCAAACAACGACAACCCATTCCAAACGGTTGACCGTAAAGAAGTCGGTATCAAACTCAAAGTAGTGCCACAAATTAACGAAGGTGACTCTGTACAGTTAAACATTGAACAAGAAGTTTCCAACGTATTAGGCGCAAACGGTGCGGTTGACGTTCGCTTTGCTAAACGACAGTTAAACACCTCTGTCATGATCCAAGATGGTCAGATGTTGGTTCTTGGTGGTTTGGTCGATGAACGCGCACTTGAAAGTGAGTCCAAAGTGCCGCTATTGGGTGACATTCCGGTACTTGGCCATCTGTTCAAGTCAACTAGCACGCAAACAGAAAAACGTAACTTGATGGTGTTCATCAAGCCGACGATTATTCGCGATGGTGTGACGGCCGACGGTATTACGCAGCGTAAATACAACTTTATTCGCGCAGAACAGCTTTACAAAGCGGATCAAGGGTTGAAGTTGATGGCTGACGAGAAGATCCCGGTTATGCCTGCCTTTGGCCAGGAGCGTCAGCACCCAACAGAGATTCAAGCGTTTATTGATCAAATGGAAAACAACTAATGGTTGATATGTTAGACACAGCGCCAAGTATGCGTCGTCTGCCATTCAGTTTTGCCAACCGCTTTAAACTGGTGCTGGAGACAGAGCATCCTGAGCGTCCACCTATTCTTTACTATGTCGAGCCGCTTAACCCTGCGGCTCTGGTTGAAGTCCGTCGTGTATTAAAGAAAAGCTTCGTACCACAACCTATCGATAAAGAAGCCTTTGATAAAAAGCTGACCGAAGCATATCAACGTGACTCGTCTGAAGCGCGTCAGTTGATGGAAGATATTGGTGCTGATAGCGATGATTTCTTCTCTTTGGCTGAAGAACTGCCGCACGATGAAGACTTATTAGAATCGGAAGACGATGCGCCAATCATCAAATTGATCAACGCCATGTTGGGCGAAGCGATCAAAGAAGGTGCTTCGGATATTCATATTGAGACGTTCGAGAAAACCCTTTCGATTCGTTTCCGTGTCGATGGCGTATTGCGTGAAGTCCTGACTCCAAGCCGTAAGCTAGCGCCTTTGCTAGTTTCTCGTGTGAAGGTTATGGCTAAACTAGATATCGCAGAAAAGCGTGTGCCTCAAGATGGCCGTATTTCGTTGCGTATCGGTGGTCGTGCGGTGGACGTGCGTGTATCTACGATGCCGTCCTCACATGGTGAGCGCGTGGTAATGCGTTTGTTGGATAAAAACGCGACTCGTCTTGATTTACATAGTTTGGGCATGACACCTTCAGTGCATGACAACTTCCGTCACTTGATTGGCCGCCCTCACGGTATCATCTTGGTGACGGGCCCGACAGGTTCTGGTAAATCCACCACCTTGTATGCTGGCTTGCAAGAGATCAATAGCAACGAGCGCAACATTCTAACGGTTGAAGACCCGATCGAATTTGATATTGATGGCATCGGTCAAACTCAGGTGAACCCAAAGGTCGACATGACTTTTGCGCGTGGTTTGCGTGCCATTCTGCGTCAGGACCCGGATGTGGTGATGGTCGGTGAGATCCGTGACTTAGAAACCGCACAAATTGCAGTGCAAGCGTCCTTAACGGGTCACTTGGTAATGTCTACTCTCCACACCAACACCGCAGTGGGTGCGATTACGCGTCTACGTGATATGGGTATTGAGCCATTCCTTATTTCTTCTTCGTTATTAGGGGTGCTAGCGCAGCGCTTAGTTCGAACGCTTTGTCCAAGCTGTAAAGAGCCGTATGAAGCCGATGCTGAACAGAAGAAACTGTTTGGTATGGAAGCGCATGAACCACTAGAGCTACACCGTGCTAAAGGCTGCGAAGCGTGTAACCAAAAAGGTTACCGAGGTCGAACAGGTATCCACGAGCTCATTATGGTCGATGAGCAAGTGCAAGAATTGATTCACCGAGAGTCTGGTGAGCAAGAAATTGAGAGAGCCGTTCGCGCCCATACGCCAAGTATTCGCAGTGATGGTCTAAGCAAAGTACGTCGTGGTATTACGTCACTTGAAGAAGTGATGCGAGTGACGAAGGAAACCTAATGGCGGCATTTGAGTACAAAGCGCTAGATGCAAAAGGCAAGCATAAAAAAGGCACGATAGAAGGGGACAACGCCCGACAAGTGCGCCAGCGACTCAAAGAGCAAGGGATGATCCCGATTGAAGTGGTGGAGACGAAAGCTAAATCGGCTAAGTCTTCAGGCTCAGTCAGCTTTAAGCGCGGCATCTCAACATCTGAGCTGGCACTAATCACACGTCAATTGTCCACGTTAGTCCAATCAGGCATGCCTCTGGAAGAATGTTTGCGCGCGGTCTCTGAGCAGGCTGAAAAGCCGAGAATTCGTTCTATGCTGGCTGCGGTTCGCTCGAAAGTAACCGAGGGTTATCCGCTCGCCGACAGTTTTGCTGATTACCCACACGTGTTTGATGAACTGTACCGCTCTATGGTTGCGGCGGGCGAAAAATCAGGTCACCTCGATACCGTATTAGAGCGTTTGGCAGACTATGTCGAAAACCGCCAAAAGATGCGATCTAAATTGCTTCAAGCCATGATTTATCCTGTAGTTTTGGTGGTATTCGCGGTTGTCATCGTTTCGTTCTTATTGGCGACAGTGGTTCCTAAAATCATTGAACCCATCATTCAGATGGGCCAAGAGTTACCTCAATCGACGCAATTTTTACTGGCAGCCAGTGAGTTTGTGCAAGATTGGGGGCTGATTATTTTCGTTGTGCTGGTGGCGCTTTTCTATGGCCTCAAACTGGCGTTGCAAAAGCCAGACTTTCGCTTAGCTTGGGACAGAAAAATCTTGAGCTTACCGCTAATAGGTAAGATCTCTCGAGGTTTGAATACCGCACGATTCGCACGAACACTTTCGATCTGTACTTCCAGTGCGATTCCAATTCTCGAGGGTATGCGCGTTGCGGTAGATGTTATGTCTAACCGTTATGTGAAGCAGCAAGTCTTGCTTGCAGCGGATAACGTCCGAGAGGGCGCTAGTTTGCGTAAGGCGTTGGACCAAACTCGCTTGTTTCCACCAATGATGCTACACATGATCGCCAGTGGTGAGCAAAGTGGTGAATTAGAGAGCATGTTGACGCGGGCAGCCGATAACCAAGATCAAAACTTTGAATCAACAGTCAATATTGCTCTGGGTGTGTTTACTCCTGCGCTGATTGCATTAATGGCTGGATTAGTGTTGTTCATTGTGATGGCGACCTTGATGCCAATGCTAGAAATGAATAACTTGATGAGCGGATAATTTCGAATTAAGACGTGTCTACTAACGGCATGGCTTTAATCTAACTTTCGGAGAAAAAAATGAAGTTTAAGCGTAGTAAACAACAGGGTTTTACACTTTTAGAAGTGATGGTTGTTGTAGTTATCCTGGGTATTTTGGCAAGTTTTGTTGTTCCAAACCTATTGGGTAACAAAGAGAAGGCAGACCAACAAAAAGCGATTACGGACATTGTCGCGTTGGAAAATGCCTTAGATATGTACAAGTTGGACAACAGCGTTTACCCAACAACGGACCAAGGTCTAGAAGCATTGGTTAGCAAGCCATCTAACCCAGAGCCACGCAACTACCGTGATGGTGGTTACATCAAACGTCTTCCTAATGACCCTTGGGGCAACCAGTACCAATACTTAAGCCCAGGTGATAACGGTACAATCGATATCTTCACTCTAGGCGCAGATGGCCAAGAGGGTGGAGAAGGTCCAGCTGCAGATATTGGCAACTGGAACATGCAAGACTTCCAATAATTGAGCCTAAGCCAGCACTAATGAAACAAATGCGAAAACATAACGGTTTTACATTGATAGAAATTCTATTGGTGCTGGTTTTGCTATCTCTTACGGCTGTGGCCGTGATCTCGACGTTACCGACTAGCCAAAAAGATCTTTCCAAACAGTATGCTCAAAGCTTTTTTCAGCGTTTACAGCTGCTCAATGAAGAAGCGGTGCTGAGCGGTAAAGATTTTGGCGTTCGAGTGGATGATGCCAAATCGACCTACGCTCTACTGAGTTTAACCTCAGAAGGTTGGCAGCCTCTGAAATTAAAGCAGATTCCGAGCAAAACCAAGCTAGAAGAAGATATTACGCTACAACTCGAGCTCGGAGGTGGTGCTTGGGATAATGATGAGCGCTTATTCAAACCAGGTTCTCTTTTTGATGAAGACATGTTCGCAGAAGAAGAGGACGAAAAGAAAATTGAGCCACCGCAAGTGTTTATATTTTCCAGCGCCGAAGTCACGCCATTTACCCTGTCTTTTTTTCCGCAAAATGGTGATGCCTTTAATGACGGTTGGCGAGTCATTGGCAAAGAAAGTGGACAAATTTTGTTATTAGCTCCGGGCGAAGAAGTGAAAGAGGATGAGAATGCGCAATTTTAAGCAAGCTCACCCAAATTTGAGTCATCGCCGGACGAGAGGCATGACCTTACTGGAAGTATTGGTCGCACTGGCAATTTTCGCCACCGCTGCCATCAGTGTCATTCGCTCCGTGAGCCAGCATATTAATACAATCAGTTATTTAGAAGAAAAAATGTTTGCAGCCATGGTTGTGGATAATCAGATGGCAAATGTGATGTTGAATACCGGAGAACTCAAAGCGAAAAACGGCACAGAAGAGCTGGCAGGACGCACTTGGTTCTGGAAAGTCACGCCAGTCGCCACGACGCAGCCATTGCTGAAAGCATTTGATGTGAGCGTCTCGGTAGAGAAAAGCGCGAGCCCTGTAGTAACGGTACGAAGCTATGTGGCGCAATAATAATCCCCGCGCAAATACGCGCCAAAGGGTAAAAGGTTTTACACTTATTGAAGTGTTGGTATCGATTGCCATCTTTGCCAGTTTAAGTGTCGCTGCGTACCAAGTGGTATCGCAAGTACAGCGTAGCAATGCGCTATCACAAGAACGAACCCAACGCTTAAACGAAATTCAGCGTGCCATGGTGATGATGGATAACGATTTTCGTCAAATGGCGATGCGTCAAACACGTACTAATGGTGAAGAGCCTGCTAGCCGGCTAATTTTTTGGTCCGATTACCTGTTGGACTCCGATACCAAAGGACTGATGTTTGCCCGTTTAGGTTGGCACAACCCTCAGCAGCAGTTCCCTCGTGGAGAAGTAACCAAGGTTGGCTATCGCTTAAAAGAAGAAACACTGCAGCGAGTATGGTGGCGCTATCCTGATACGCCGGTTGGGCAACAAGGTACTGTTACTCCATTGCTAACGCAGGTCGAGTCATTTGATATGCGTTTCTATGATGGTAAGCAATGGAAAAAAGAGTGGGCTGAAGAAAAAGCGCTGCCGAAAGCGGTTTCTGTTGTTCTCACTCTCAAAGACTATGGAGAAATTGCCCGCACTTATCTCACTCCTGATGGCACATTGAGTCAGAAAGAGGAAAGTTCAGGAGACAGCAATAATGGTTAACCGTCAGCGCGGTGTTGCTTTGATTATAGTGTTGATGTTGCTGGCGATTATGGCGACGGTTGCCGCCAGCATGTCGGAACGTTTGTTCTTACAGTTTCAGCGAGGCGCTAATCAAATCAATTACCAGCAAGCGTACTGGTACAGCCTTGGCGTCGAGGCGCTAGCAAAAGTGGGTATCGAACAAAGTTATAAAGACACCGACACGATTAATATGAGTCAACCGTGGGCGATAAAAGAGCAAGTCTATCCGTTAGATTATGGTCAAGCGGCGGGACGAATTAGAGACAAGCAAGCGTGCTTTAATCTAAATGTATTGAGTCGTGTGCAACCAACGGGTCAGCAAATTACAAGACCATATTTAGTGAATGTATTGCAGCGCCTATTAGAAGAGTTGGATGTCGAGCCATATCAAGCAGAAATCATTGCAGACTCTACTTGGGAATACATTGATGCTGATGACTCTGTCCGTTCGACTACTGGGGTTGAAGACAGCACATATGAAGCGATGAAACCTTCCTATTTGGCATCAAATGGTTGGATGGCAGATGCTTCCGAGTTACGGGCTGTCTATCAGGTGAGTGGTGAAATTTTCCAAAAATTGGAGCCGTTGGTCTGTGCATTGCCAAGTGATGACTGGCGTTTAAACGTGAATACGATTGATGTTGAGCAAACTCCGATTTTGGTGGCAATGTTCTCACCAAACTTAAGCAGTAGTGATGCGATTCAGCTAATTGAAAAACGCCCATTTGATGGGTGGGATAGCATTGATGAATTTTTAGCAGAGTCAGAAATGGCTGGCTTAAGTGAAGATGTAAAGAAAAACGCCAAAGGCTATTTGGGTGTGGATAGCGCCTTTTTTGAATTGGATGCACAAGTGTTGGTGGATGAATCACGTGTACGTATCCGAAGCCTTTTGCAAAGTACAAATAGAGAAACGGTGACCGTAGTTCGCCGTCGTTTTGGAGGGATCAGTGAGCGAGTTTCTGACCGTTCGGCTGAGTAGCGAACAACAAAGTACCATTCCTTGGGTGGTGTGGTCGACAGATCAACAGGAAGTGATTGCTAGCGGTGAAATCGCCGGGTGGGAACACTTAGATGAATTGGTCTCATATGCTGGTCAGCGCCAAGTTGTGGCGCTGTTGGCGAGTAATGATGTGGTCCTGACGCAAGTGGATATACCGCCTGGTGCAACACGCCAATTCGAGGCGATGTTACCGTACTTAGTGGAAGACGAAGTTGCTCAGGACGTTGATGGCCTGCACTTTAGCGTGTTGGGTAAACAAGCGGATAAAGCGCAGATTTGCGCAGTTGAACGTGCTTGGATTCAGACTGTACTGCAACGTTTCTCAAGCCAAGGTATCGCTATTAAACGCATTTTACCCGATGTGCTTGCGTTACCGGTTCGTGGAGATCACAGCTGTGCTGCAATGATTGGCGAGCAATGGCTAATTCGTCACTCTGCGACAGAGGGCGCGGTTGTCGACGCTTCTTGGTTAGACCTTTACCTCTCTTCTTATCTACAAAATCATGAAGGTTGGAAGCTCGATTGCTATAGCTCGGTCCCGGAATCTGCGTTACCTGAAATATGGGAGCCGCAACCAGAAGAAATGACGATGGCTTTACTGGCGAAGGGGGTGACAGAAAGCAAAGTCAATTTGCTGACCGGGATCTTCAAGCCGAAATCTTCTTGGGGTAAATACTGGAAGCTCTGGCAAAAAGCCACCATTGCTGCGGGGGGGCTTATCGTCGTCATGGTTGCGCAGCAGTTGCTCGTGGTCCACAAGTACGAAGCACAAGCTCAAGCGTATCGTGAGGAGAGTGAGCGTATTTTCCGCCAGGTGTTCCCAAATAAACGACGCATTCCTACCGTTAGTTACCTCAAACGACAAATGAATGATGAAGAGCGCCGCTTATCTGGTGGAAGTGGTCAGCAGGCAATGTTGTCATGGTTGGCGGCATTACCCGCGACGCTTGGTCAGGTCAGTGACTTGGAGATCACTAGCTTTAAATACGACGGGCAACGTGGCGAAGTACGTATTCAGGCTCGTAGTTCAGACTTCCAACCTTTTGAGCAGGCTCGTGTGAAATTGGCAGAGAAGTTTAATGTTGAGCAAGGTCAGTTGAACCGTAGCGATAACGTTGTGGTTGGCAGCTTTGTTTTGAAGCGTTTGTGAGGTGATGATGAAAAATTTAATTTCTCAAGCTCAGGTTTGGTGGAGCAGCATCTCGCAGCGTGAGCAGCGTTTGGTCATGGGATGTGGCGCTATTGCCGTTATCGGTATTATTTATTGGGGTTTATTACAGCCAATGAGTCAACGTGCGGAGCTAGCTCAGTCACGTATTCAAAGTGAAAAGCAGTTGCTAGCTTGGGTACAAGATAAAGCGGATGGCATCACTGCACTGCGAAAAAGCAGCGGTGTGAGCTACTCTAGTCAACCGTTGAATCAGTTGGTTTCTTCTTCAGCTCGTCGTTATAAAGTTGAGTTGATTCGAGTACAACCTCGTAATGAGAGCGTTCAAGTGTGGATCAAACCACTCGCGTTTAATCAACTAGTGGATTGGTTACGTTACTTGAAAGAGCAACAGGGTATTGAAGTCGAATTTTTAGATATCGACCGAACAGAGCAAGCGGGCATGATCGATGTAAACCGCCTTCAGTTTAAGCGAGGTTAAGGTGAAGCGAGCAGTACTTTACGTTGTTATCTTTATCGTCTTTTTTTCAGTCAGTCTTTTAATGGGATTACCAGTCTCTTGGGTGTTACAACAAGCACCAACAGTGAGAGGCCTGGACATTCAAGGAGCCAACGGTTCGGTATGGCAAGGTCAAGCTTCTAGTATTCGTTGGCAGCGCCAGAACCTTGGAGAAGTTAATTGGGATTTCCAATGGTCGAGTCTACTGACAGGTAAAGCTGAGTTTGCTGTGCGCTTTGGTCGTGGTAGTGAAATAGACGTCCGTGGGCGCGGTTTTGTCGGCTATAGCTTAAGTGATGGCCCTTATGCCAAAAACTTAGTTGCCTCGATTCCGGCGGTAAAAGTTGTTGAGCAAGCGCGCCTCCCTGTGCCTGTTGGTGTTGATGGGCAGCTTGAGCTGAATATTCGTCATGCGACTTATGCTGCGCCTTGGTGTAAGGACGGTGAAGGCACTTTAGTATGGAATGCCAGTGGTATTCAAAGCCCCGTTGGCAGCTTAGATCTCGGTCCTGTGATTGCCGATATAAACTGTCAGGATAGTGTATTGACGGCAACTGGTGAGCAGAGCAGCAAACAAGTCTCTGCGGCGTTTTCCGCTGAACTGATGCCTAATCAACGGTACTCAACCAAAGCGTGGTTCAAACCTGGTGCAGAGTTCCCATCCAGCATGGGGGAGCAACTGAAATGGTTGGGTAAGCCGAATGCTCAAGGTCAATATGAGTTTAACTACCAAGGGCGCTTCTAACCTATCGTGACAAAATCCAATATCTTAAAAGAGCTGCTATTGTGCAGCTCTTTTTGCTTTTGGATCATCGTAAGCTAAAACCTCTATTCGCTGTACATTCGATCTTGATTGGGAGTGAATGAAAGTTTAAAGTCATGATTTTTAATCGATTTGTTTCTTTTGTTCAGCTTTGCAAGTAACTGGAACATGGTAGGCCAAATACTCCAAGTGCTGTACATAAGGTCAAAAAGAAAAGGCCACGAAGATATTCGTGGCCTTTCTATTACTAGAATTTTGTGCTCTAAATTTTACCGATAGGGCGCTTAATCTTTGCGTTGTAAAATCTCATTCCAAGGTAAATCCGCATCACCAAGAACAATAAAGTTCGGGTTTTCTAGTGTTTCCCGCTCGTTATATGACAGCGGTTCTAATTGCGTGCTGAGAATACGTCCGCCAGCTTCTTCAACAATGCATTGTGTCGCAGCGGTGTCCCACTCACCTGTTGGACCTAGTCGGAGATAGCAATCTACCGCCCCTTCCGCGACGAGGCATGCTTTCAATGCCGCAGAACCGAGCGGTATTAAGTCGTAATTCCAGGCGCTGCTCATACGGTTAGTAATACGATTGATGTCTTGGCGACGACTAATAGCAATTGCGATGCTTTGCTCTGGCTGTTCGTGTTTGTGTGTATGGATTTTGACGCTGTCCGACATGTCGGGAATTTTCCAGGCGCCTTTGCCATTATAAGCGTAGTAAGTCACGCCAGATACAGGACCGTAAACGACGCCCATGGTTGGTCGATTGTTGTCGACCAACGCGATAATAGTGGCAAAGTCACCACTGCGAGCGATGAATTCTTGAGTACCATCAAGAGGGTCGACTAACCAATAACGTTCCCACTGAGCGCGTTGCTCTAAGCTTATGTCTGCGTCTTCTTCTGACAACACGGGAATGTCAGGCGTCAGATCACTCAAGCGTTCAGTGATGAACTTGTGAGCTGCAATATCCGCACTTGTTACGGGAGTTTCGTCACTTTTGGTGTAGGCCTCATATTGCTTCTTTTCATATATTTCGAGGATCATTTGTCCAGCACTGCGGGCAATCTCGATGACTTGAGGAAGTAGGTGAGATAGATCTTTTGTCATTGGCATAAGTGATAGTCCTTACTCACAGTGTTATTCGGTTCTAATGACCGTTATTGGTTATGCTTGTGAGTGGTGTTTGGTAAGTGTTTCAGTGCCAACATTAGCGCTGTGATGCTTCGTGCTTCACAGAAATCCATGTGAGTTAATAACTCTTCGGCTTGCGCAAGTGGCCAACGCACAATTTCCAGTGGTTCAGGCTCATCGCCTTCTTGCTTCTCTGGATAAAGCGCCTGTCCTAAAAATAGAGTCATTTTGCTCGAAAAGTAAGATGGCGCGAGGATAACTTGTTTCAACGGGGTTAACTGATTACAGCCAAAGCCGATTTCTTCTTTTAACTCACGATCCGCAGCTTGGTGTGGTGTTTCTCCTGGGTCAATCAGCCCTTTTGGGAAACCTAGCTCGTAACGTTCAGTTCCAGCGGCGTATTCACGCACCAGTAATAAATCGCCTTGTTCTGTTACAGGAACCACCATTACAGCATCTCGTCCACTTGGCTTCATACGCTCATAAGTACGATGCTCACCATTGGAAAAACGAAGGTCGAGCGCTTCCACAGCAAACAGTTTGGATTTTGCAACCGTCTGGCATGAGAGTATCTCTGGTGGGGTTCGTTTCGGCATGACGCTGGCTCCTTGGTGTCGTTGGCGTTTACGAGATGCGTAAGATTCTTAATATATGAGAACTCCGCCTGAGTTTCTAGCGGATTTTACGAGTCGAGCTAAGCATCTCAGCATCACCTCAGTATCGATACAAAAATGGGAGACCGAAGCCTCCCATTTTCTGACAGTGTTTACTCTTAGTAGTAAGAGTGATCACCACGGTCATGTTCTGTTGCATCACGAACTGCGGTTAGTTCACCAATGAACTGGTTTAGCAGTTCTTTCTCGATGCCTTCTTTTAGTGTTACGTCAACCATAGAACAGCCATTACAACCGCCACCAAATGCAACAATTGCAACACCGTCTTCAGTGATCTCAACCAAGTTTACGTGACCACCGTGGCCAGCAAGCTGTGGGTTGACTTGGGTTTGGATAACGTACTCAACGCGCTCAACCAGTGGTGCGTCGTCCGCAACTTTACGCATTTTAGCGTTAGGTGCTTTTAGCGTTAGCTGAGAGCCCATTTTATCGGTAACAAAATCGATTTCAGCGTCTTCAAGGAATGGCAGGCTTAGCTCATCCACGTAAGCTGAAAAACCGCTGTAAGAGAGTTCAGTGTCGGTCGATTCTACTGCTTCTGGTGGACAGTAAGACACGCCACACTCAGCGTTTTGTGTACCTGGGTTCACAACGAAAATACGAATGTTAGTGCCTTCAGGTTGTTGACCTAAAAGGTTAGCGAAATGCGTTTGCGCAGTTTCTGTAATAGTAATATTTGACACGACGAATACCCGAGTAAATTTGTAGGTTACTGCTGCTATTCTACTCTTGTTGACGTATGGGTCTAGTCTTTTTGATGCTAAGGCATGGCGAAGCGATCTAGAGAGAACGAGGAGCAGGTGTTCTGCAGATGCAGTAAATATCGATGCTTTCTACGCCAACTTCAAGTAGTAAATGACATAATTGTCGGACGGTACTGCCTGTGGTGACTACATCATCGACGATGGCAACATGGGAAGAGTGAGGGCGCTTATTGAGAATAAACGCGCCTTTTAAGTTTTGTTCACGGCTTGTTTTGGTATTACCACGCTGTGATTGGGCGAGCCTTACTCGACGAAAGACCTTCGCATCAAAATTAGTCTGCAATTGCTTGGCGAGGTGTCGGGCTAAAACATCACTTTGATTAAAACCCCGGCGCAGGTAACGCTGCCAGTGCAATGGCACACTGGTAATGATTGGAGCTGGCGTGGTGATGCGCTGTGCCAGTTGCTCGGTTAATGCTTTTACATGCCAAGACTCTCCGTGATCTTTAAAGCGTTGTACTTCCCGTGAAAGGGGAAAGTCGTAATCGCCTAACGTGTATAGCCTTTGCCATGGCGGTGGCTTTGAAAGACATTCACCACAAATACTATCCGTACTCATTTCTTCTTTCTGTAATGATAAACCGCAGCGTTGACATCGTTTTACCGGAGTTAGGTATTTTAAACAGTGCTCGCACCAGCGCAGAGTATTTGTGTGGCTTGGTGTTTGAATAGGGAACCGACACAGGCCGCATTGACTGCTCAATACGCGATGCATGATGTTTTGCCAGTGATGAGATAACATAGCGTTTATTCATGGTGATATTTTACTCAGCCTAACGCTTGGCTGAAGCCGTAGGGAATAAAATAAGTGGGAGAGATTGAGAGCATGAGCACGAAATTACACTGGCAGTCATTTGGTCAGGGACCAGATTTGGTGTTACTTCATGGTTGGGGCATGAATGGTGCGGTATGGCAGCAGACAGTCGAGTCTCTTCAACCTTATTTCCGAGTTCATGTGGTTGACCTTCCGGGGTACGGACATAGCGCCGAATCTCATGCTGAAGATTTAGACCATATTGCTAACTTGGTGGTGCAAGGTGCGCCAGAGAAAGCGATTTGGCTTGGTTGGTCCCTCGGAGGTTTAGTGGCGACGCATGTGGCATTAAATATGCCCGAGCGCGTGGCTAAGTTGATTACGGTTGCCAGCTCACCTAAATTTGCCGCAGAAAAACCGTGGCGTGGCATTCAACCGAATGTACTGAGTGCGTTCACCTCTCAGTTGCTAGAAGATTTCTCACTGACCATTGAGCGCTTTATGGCGTTGCAAGCGATGGGCAGCCCATCAGCGCGTAAAGACGTTAAACAGCTCAAGCAAGCGGTACTATCGCGCCCTCAGCCAAACCCTGAATCGCTGTTGGTTGGGCTAAACATCCTTGCTGATGTGGATCTGCGCGATGCGTTGACGTCTCTTTCTGTTCCAATGTTGCGTCTTTATGGCCGTTTAGATGGGTTGGTGCCAATTAAAGTAGCTAACGATTTAAGTGAACAGTTGCCTCATACCCAGCAGTTTGTTTTTAATCAGTCCTCTCATGCGCCTTTTATCACCGAACATGACGAATTTTGTGTTCAAATCCGAGAGTTTGCTCACGATTGAGCAAGTGCGAGCGGAAACACCTCAAGTTGTTTAAAAAGTGGTCGATATAAAGGCTGGTGAGGTTTTATTAGCCAATAAAGCTAAGCCATATTGACGAGTTGGGCGACTCTGAGGAGGGTTCGCAATGATTGTGTCACCGACCAACGTAAGTGTGCCACTGATCGCCCCATCCGTGAATGTGCAGACGGAACAAGCAGCTCGCGACAATAAAGTCCGAGAGCCTGTAACGCCAACGGTCGCATTGGCCAAAACCAATGCAGAGCGAAAAGTAAAAGGTGACGACAAGCGCCGACGTCAGTCTTCTTGGGATCCTTCAGAGCATCCTGATTATGATATGGAAACGGAAGTCGACACGCGTTATCAAGAAGAGCCGGAAGATACACTAGAACGGCTTTTTAGTTTGCTTGCGCTCAAATCGTATAGTGAAGACCAGGGGAAAGGCTACGCGATCCGCTTTCGCTTACCAAAGCGCATTTTGGATGCTGCGATCAATGAAGGATTAATGGAAAAGCGCAGGAAGGTGATCAAGTTTCATTATGGTCATGCAGTCGCTCCCCATACCCCGTCAGAAGTGATAGCAGTATTATGACGACTCAATATCCTACTCAAACAAAAACGCTCCAAGCAGGTTGACTGATTGGAGCGTTTTCTTTTTAGTTATGAAAGCTCGTTAGCGGTGAAGCCTAGGTAAGGTTACTTTTTCGCTTTAGCAAACGCTGCAGCAAACGCACCGCCCATCGCGCTGTTCGATGACGAATCATCACGGCGAGGCTGACGACGCTGCGCTGCTGATGAGCGTTGGCTGCGGTTGTCTTGACCCGGTTCGTCGTTCATACGCATCGATAGACCAATACGCTTACGCTGCACGTCAACTTCCATCACTTTCACTTTGACGATGTCGCCAGCTTTCACCACTTCACGTGGGTCAGACACATAACGATCTGTCAGTGCAGAAATATGCACAAGACCATCTTGGTGAACGCCGATATCAACGAAGGCACCGAAGTTGGCTACGTTTGATACCACACCTTCTAGAATCATGCCCGGTTCCAAGTCAGATACCGAGTTTACACCTTCTGCAAAGGTCGCCGTTTTGAATTCTGGACGTGGGTCACGACCCGGCTTGTCTAACTCTTTGATGATGTCTGTAATGGTTGGAACGCCGAAGTTATCGTCGGTGTAATCGACCGCATGCAGACCTTTAAGGAAGCTTGAATCACCAATCAGTGCTTTGATGTCTTTGTTGTTCTTCTCAGAAATTGCTTTGACCACCGGGTACGCTTCTGGGTGAACCGCAGACGCATCAAGTGGGTTCTTACCATCCATGATTCGTAGGAAGCCCGCACACTGCTCGAACGCCTTAGGACCTAAACGAGGTACTTTCTTCAAGGTTGTACGTGCTTCAAAGCGACCGTTTTCATCGCGGAAGTCGACAATGTTCTGCGCGATGGTGCTTGATAAGCCTGCTACGCGTGTTAATAGTGCGGCAGAAGCGGTGTTCACATCAACACCAACCGCATTTACACAGTCTTCCACAATCGCATCTAGGCGTTTTGCCAACATAGATTGGCTTACATCGTGCTGGTATTGACCCACACCAATAGATTTCGGATCAATTTTCACGAGTTCAGCCAATGGATCTTGCAAACGACGTGCAATCGACACTGCACCACGCAGTGATACGTCCATATTCGGGAACTCTTTTGCTGCAAGCTCAGACGCTGAGTAAACCGAAGCCCCCGCTTCACTTACTATGATCTTCTGAACTTTCAGGTTGCCACGTTTGATGACGTCTGCGACAAAGCTGTCGGTTTCACGTGAAGCCGTACCGTTACCAATCGCAATCAAATCCACGTTGTACTTACGCACCAACTGCTCAACGATTTGTGCTGACTTGTCGTATTGTTTTTGTGGTGGGTGAGGGTAGATGGTTTCGGTTGCAAGCACTTTACCTGTTGAGTCGACAACCGCGATTTTTGAACCTGTACGCAGACCCGGATCGAGACCAAGTGTTGCACGAGGGCCAGCCGGTGCTGCCATCAACAAGTCTTTTAGGTTAGTGGCGAATACTTCAATCGCTTCGATTTCAGCGCGCTCTTTCATTGCGCCCATTAGCTCGGTTTCCATGTGCATCGATACTTTGATGCGCCATGCCCAGCTGATCACTTGCTTACGCCAGGTATCCGCAGGTGCGCTGCTTAGCGTTACGCCATAATGGTCGGCGATAATCGTTTCGCAGTAAGACTGACGAGCGCCTTCTTCCTGTTCTGGATCAGCGTTCATCGCCAATGTCAGGAAGCCTTCGTTACGGCCACGCAACATCGCCAGTGCTCGGTGCGATGGCACTTTGCTTAGGGGCTCGTTGTGGTTGAAGTAATCTTTAAACTTCTCGCCTTCTTGCTCTTTGCCTTCAACGACTCGTGAGACCAGTTCCGCATTGCGATTTAAGTGGTTGCGAATTTTTTCCAGTAAGTTTGCGTCTTCTGCGATGCGCTCCATGATGATCGCGCGAGCGCCATCCAATGCAGCTTTGGTGTCTGCGATGCCTTTGTCTGCATCAAGGTATTTGCTTGCTTCGCTTTCTGGCTCGGTTTGTGGGTGATTCCAAAGCTGATCTGCGAGCGGCTCAAGACCAGCCTCAATCGCGATCTGACCTTTCGTACGACGCTTGGGTTTGTAAGGTAGGTATAAGTCTTCAAGACGAGTTTTGCTGTCTGCCTGCGCGATCTCTTGTTCTAGCTCTGGCGTCAGTTTGCCTTGCTCTTGGATTGATTTGAGGATGGTTTGACGGCGATCATCCATTTCACGAAGGTAAGACAGACGGCTGTCCAAAGTACGAAGCTGGGTATCATCAAGGCCCCCCGTCACCTCTTTGCGGTAACGTGCAATAAAAGGGACAGTGTTGCCATCATCAATTAGGGTGACAGCGGCGTTGACTTGCTCTGGGCGAACATTCAGTTCTTGAGCAATCATGCGACAGATAGCTTGGCTCATCCGTGTTTTCTCTTTTAATTCGGTTTTGGTTGTATAGAACATTGGGGTCGTTCGAAGAATTTGCAATGTTTTAAATTAACGAGGCAAAAATTTACCGGGCGCTGGTGGACATCAGTCAGATTTATGTCAAAACTGTAATTAAATTGAGAACTTATATCCGCAGTTATCGACTAACCTAATTCCACGGTTGTTGATATCACTAAATGTACCTCTGCTTATACGGATAATCATGATGAAAAAAATGTCTTTGGCGTTAGCGCTTACGAGTGCCTTACTTGTCGCCCCGCTTAGTTGGGCGCAGTCTATCTCAGGAACCACACAAGCTCCCGTTTATCAGCTCGATAACAAATTGGTACTAGGGCGTGTGGAGAGCGTCTACTACAGTGACATTCCGGAACTAAAAGCGGTGCCATTTATTGGCAAGATTGATACTGGTGCAGATACGACATCGATGCATGCGGAGAATATCCATGTCAGTAGCTCACACCCAGATTACCAAGATTTGAAAGATAACGAGTTACTTTGGGCGATTGTCGATGACTTAGGTGGTACGAAGGCAAAGTGGGACGCCGACAGCTTTAAGCCATATCAAGTAAAGGTTAGCTTTACGGTTCCTCACCCTTATACAGGGAAGGAAATACAGATTACCGATGATCTGGAAAGAGTGAGCGCGATTCGCAGTCGAACAAGCAAAAAGCCCATCCTACGCCCGACAATAAAAATGCCGATGACAATCGCTGGTCACACCGTTGATACGGAAGTGAACCTGACCAAGCGTACGCAATTCTCTTCTCCTATCTTGATTGGTAAAACCTATCTCGATGATAACGCATGGGTCTTCGCTGGTTACGATTACCTTCAAGAACAGCCACGCGCAAAAATGATTGGCAAAAAAGAGACGGTTGAAGTCGAAGGTGTGCCATATAAGATCAGCATCTCAACTTCTAGCCGTTATACCAACGTCCATGCACTGGACATCAAGGTAGACAAAAAGCATAACGAAGTCTCTTTTATGTTAGAGGGCGAGAATGGCAAGCGTCATCCAATGACATTACCCTTGGTACGAATGCTGAAAACGACCAAAAGCGAGCGCCCTTTAGTCTATTTACCCGTCAAAGTCGGCGAAAATGAAACTCAACGTTGGTTGGTGTATCTGCGTGATCGCAGTAAGTTCAGTTCGCAAATTCGCTTAGGTCGGGACGTCGCGAGTCAGCACTTTGTTATTGATACGGACAGAGAAAATCTACTGGGTGGCGTAGAAAAAACGTTCAAAAGCGCACTCAAATCAAAACCTCTTGTCGTTTCACCAGAAGAACAGGTCACCATTGATGGTTATACCGTCCCTGCTTACCCCACTTTTACTGTGAAAACGCCATTACTGCGTGTAAATGGGTTTGAAGTAACAGAAAAAGGTAAGGATGAATCCGTCACGTTTTATTTAATGAACGATGAGGGGAAAGAAGAAAAAATCACCAAACCAGTGTTGAAAAAGCTCAAGGTTGGCAGCGCGGTTCGCCCTGTTGTCGAAGGAGACTTTCTTCTCGGTAGAAAAGACACATCAATGAAGTTTGCGCTCGATGTGCTTGATGAGGGTGACACTCAACCTTTTTTCGTCTTTGGTCATGACATAGCCAAGGGTGGTGTGTTGCTGAACACTCGCGCAGACCATCTACTAGATGCAAGGCCACTTTTCAAAGCTGGCCATATCGAAGTAGCTGAAGTTGAGGGGATGTCTTTCCCTGTGAAGTTAGACACGGGTGCAGATGTAAGCTCAATCAATGCTAAGAACATCAAGCAGTTTAAGAAAGACGGCAAAGACATGGTGAGCTTTACCTATGAGAACGATCTTGGCATGAAACAGGCGTTTACCAAGCCTGTTGTTGATGTCATGCGTATTAAAGCGAAGAAAGGCGAGAAAGCGAACGTACGCCCTGTGGTTGAAATGCATGTTAAGCTTGGTGAATTAGAGAAGAAGATCCGAGTCAACTTACAGGACCGAGGTCGCTTCCATTACAGCATGATTTTAGGTAAAAACTTCCTAAAACATGGCGCGGTTGTTTCGAGTGATACGAATTACATCGTGACGCAAAAACCGGATTACGAAAAGTAACACTCTGGCCGCCTTATCACCTTGATACCCAAAGCCTGAACAACATTGGATCTTTGGGTATATCATCTCCTTAATGCTGCCAAAGAGCAGCATTTTTTAGTTGAGATAGGAGTTAATTTGAAAACTAAGCTGATTACACGAGAAGGTTACAACAAACTCAAACAAGAGCATGATTACCTTTGGAATGAAAAGCGCCCGGAAATCACCAAGATCGTCACTTGGGCTGCGAGCCTGGGCGATCGCTCAGAAAATGCGGATTACACCTTCAATAAACGTTTACTCCGTCAGATCGACCGTCGTGTCCGCTTCCTTCGTAAATTCCTGCCAGAAGTCACGATCGTTGACTATTCTCCGCAACAAGAAGGCAAAGTCTTTTTTGGTGCATGGGTGGAAATAGAAAATGAGGCAGGAGAAGTGAAAAAGTTTCGTATAGTCGGGCCTGAAGAGATTTATGGCGATGCGAAAGACTACATCTCTATCGATTCACCTATGGCGCGAGCGATGTTGAAAAAACAAGTGGATGAAGAGTTCACGGTACGCACCCCAGAAGGTGAAAAAGAGTGGTTCATCAACTCAATTGAATACACTCAACCGGCCTCGGAAGACTGAGGCTTTATCACTGATTCAAGTCTCATGAAGTTCACTAGAAGTGACTTGGGTCTCAACGTCAGAATATTTGGTATAAAGGCATGGTGCCTTTCTCGGAGAAGTAAAATGAACAAAGCAGTCATGTGTAGTGCTGCACTAACAATAGGATTCTCACTTTCAGTTTTTGCTCAAGATGAAGTGAAAGGCTGTGACGCTAAAGAGTTAGCGGTAGAGCAGCAGCTTGAGTATGCAAAAGCGCAAGGTAATGAGCATCGCATTAAAGGCTTGGAGCAAGCACTTTCCGCTATCCAGAATGAATGCTCGGAAGGTGAGCTGCGCCAAGAGCTGCAAGCAGAAGTGGAAGAAAAGACTAAAGAAGTTGAGGAGCGAGAGGAAGAATTAGTCGAAGCTCAGCATTCAGGTAAAGCAGACAAAATTGAGAAAAAACGTCACAAGCTGGCTGAGGCACAGCAAGAGCTGCTTGAGGCCAAACGTGAACTGGAATGGAATTATGGTCAATAGTAGGTGCTGAAAATACCTGCTAGAGAGAGAATAAAGCGCTTAAGATAAAAAGAGTAACAATTTGCTTGAGCACGTTAGGAAAAACAGTGATACATTTTCGACAATAGACGCTTCTGAAAGGATGTTTCAATGCAAGAAAATCATAAAATTTTAGTGGTTGATGACGATGCTCGTTTACGTGCTCTATTGGAGCGTTACCTTTCTGAGCAAGGTTTTCAGGTACGAAGTGTCGCCAATGGCGAACAGATGGATCGCCTACTAACGCGCGAAAACTTTCACTTAATGGTGCTGGACCTAATGTTGCCAGGTGAAGACGGTTTGTCAATTTGTCGTCGTCTACGCCACGCGAACAATATGTTGCCAATCTTAATGCTCACCGCGAAAGGTGATGAAGTGGACCGCATCGTAGGTCTTGAGGTAGGGGCGGATGATTATTTGCCAAAACCGTTTAACCCACGCGAATTGTTGGCTCGCATCAAGGCAGTATTACGCCGCCAAACTGTAGAGTTGCCGGGTGCACCAAGCACGGAAGAAAAAGTGGTGGAGTTCGGGGAGTTCCGACTCAATCTAGGCACTCGCGAGATGTTCCGCGGTGACGAGGCAATGCCACTCACCTCTGGAGAGTTTGCTGTCCTAAAGGCGCTCGTGATGAATGCGCGTGAGCCAATGTCACGAGATAAATTGATGAACATGGCGCGTGGCCGTGAATATTCTGCAATGGAACGCTCTATTGACGTACAAATCTCACGTTTACGTCGCATGTTAGAAGACGATCCGAGCAAGCCGCGCTACATTCAAACCGTATGGGGCCTAGGTTATGTTTTCGTCCCAGACGGCAAAGAGGTGTAACCTCTTCACTCCATAGCCAGCACTTGGCTATAGCAACTTCAGCCTTCATTACCTTCCCTTTGAAGGCTGAAATTTCGCGATTAGGACCACTAGGAACGTTCCATGCGCATCCGAAGTTCACTGACACAATCTATTCTGCTGTTCATCTCTTTGCTTCTCGCGAGCCAAGTTTTCTCTTATTACGCCGTTTTTAACTACGCGTTGATGCCGAGTTTGCAGCAGTTCAATAAAATTCTCGCCCATGAGCTCAATTTGGTGCTTGATGATGAAGGACCTTTAAAGTCTGATGCACCGTTAAGGCGTCAATTGTTAGAAAGATTAGGGGTGACGGTTCATAGTCTCGATAGCGATAAGGCGATTGAATTTCATCACGCAATGTCGATTGATTTGATGTCTGAAGAAATGAGCCAAGAGCTGGGTTCGCCCACAGAAGTGCGCTTATTGCTTGGCGATGAAAGTTACATTTTGTGGATGCACATCGAAAAGTTGCCGAACTCCATCATTCGTATTCCGTTATCTGAGCTGCAAGAAGAAGATTTTGCCCCGCTGTTTCGTAACAGCTTGATTATGGCGCTGCTGATCATTGCAGGTGGTTGGTTGTTTATTCGTTTGCAAAACCGTCCACTTTTGGCTTTAGAGAGAGCCGCGAAAGACGTCGGTCGAGGTGAGATCCCGCCCCCCTTAGCAGAGAAAGGCGCATCGGAGATTCGCTCTGTAACTCGAGCCTTTAATCAAATGTCGAAAGGTATTCAAGAGCTAGAAGAAGACCGAGCCTTATTAATGGCAGGGATTAGCCATGACTTACGAACACCTCTGACGCGTATTCGCCTAGCGACAGAAATGATGTCTCCTGAGGACAGCTATCTTGCGGAGGGGATCATTAGCGATACGGAAGAATGTAATGAGATCATCAGTCAGTTTATGGATTACCTCAAACCGGTGAACCAAGAATCGTTTGAAGCGGTTGATATCAGTACGATTGCCAGTGACGTCGCCAGTTCTGAAGGTGGTTATGAGGTTGAAATTGAAACAGATCTTAATCTTAACTTGCCGCCAGCCAAAGGAAGCGCGATTGCGATTAAGCGGGCGATCAGTAACTTAGTTGTGAATGCGCTACGCTATGGCAATGGCTGGGTCAAAATCAGCACTGGTGTGACAGCAGATAAGCAGCTAGTGTGGATTTCAGTAGAGGACAACGGACCGGGTATCGAGCATTCTCAAATCGCGAGGTTATTTGAACCCTTTACGCGTGGTGACACCGCTCGCGGTAGTGAAGGCACTGGGCTAGGGTTGGCGATTGTGAAGCGTATAATCAGCCAACATTCAGGTTCTGTGGTGATGCGTAATCGCAGTGAAGGCGGTTTAATCGCTCAAATCAGCTTTCCTACCAAGTAAGTCGATGGCCCGCACCCTTTAAAACAAAAAGCCCAACCTAATTAGGTTGGGCTTTTCTTATTCTCAATAATCTTAAGACTCTTTCACTTCCTGAGGAAGTTCATCTTCGTCTTCCAGTTTCTCTGGCAGAAGTAGATTTAAAATGATCGCTGTGATGCCACCTGCTGCAACACCAGTTGAGAAAATACTCTTAATAAATTCTGGCATAAATTGCAGGATCTCTGGTTTTTGTGCGATACCAAGTCCCATTGAGAAGGATAAGGCCATGATCAGAATTGCGCGGCGATCGAGCTCAACACGAGAGATAATACGCACACCAGCGGCAGCAATCGTACCAAACATGACAATCGTTGCGCCGCCAAGTACTGGCTCAGGAATCAGCTGAACAAAGCTAGCGACGCCAGGAAACAAGCCAAGAATCACTAACATGCCAGAAATAAAGTAACCCACGTAGCGGCTCGCGACTCCTGTTAGCATGATGATGCCGTTATTCTGGCTAAACGTTGAGTTCGGGAAGCTGTTGAAAACGGCTGCGATTGCGGAGTTTAAGCCGTCTGCTAACACACCGCCCTTAATGCGTTTCATGTACACTGGGCCTTTTACTGGCTCACCAGACACTTCAGATGTTGCGGTAATATCACCGATGGCCTCTAGTGCGGTAATAAAGAAAATCAGTACCAGCGGAATGAACAGAGACCAGTCAAACGATAAGCCATATTGCATTGGTACGGGCAGTGCTACGATCTCGGTTGCGCCTAGCTGAGAAGTATCTACCATCCCCATAAAATACGCCATGATGTAGCCCACTAGCATCGCAATCACGATTGAAGCCACACGGATGTATGGGTTTTTCGAGCGGTTTAAAATCACAATTAATCCAAGTACCGTTCCAGCCAGAGCAAGTTTGTCTAAGCTGCCGAAGGTTCCTTCATTTAATGCTGCGTAGCCACCGCCCATTGATACTAAGCCGACTTGAATCAGTGTGAGACCGATAAGAGTGACGACGATGCCTGAAACGAGCGGAGTGATGATTCGGCGGGCATGCTCCAATACGCGAGATAGAAAAATTTCTGCAAATGATGCGACTAAAATCGTACCAAAAATGGCAGCCATCATGGTGCTGATGTCTGCTCCACCGGCTTTCAGCGATAGGCCTGCACCAATAATAGGACCTAAAAAGTTAAAGCTGGTGCCTTGAACAGAGAGCAAACCAGAGCCAATTGGGCCAACGGTGCGAATTTGAATAAACGAAGACACGCCTGACGCAAATAAAGACATGCTGATGATGGTGTTCGTTTGGTCTGCAGGTACACCCAAAGACTGACAGATGATCAGTGACGGAGTGATAACCGCGACGAACATCGCCAATAAGTGCTGAAGTGCGGCAAAAATGGTTTGAGGCAAAGGTGGTCGATCGTTGAGTTGATAGACCAGTTCCGAAGATCGGTTTGAAGTTGTCATTGTTTGTCTCGCTAGTCGCAATATTTCCCTAGTTCTCGCTGAATGGGAGAGCAGGGTGGAGTTGACGTCGTTACCTGTGATTGCTGTTAATCAGAGTCAACTCAGGTTGGTGGAGTGTGATCTAACACACTTAAAAATTTGTGCGCGATTATAGAGAGATTTACTCAAAAAGCAAACGTTTGCTTTGTTTTTGGCGTATTAAAAAACGAGCCATTTGGCTCGCTTTCAATCATTACGCTTTGGAGTAAATATCCCGCTCACCCAACCAGCGATCGATAATCGCTGTTGCGTTAGTCGGGTAATTGTCATGAATATGACGCGCAATACGCTGAACTTCGGGAATCAGGCGTTGATCTCGAACTAAGTCTGCGATTTTGAAATCAGCAAGACCTGTCTGCTTTGTACCCAATAGTTCTCCAGGGCCACGAATTTCTAGGTCTTTCTGCGCAATGACGAAGCCATCGTTACTTTCACGTAGTACTCCGAGACGTTTTTGCGCGGTTTTTGACAGCGGAGAGTGGTACAGCAGCACACAATGGCTAGCAACGGAACCTCGGCCCACGCGACCTCTTAACTGGTGTAATTGTGCCAAACCAAGACGTTCAGGGTTTTCTATGATCATCAAGCTAGAGTTTGGCACATCCACACCAACTTCAATCACTGTCGTTGCGACCAGCAAATGCAGTTTATTGTCTTTGAAATCTTGCATCACCGCTTGTTTCTCTGCCGGCTTCATTCGTCCGTGTACTAGACCAATTTTTACGTCCGGTAGCTTACGTTGAAGCTCTTCTGCGGTATCTGCCGCGGCTTGCGCTTCTAATACTTCCGACTCATCAATCAGGGTACACACCCAATATGCCTGCTTGCCTTCGTTTAAGCAGGCATTTCGGACACGTTCGACGATATCATTGCGTTTGGTGTCTGGAATCGCGACAGTCTGGATTGGTGTTCGACCTGGCGGTAACTCGTCAATCACCGACGTTTCTAAGTCAGCATAAGCAGTCATGGCTAACGTTCGCGGAATCGGCGTTGCTGTCATGATGAGCTGATGTGGATAAGCGCCTTGTTTTGCACCTTTTTCACGCAATTCTAATCGCTGATGGACACCGAAGCGGTGCTGTTCATCAATGATGACCAAAGCAAGGTGATGAAATTCAACGTGCTCTTGGAATAGCGCGTGAGTACCCACTACCATTTGCGCTTCACCACTGGCAATACGAGCCAGCTCGGCTTCCTTTGCCTTACCTTTGAGTTTGCCCGCTAACCAACCGACTTGAATGCCCATTCTCTCAAACCAGTTTGCGAAGTTGATAGCGTGTTGCTCGGCCAATAGTTCGGTTGGCGCCATGAGTGCCACCTGATGGCCATGCTCAATGGCTCTAACAGCGGCCAAGGCGGCAACCAATGTTTTCCCCGAACCAACATCGCCTTGCACTAATCGCATCATTGGGTGCGGTTTTTCTAGATCGGCTTCAATCTCTTGTACGACTCGGGTTTGAGCGTTTGTAGGAGAGAAAGGCAGTTGGGCTAAAAGCTGCGTTTTTAGTTTATTACAAGGACCGAGAGGTAGCGCTGAATCCTTCTGACCTTTGCTACGCACCGCCAGCATCGATAAGTTTTGTGCGAGCAATTCTTCCATGATCAAGCGGATTTGGGCAGGATGTTTGCCTTCGTCAAACTCATCTAAATTAATGGTTGGTGGTGGGCGATGAATGGTGTGCAGTGCTTGCGACATCGTGATTTGATGGTCATACAACCCCGCTGGAAGTAATTCCTGCACTGCGGTTTTATCAAGCAGGGCTAAAGCTTGTTCGGTAAGGTTGCGCAATGTGATTTGACGCAATCCATCGGTGGTGGGATAAACAGGGGTTAAGCTCTGTTCTACATCGGGCTTTTGCTCGCTGACGTAAAACTTGTAGTCAGGATGAACAATTTCCAAACCCATGCCACCGCGCTTAATTTCACCGTAAGCATGTACTAACTTACCTTGCGTGAAATTGTTCTTCATGGCTGCGGTAAAGTTGAAAAAGCGCAGCGTGATAGTGCCATTACCGTCGCTGATTTTTACCGTTAGCATTTTGCGCTTACCGAAGATGGTGTCGACTGCCATGACCTTACCTTGCACGGCCGCCCAAAGGCCAGCATGCAGTTTGGCAATAGGGTAAATACGAGTACGATCTTCGTAGCGTAACGGAAGGTGAAACAGCAAATCTTGAACGCTATGTAAGCCAACTTTGGCGAGTTTTTCTGCGACTTTCGCGCCAACTCCAGAAAGGGAGGTTAATGGGACGCCAGATAACATTTGGGCGGACATAGAGGGCTCAAGAAAATGGTTAACATAGCAGTATGTTAACCATGGAGCTGTGTTTTTGTACAGGAAAAAATAGTCATGCTTTAGTTAGTGTCATGATTTGACTGATAACCTATCATTCCGAGGAGCTTTAGCGACATCAGGATTCTATTTTCAACAAGTATGTCGCTGAAGTTAACACTATCAGCATCTGTATATTTGAGAATTAGATCCTGAACCACGCTCCTTCGCCGCCGTTCAGGATGACGAAAGTCTGTTACTTGCTTTGCATCTCTTGCCACCACGCGTCATCGGCGATGATTTGACCTTCTTCATCGAGTGGTGGGTAAACGAGCCCTTTTCGTTTCGCGACCTTTGCCAGCACTGGGTGACCACGTTCAAAGAGAATACGGTTGATTGTCTCTTTAGGCAGAGCGCTTTCTTCTCGGTCGTACATGCCTGCGGCTTCACGTTGACGTTGCGCTTCATACAAAATTACGGCACTGGCAACCGATACGTTTAGTGACTGCACCATGCCCACCATTGGGATAATAATGTCTTGATCGGCAAGCTGTTTGGCTTGCTCCGAAGCGCCAACTTTTTCACTGCCTAAAATGATTGCCGTTGGTCTGGTGTAGTCGATCTCGCGAAAATCGACGGCGGTGTCCGAAAGATTGGTCACCAAAACCTGCATACCTTGCGCTTTGAGTTCGGTAATCGCAGTTTCAATCGAATCGTGAGTATCCACTTCAACCCAGTTACGCGCGCCAGCTGAGGTATGGCTCAGCGTACGCATTTTGTCTGGCCAAATTGCGTGAACTTTGTGTAAGCCTGTCGCGTCAGCGGTGCGGATCACAGCAGAGACGTTGTTTGGCTTATGTACTTCTTCGAGACAAAGTGTCAGATCAGTTTGGCGAGTTTTTAGGACTTGGTGAATACGGTTGTAACGTTCTAGGTTCATATTTATTGAGGTATAAAAAATCGCCACCTAACAGAGTAGGTGGCGATAGAGGTTAGTTCTTTCTGCGTCTGACTCGGGTTGCTTGAGGCATTGCCTTAATCTTACGCATGATACCAGCAAGGTGGACACGATCTTTCGTCGTCAACAGCACAGTCACAGTGTATAGACGACCATCACGTTCTTCCGTTGAAAGGCCATGAATGTTTGATCCTGTTTTCGAGATCACGTTGGTAAGTTCTGCAAGAGCACCTTGGTTGTTAAGCATGTCGACTTTAAGTTCAGCAATGAACTCTTTATCGTAGTCTTCAGACCAAGCGACAGCCATATAACGGTCTGGCTCTTTCTGATAACCACGAACGTTCGGACATGTTTCTCGGTGAACAACCAAACCACGACCAGGCGATACGTGAGCAATAATGTGATCATCTGGGATAGGATGACAACAATTTGCAAACGTCAGCAATAAGCCTTCTGCGCCACGAATCGGAAGCTTCTTCTTCGAGTCCGTTGGGATTGAACTTGTTGTCGTGAGCTCTTCGGTGTCACCAAGGAGACGACGTGCGATCACAATGCTCATCAACTCACCCAATCCAATAGCAGCCAATAAATCATCGATGCTTTCTAGGCGAAGATCATTCAAGACTTCTTGGATATTTTCTGGATAAATTGAATCAATCGAGTGACGGCCAAGTGCGTGATTAAGTAGGCGACGACCTAAAGTAATCGACTCTTCACGACGCATCGTTTTCAGTACTTGTCGAATCTTAGTGCGGGCACGAGAAGTCACGACATAGTTCAGCCATGCCGCATTCGGACGCGCACCAGGGGCACTGATAATTTCCACTGTCTGACCGTTTTTCAATGCCTTACTCAATGGGTAAGGGTTACGATCAACACGAGCACCAACACAAGAGTTGCCTACATCGGTATGTACGGCATAGGCAAAGTCGACAGCCGTTGCGCCTAAAGGTAGTTCAACGATACGACCTTTTGGTGTGAAGACGTAAATCTCATCTGGGAAAAGATCGGATTTTACGTTTTCAATGAATTCGAATGAGTTACCCGCGCTTTGTTGTAGCTCTAACAGGCTTTGCATCCAACGCTGAGCTTTCACTTGCGCAGTGGTGCCAGACTTGTCGCCTTTGTCTTTATAAGACCAGTGTGCCGCGACACCTTTGTCCGCCATTTGATCCATATCTTCAGTACGGATCTGAACTTCAACAGGTACACCGTGTGGACCAACCATGGAAGTGTGTAGCGATTGGTAGCCGTTCGCCTTTGGTACCGCGATGTAATCTTTCATGCGACCAGGACGTGGCTTATACAAGCTGTGTACTTGGCCTAAAACGCGATAACAAGTATCAGCGGTATCAACAACGACTCGGAACGCATAGATATCCATGATGGTGTGAAAGCGCTGTTCTTTGGTTTTCATCTTGTTATAGATAGAGAACAGGTTTTTCTCACGACCAACGACGCGAGCATTCAAGCCAAAATCTTGCAGACGGCCTTCTATTTCGCTGTGAATGCGTTGGATCATCTCTTTACGGTTACCACGTGCGGCTTTAACCACTTCTTTCAGTACGCGGTAGCGGTTGGGATATAGCGCCTCAAAGCCCAACTCTTCGAGTTCGGTTTTGATATTGTGAATACCAAGACGATGAGCGAGGGGTGCGTAAATTTCTAACGTTTCACGAGCGATACGACGCTTTTTATCTGGTCGAAGCGCGCCAAGCGTACGCATGTTGTGCGTGCGGTCAGCCAGTTTGATCAGAATGACGCGGATATCTTGCACCATGGCCAGAACCATCTTACGAAAGTTCTCAGCCTGAGCCTCTTTCCTATCGCGGAATTTGAGTTTGTCCAGTTTAGATACACCATCAACCAATTCTGCGACAGTGTTGCCGAATTTCTCTTCGAGATCTTCTTTAGTTACATCACAGTCTTCAATGACGTCATGCAGCAAAGCAGCTTGGAGGGTTTCGATATCAAGGCGCATTTCGGCCAAGATACGAGCCACTGCGACAGGGTGGATGATGTATGGTTCACCGCTAGAGCGGGTTTGCCCTTCATGGGCATCTCTCGCTACCACATAAGATTGACGCAGAGCCTCAATCTGAGGCTCTGTTAGGTATTCTTGGGCAACGTCTTTGAGGCTATCGAATAGATACAAATTATAGGCCCGGGAGGTTGTTGAATTCTAAAGTCAGAATTAACGGTTGTGAGCGATGCTGCTTACTGCCGCTAGCTCTGCCGCTTCTTGCTCTTGCTGTTCTTGACGTTCACGAGCGTCTAGAACTTCTTTAGTAATTAAACCTTCTTCGATTTCGCGTAGAGCGATAACCGTTGGCTTATCGTTCTCTTCTGGCACTAGTGCATCTTTACCGCCAGTTTGCATTTGACGAGCGCGGCGAGCCGCAATCAGTACTAGGTCGAAACGGTTGCCAACTTTTTCAACAGCGTCTTGAACAGTTACGCGTGCCATGAGGACTCCAAATAGTTAACTAAAATTTTAGAATGACGAGAAAGTATACAACCTAACTACTTTATTTACTAGCAATTAGACAAGCCACCGTTTGTGGACTTTCTCAGGTAGTTTATTGTGTTTTTCGCACTGGGCAAAAAACGGGAAATTCTTTATGTTTTACAGCGTGACTTTTTTGAAGTTACTCTGCTAACAACGCGTCAAGCATACCTTTATATTTAGCAGCTTGCTTTTCTTCCTTCAATCTTTCAGCACGCAAGATAGCTTTAAAATCCATCAAAGCGGTATCAAAATCGTCGTTTACGATCACGTAGTCGTACTCGTTGTAATGAGAGATTTCCGACTTGGCTTCAGCCATACGCTTTGCGATCACTTCATCGCTATCTTGACCACGAGTGTTCAAGCGACGCTCTAACTCACCGTTTGATGGTGGCAGGATGAAGATGCTTTTGGCTTCTGGCATTTGTTCACGGATTTGGCGTGCGCCTTGCCAGTCGATATCTAGAAAAACGTCGATACCTTTATTTAGTGTTTCTTCAATCCATACACGAGATGTGCCGTAATAATTACCAAACACTTCTGCGTATTCTAGGAAGTCACCTTTAGCGATCAGGGCTTCAAACTCATCTTTCGCTACAAAATGGTAGTGGACACCATTTTCTTCACCAGGTCGCATGTTGCGCGTGGTGTGAGACACAGACACTTTCATTGCGTAGGTTGGGTTGCGTTCCAACATCGCTGAGATCAAGCTAGATTTACCTGCGCCGCTAGGTGCAGATACGATATAGAGAGTACCTTTGCCCATTGTACTGTTCCACTTTTGATTGGATTGATTGAGTGCCGAAGGAAAGTTCGACATTCTTATAACGATAGCACTGGCATTGAGAAATCAACCACCAAAGGGGTGGATATTGGTGATAATCCCGCCAGAAAAATGGAGGCGAAGAGTATCATGATCTCTATTTTGTTACCAGTTGATCTTTCTGTCTGTGATCGTCCCAGATGAAATAGTTACTTACGGCAGAGTGTTCCTAAACAGCGAAGAAGGAGCGTGGTACAGGACTTACCATCCGCGCACTCTGTTATTAAAACCATTTCTACAACCGTTTAGTGTGCTGATTTTAGGTTTAGAGTCCCGATTTGGCTTGCGTGAGTGACTCTGGTTAAAAATAGGGGTTAATAAAGATAAAACGGAAAAAAGGGGAAGCTTTCACTTCCCCAGGCGTGCGACTGACTCACACTTAATCTTCGAATTATCCTTGAGACTCTAGGAAATTTATCCAAGGGCTAACAGTTGACCTGAATTTTGGCGATTGAGCAGCGCCTTTCATTGCCTGCAAGGCCTTTTGTGGTTGCTTAAGCTCGAAATAGGCCATCCCGCGAATGTATTCAAGTTCTGCCTTTTGCTCTTTAGAGGCACTGGATGCCGCGCTTTCTACAAAACGAGTTGCTTCAGAATACTGCTTGTCTTGTATCATTAAGCGAGCAATCTGAATTTGCGTTTTAGCAGAAGGAGCGAGGTTATATGACTTTTTATAAGCGAGAATTGATTTATCTAGCTCTTTAGCTTGCTGCCAGAAACTGGCTAGGCGGTCATAGTTTTCCTTCGTCTTTTCAATGTTTCCAGCTGCCATTTCCTTTTCAAGAGTTTTGGCTGCTTTATATGGAATACCTTGATAAGCCAAGAAGTTTACAAAGCGTAAATATTCCTTCTCTCCTTCTAGTTTCCCCATTTTGTAAACCATTTCTAGGGTGGCTAGAGAGTTGCGCTCTTGACCTAGCTCCATGTAGACACCAGAAAGTTGCATCCAGTAACGCTTTTTCTGAGGGTACTTTGAAGTCAGAGTTTTGAGTACACTGGCAACGCTTTTCAGCTGGCCTAACTCGTAGTGAGATGCAACGAGAATTAAGTACCAAGACTCACTTGGGCTCTTGCTCATCGCGATGGCTTTTTTGGTTGGCGGGATTGCATTTCTGTAATCTTCCAACTGAACATAAGCGCTCGCTAACGTGATATAAGCATGAGCTTGAGGCTTCTCTTTGGTTGTTTCTGCAACCTTGAACCATTCCTTCATCGTTTTTACAGACAACGTATACTTTTCTTCAGCTAGGTAAAGCTGAGCCAAGCTGTAGCGAACTTGTTGAGCAACAGGAACGGGAAGTGCGTCGAGCTGTAATGCTTCGGCAAAGTATTTTGCTGCTTGCACATAATTGTCTTGTAGCGAATACAAAAAGCCAGTCTGCTGAAGTAAAACTGCTCGGTCGTATTTTTTCGAACTTGTGCTTTCTAAAGCGCTTGCTAGTTTTTCTTTCGCTGCTGAATATTTTTCAGTTGCGATCAACTCTTGCACTTTGTTAACGGTTCGAAATGTCCGATCTGATAACTGAGGAGCTTCTTTTGCCATCGTAGGAGCGGCAATTGCCACTCCTACGAAGAGAATTAAAGAAGCCACTTTGCTTTTCCATAAACTTTTCATCGTGACTCCTTAATTGGTTGAGAACTCTATTTCTTGCGATAGGCGCGAGCTAACAGGTTTCCCGTCAACCAATTTTGGTTTAAATGTCCATTTAGAGACTGTTTTTCTTGCCGCTCGACCGAGGCCTAAGCGTCGTGGTTGCTCTTTAAGAACTTTGATGTCCTCTACGGCACCACGTGCGTTGACAGTAAACTCTAATAAGACGACCCCTTTTTCTATTCCTGCTTTCGCAGCCTTCCTAGGCATTTGAGGTTGGAATGTCGCTAGAGGTGTTGGACCTCCGCTACCCGCGAGTTGCGCACCTCCACCCTGGCTATAATGTCCAAGCACCGAACCACCTGTAACATTTACGGGTAGGTCAAGCTTTGGCATATCCATTGGGGTCTGCTCCATCACCGGTTTTACTGTCGCTGTCACTTTCATTTCTGGCGGCGGCGGCGGACGCTTAGGCGGTGGTGGCTTTGGAAGTTCGCGTTTTTTCTCCTGTATTTTTTCGTCTGGTTTAATGCGAATAAACTCGACCATACGCAGGTCATCATTCGACACTAACTCGTGGCGCTCTTTGTTTACTAGCTTGTCCATCCCCCAGAACAACCCGAGGGAGACAATGAGCGCCAGTGCAATTGAGGCCAGATACCGCATAAGCTTAATCCTTATTGGTTGCGGCAATGGAGATGCTTTCTACACCTGCCATTTTGATCTGGTCCATAACCTTCACGACTACGCCAGCATTTGCTTCAGTGTCGGCTTGGATAACTACTGCGCCATCAGGGCTTTCTGCACGAAGACGTTCAATATTCGCGCGAACCGCGTCCACTTCGATGCGGCGTTTATCAACCCAAACATCACCCGCCGCACCAACTGCGACCATGATGTTACCTTTTTTCACGGTTTGCGCAGAGCTTGCTGTCGGGCGGTTTACTTCCAGACCAGCTTCTTTTACGAACGATGTTGTTACGATAAAGAAGATCAACATGATGAATACGATGTCGAGCATCGGTGTCATATCGATAGCGGTTTCATCACTGCTATCACTGCTATAGCGTCTTTTCATGACCTATACCTCTAATTCCATTTACTCAGGCAATATGCTTTAGCTTATCTTCCAGCTTTTGCGTTGTGACTTTGGCTAAATGATCAAGACGTGAACTAAAGAACAGTCCTGATAGAGAAGCCACCATCCCGGCTAAAGTTGGGATTGTTGCCTTTGAGATCCCCGAGGCCATTGCTCGAGGGCTTCCTGTTCCTGTTACCGCTAAGATGTCGAATACTTGGATCATGCCAACAACGGTGCCGAGCAAACCCAGTAAGGGACAAAGCGCAATCAACACTTTCACGATTGGCAGGCCCTTTTTATTCTCAATGTCCTGACGAGAAACAATTTCTTGTCGGATCATCTTAGCGTTCCAGCTCTGGTGCTCTGATCGCCCCTGCCATGAGCCAACGGCTTTTTTCATGGCTTTTGGAGCGACGGCAGCAAAATAGAACCAACGTTCTAACAATACTGCCCAAAGCATAAAGCTGAGGATGAAGATGGCGACGAGTACATCGCCACCCATTCCCAAGAAGCGCCTAATTGATTCAAGTTCTCCAACTAACCACCACATAACGCCTCCTTAGCTTTCGGCTTTATGTAGTTTTTCCTGATAGCGAGCGATGAAGCCTGCACTCTGTTCTTCAAGAGTTTGAACCAAACGACGACCTTTACTGTGTACGATGGTGTACAGGAACAGTAGAGGAATTGCGACAACCAGACCAAGCATCGTAGTAACAAGTGCTTCAGAGATACCGCCAGCCATTAGCTTAGGATCACCTGTACCAAATAGTGTGATTGCTTGGAACGTACCGATCATACCCATTACCGTACCCAGTAGACCTAGAAGTGGTGCTACAGAAGCGAACAGTTTGATTGAGCTGATAAAGCGTTCAATGCTCGGTGCGTTACGTAGGATGATTTCGTCCAGTTTCGCTTCAAGATCTTCAAGGTTGTCACCTTTGTGTTCTTGGTAAGCTTGGATAACTTCACCCAGAGGGTTACCAGGAATCACGGTTTCTGATTTCGCTTGCTTACGCATTTTACCGCCAATCACTTGAAGGCGTAGGAAGCAAACTAGAGCAATGATAGCGCCAACTGCACCCATACCAAGGATGACGTAACCTACAATGCCACCTTGATCAATACGTTCTTGAACGGTAGGGCTTTGTACAAGTAGAGACAGAATTACACCACGGGATGGGTCAATAAACAGTGGCTCATAGCTGTTTGACGCTGACTCAAAGCCCGCAACATGACGTGTAATATTGGTGCGAGGCTGTCGAGAGAGTTCTTCGAACTTACCTGTTTGAGGTACATAAGTAACGTACTTACCATCGGCAATCGCGTTAAATTCACCGACAAGAGTAACATCGCGAACCGCTTCTTTACCTTCGCCATAAACAACCGTTGCTTGGGTTGTTGCAGTCTCGCCTGAGGCAACCACTTGTTGAAGAATGGTATGCCAGAAAGCTTCTAGCTCTTGTGTTGATGGCAGTTCTTTACTTTCAGCCAGTTTCGTTAGTAGAGCGTCACGCTCTGGGAACTGAACAGCGTTTTGAGAGGCTGCAAATAAGCCCTTAAACTCGCCCGCATACTGGCGGACCACACCAAACATTTCGCCCAAAGTACCAGAGCGAACACGTAGGGTTTCTGTTAGTTCAGTTAGCTGCTTATCGTTTTCATCAAATGTTGCTTTAAGTTGATCGCCCAGTGCTTGCTGCGCAGCTAACTCTTCGCGAGCTTGTTGCAATAATGCCGCTTGCTTATCGCGATTGTTCTTGAACTCAGCTTCACGGGCTTTGTTCTCTTTTGACTCAACGATGCTTTCTGATTTTACGTTTTTAAGTAGTTCAGATAGGTTTTTAGGCGTTTCTGCTTGTACGCCTGAAGCCATAAATAAGCTCGCTAGTAGACCAGCGGCTAGAGTTTTGAATCCTTTCATCTCTTATTCCTCCCCAGCATATACAGGCAATTTGATTAGCGCTGGTGGCGCTTGCTTCTTCGCGATACGAAGGCCTTGCTGTACCGCTATGCGGTAGCTTTCCGGTAATGTTTCCCATTGACGTGTTTGTTGGTTCCACATACCTGTCTCACCACCGTCTGGAGATTGGAATAAAAGCGCCGTGCGACCAATACGTAGGAAATCGTAAGTCACGGTTTCCCCATTTCTATCTAGGCTAGCTTTGTAAGATTCAATTGAGCGAGAGAAGCCTTCTTCAATTTGGTAGGCTTCCATCACTTTACGGAATTTCTCAGAAGTCGTTACGTCGGCGCGATCCATGAGACGACGCAGTTCTTGGACACGTTTATTACGTTCTTTTTTCTGGAAAGGCAGATCGAGAGTCACAAACTCATCGAGTGCATCGATCATTTTAAGTGTTAGTGGCACTACTTCTGTTGCCGTTTGATCGATCTGAGCAATTTGGTTATTTAATGAGTCCAATTCACCTTGCTGTGATTGAACCATACGGTTAATTTGCTCGTTGTAGACTTTCATGCTGTCGATTTGACGTAGTAAGCCTTTGTATTCTGCCAACATGCCTTCAGTACTTTCGGCATAATTGTCGATTTTTTGTTGCGAAGCTTCTGAAGATTGATTTGCTTTTGCTTGTGTGGAAACGACAGCACCAGAGTTGGCCGCTATAGAGCTACTACTGATAGTAAGCAATGCTGCAGCTATGGCACTGAGACCAAATTCCTTGAATTTCATGGTTGCATCCTTGTCAGTGTTTTAGTCAGTCGAAAAGGGCGCGGAAAACCCGCGCCAAATATTTTTTAGAAGTCGTATGATGCCTCGACGTATAGTTGACGTCCGATTGGATCGTCATACCCAGTTGCATAGAATGGAGAGGTATCGCTTAGAGGATCTGCAGGCGGTACTTTGTCAAACATGTTGATAGCACCAAGAGTTACACGACCACTCTCGTTGAATTGGTAAGAAGCCGTTAGGTTCCACGTTGTCATACTAGCGATTTCTGCTTTGTAACCCGCTTTTTTAGCAGAATCACAGTCATCAAAGTAGTAACGGTTTGCGTAGCTTGAACACATACGGTCGCGGTATTTACCAAATAGGTTGATAGCGACATCTTCATATGCCCAGCCAAGATTTAACGTTGCGGTGTATTCAGGCATGAAATCTCTTTCATCCGTTACAGGCTCGCTGTCGTTTTCTTGATATTCAGCAATCAAGATCTTCGTTACAGCAACACGCGTGTTAAATGAGCCGAACTCATTAGTGTCGTATGCGTATTTGATCGCTAGGTCAATACCAGAACGCTCTTCATACGACTGGTTCACTGGACCATAGGATACCGACTTGATGGTGCCATCTGGGTTACGAACGACTTCAGTACCTGGGTATTTACCTGGATCGTTAATTACGTCTTGGTAAGTTGGTGCTGTTACGACGTCTTCCATCTTGATGTGGTACCAGTCAACGGTTACACCAAGATCATCCACAGGCTCCCACGCTAGACCCAAGTTAATGTTTGTACTTGTTTCTTCTTTCAGCTCTGAGTTAGGTCCATTAAGCGTATCGAAGTACTGAGTATCACACTCTGGGTACTTGTCTTTATCTTGTGGGCCGCTACCACCAGCGTTGGCACAAAGCACAGGGTCAAAACCAGAACCAAAGCCTCGAGTTTGATCACCAAATAGTCGCTTCAAGTCTGGAGCTCGGAAGCCTAGACCGTAGCTACCACGTAGCAATAGGGTGTCAGTAGGACGGTATGCTAGGGCTACTTTAGGAGTGAATGCGCCACCAGTTGCCGAGTCGTCGAAGTAGTGGTCGTAACGACCAGCGACAGTCATTTCTAAATCTTCAATGATAGGAATAAGAGCTTCAACACCAAGACCAATCTGATCACGGTCACCGCCGCCTGATGTTCCACCTAGGCCAGAGAAACCACCAGCTGCTGTTGTAGCATCAATCGTCTCATTGTAGTCAGTACGGTTCCATTCACCATAAACAGCAAAGCCAGACATACCTGCAGGAAGTTCAACCAAATCACCAGCCAGTGAGCCGTTAACAGAGTAAAGCTTTGAGTAGGCTTCTTTGCTTGAAGTGCCGCTGTATTTGTCTACAACGTCTTGAGAGATAGGCCCTAGAAGATCGACATCACCATTTTGTACAGCTTGGTCGAGAGTTAGGAAGATTGCTGGGTTGCTTGTTTCAACGCTTTGCTCAGAGTAACCAGCGGATAGGTCCCAATCATACGTATCAGCAAGCAGGCCGTTCAAGCCTAAGGTTAAGCCAAAAGAATCGGCTTCAGTGTTACTTTCGCGTGGTCCAAATTCGACCATACGGCGAGTGTATTCGCCTTCGCCGCGGAAGTGAGTGGCATCAACTTCAACGCTGTAAGGGTTAGGTTCGAATTCAGATTCTGTAGACTTGTAGCCAAAACGGGCTTCTGCCATGGCAGTGACATTGTCGTTAATGTCCATTTCACCACGTAAAAGTAGGTCTACTTGTTTGTTTTCTGGTTTTAATGTTCGGTATGCAGAGCGGTTAACACCACACTTTCCATCCGCTCGTTCAATCGCGGCATCACCAACGACTTCTTTACATGAAGAACCAGCATCAGCTGGTGTTAGAAGTGTTCCGTTGGCGCCTTCAAAGTTTGCACCGTAGCTAGAGTAGCCACTTAGCTGAGAACGGCTAGAACCGTCATCGCCAGCCCAATCATCTCGGTCAGATTGCTTTAGCATTTCGTTGCCCGCAAATTGGCCAACGAAGAGAATACGTTTGTCGTCAAAGTTTTTGCCAGCTACAACGTCTAAACGACCATTTTGGTAACCACCATCCGTCGCGTCACCCGCGCGTACTTTTACAGAAACGCCATCAAAGTCTTTCTTTAAAATGAAGTTTACGACACCACCGATTGCGTCGGAGCCGTAGATAGCAGAACCTGAGTCGGTCATTACTTCAACACGCTCAATAGCGGCGACAGGGATTTGGCCGATATCTTGGAAGTTAGATGTACCATCTTGTGCTAGCGGGTATTGAGGAAGACGACGGCCATCAATAAGAATCAATGTGCGTGACGCGCCAAGGCCACGTAAGTTGACTGACTGCGCTGCTGGTGTAAACGAGAAAGAGTCTGTTTGAGCCATTACACCACCTGTGTTTTGGGTCAAACTGTTCAATACGTCTTGCGCGCTGTTAAAGCCTTTAGACTCAATGTCTTTACTATTAATAACAGTAACTGGTGATGGACCTTCCATATCCGTCGTGGAGATACGCGAACCAGTAACTTTCATCTTTTGAAGTTTTTCAACTTGCTGCTCTTCTGCCAGTGCTGTTGCTGGGGCTGCAACTGCTGCTGTCCCCAAAGCAAGGCTTATCGCAACAGATAAAGCGGTTGTGTTTTTATACATCCTTGTTGCTCCGATTATTATTATTTCCTATGTCTGGCCGCATAGCGGCCAAATGTGACGTTAATATTTCGTTAACGTTCGGCCAATGTATAACCGAGATGAAAAAAGGAAGTCAAACCAGTGGTAAACGGGGATGCTTAAATGTAAAAAAGATGTAAATAACCAGGCTTTGTTTAAAAGGCGGAATAAAAAACCGAATAAGGTTTATGCATCGAGATTAAATTTCAATAAAACACCGTATTTTGTGTTTCTTATAAACTTTAATGACTTATCTTGCCTATGGTTTTTTAGTGGGTAATTGAATCTGGAAAAAGATATTTTTCCAGTGAATTGTTCTGAGATGAGTTTTATATCGAATCCATACTTTGTTAGCTCGAACTTATTAGGTGGTATCAAAATATGATACCCATTGCTGTTAAAGGGCTCACTCGTATTTTTAGGTCAAATATAACCTTGGATTATGTGTCTATTTATGTGTGTAGGGTGCATTTTTATGTAGGGTTTTGGCTCTAAACAGCCTAGATTGATATTCTGTATGAATTATTTTTGTGGTTTTTTATAATTTTTTACAAAAACATTTCTGTTTTTCGACATCGAAGGAAGTTTGTCATGTTTTGGTTTCAAACACTTGAAGCTGATGTGGATTCAAGATAAATATGACGCTGAAATTATTGCAGTAGTAGAAAAGTCTAGCTCTTGAGGCGCAGGGAGTGTGCTTCAACAGTTTTAGTTACTACGAGATAAATATGCACCATTTTGGGCGGAAAATATCCTCTTTCACTCCGTTTGAACTGGACAGTAGACAAGGAGCAAGTTGTATATGCTGTCGTACTTTTTACGCCGTTTGGCGTTGGTTATCCCAACGTTTCTAGGGATAACTATTCTCATCTTTGCTATCACTCGTTTCGTGCCTGGCGGACCTGTTGAACGCATGTTGTCACAAATGCAGTCTCAGGGAGATGGCGCCGCATCAATGACGTCTGCGGGTGGTAATACGGCCCTTTCTGACGATCAAATCGCGGAGCTGAATGCGTTTTATGGCCTGGATAAACCTGTAACGGAAGCGTACGTCGAGTGGTTAAGTCGTTTGGTAATGCTAGATCTTGGCGAGTCGACGCGTTACTACGAGCCTGTCTCGGACATGATCGCAGAGCGTTTGCCAGTGTCGTTGTTTTATGGCGGCATGACCTTCTTTATTAGTTATTTTATCTCGATTCCTCTTGGTTACTATAAGGCACTCAAGCACGGTTCTGTGTTTGATTCCGCTTCTTCAGTACTCATTTTCGTAGGCTACGCGCTACCAGGTTATGTGGTGGGTGTATTGCTGATCACGTTATTTAGTTATCACTTGGAATGGTTTCCGATGGGAGGTTTTGTCGGCGATGACTTCGACGATTACGAAACCTTCTTTGAACGCGCTAAAGACATTATGTGGCATGCGGTGTTGCCTTTGATCTGTTACCTCATTGGTGATTTTGCCACGCTGACGATGACAATGAAAAATAACCTGATGGAAAACCTTTCCTCAGATTACATCCGCACCGCAATTGCGAAAGGATTACCTTTCAAAAAAGCAGTTCGTAAGCACGCGTTGCGTAACAGCTTAATTCCAATCGCGAGTCACTTTGGTAACTCTTTGTTGTTCTTCATGACCGGTGCCTTCCTGATTGAAGTTATCTTCAATATTGATGGCATTGGCTTATTGGGTTACGAATCAATCATGGAGCGTGATTACCCTGTTGTTATGGGTATTGTTGCCATTAATGCGTTGTTACTGCTCATTGGTAACATCATTTCAGATATTTGTGTTGCTTTAGTCGACCCTCGTGTGAAGTTTGGAGCGTAACATGATTAAAGTTAGTCCATTAACTCAAAAGAAAATTCGTCACTTTAAAGAGATCAAACGAGGCTATTGGTCGTTTGTTGCTCTTTCTATCATGTTGCTCCTTTCTCTATTCGCCGAACTTTTGATCAACAGTAAAGCGCTAGTCGTCAAGTACGATGGTAGCTACTATTTTCCTGTTGTCAGTGACGTACGTTTAGGTAGCGAATTCGGCCAAGAGTCATCCAGTGAAGCCGATTATCGTGTACTGCAAAAAGCGTTTGAGGCTGAAGGGGGCGACAACTTTGTTATTTTGCCGCTTGTGCCGTGGAACCCATATGAACAAGATTTTAGTGGTGATTTCCCGCCAACAGCACCTAGTGCCGAAAATAAGCATTATTTAGGTACAGATGTGATAGGTCGCGATATTTTGGCGCGACTCGTCTACGGATTCAGAACTGCGATGGGATTTGCGTTGCTTACGATGGCCATTTCCTACGCGATCGGTACTGCAGTCGGTTGTGCTATGGGTTTTTGGGGCGGTAAATTTGACTTGTTTGTACAGCGACTTATCGAAATCTGGTCAATGGTACCGTTTTTGTACGTCATAATGATTCTTGTTTCAATCGTTCAACCGACGTTTGCTCTCTTTGTCGCTATTAACGTGCTTTTCACTTGGATGGGGATGACATGGTACATGCGGACCATGACCTATAAAGAAGCGGCACGAGAATACGTAATGGCGGCACGTGCTTTAGGGGCATCGACTGGACGTATCTTGTTTAATCACATCTTGCCAAATACGATGGTGATGATTGTAACCCTAGCACCTTTCACTATTGCAGCTAACATCACAGCATTGACTGCTCTCGATTACCTAGGCTTAGGCTTGATGCCACCAACACCAAGTTGGGGTGAACTACTGCAACAAGGTAAGTCAAACTTAGATTCGCCATGGATTGTTGCGTCAGTAGTGACTTCTATTGTTCTGGTTCTGGTAATGGTGACCTTTATTGGTGAAGCCATTCGAGCGGCTTTCGACCCGAAAAAATTCACACGCTATGTTTAAGCGAGCATTGTGAGCAAAACATAAAAAGGGAAGTTTTATGAAGAAATTATTTTTAGCGTCCACGCTGAGCGCCCTGAGTTTTGGTGCAATGTCAGCAACGCTTCCGACCGACTTAAACTGGCAAACAAACTGGGATGAGCCTCAATATGGTTCGCCAGAAGCGAAACGTGGAGGGACTTATCGCACCTTTATGTCAAGTTTCCCGCAGACGTTACGTAGTGTTGGTCCAGACGCTAATGCAGGGCTACGTTCTTTTATCTTAGATGAAACACCAGGCTTGGTGGTCCGCCACCCAGATACTTTAGAGTTCATCCCTGAGCTTGCTAACGAGTGGGCGTTAGCAGGTGACAACAAAACGGTCTATTTCAAACTCAACCCTGAAGCCAAATGGTCGGACGGCAAACCTGTGACTGCCGACGATTTCGTGTTCATGCTGAAGTTTTATCGTTCCAAAGACATCTTGGAACCTTGGTACAACGATTACTACAACAAAACGATTGCGGATGTTATCAAGTACGACACTCATACGTTTGCTGTTAAGGCGGCGAAAGAGTTTAATCCGGAAGAATTGCTGTTACGAATGGGGGCTCTGCGCCCACGTCCCGCACATTTTTATGCTAACCCTTCAAAAGATGAAAATGGTGACGGTATACATGACAACTTTGTCCGCTACTACAATTTTAAAAGTGAACCAACGACCAGTGCATACTACCTAGATGACATTAAAAAAGGTAAAAGTGTGACCTTCAAACATGTCGGTGAAGACTGGTGGGGTTACAGCAATAAGTATTATCAACATCGCTATAATGTCGACAAAATCCGCATCACAGTGATTCGCGACAGTGATATCGCGATGAAGCACTTTGAGAAAGGGAAGCTGGACGCATTTGGTCTTGTTTTACCAAGCTTATGGCATGATAAATCGAATACGGAACCTTACCAAAAGGGATACATTCAAAAGTTCTGGGGTTACAACCAATTTCCAGTTGGGGCTGGTGGTGTATGGATGAACACCGCGATGCCTTTGCTGGATGATTTAAACATTCGCAAGGGCATTACTTACGCGATTGACTTTGATGGCATGATAGAGAATGTCATGCGTGGCGACTACTCCCGTAAACCGAACCCGACCGGTTATGGTCATGGTAAATACACCCTACCAGATGCTAAGGCACCGAAGTTTGATCCCGCAAAAGCGGCCGAGGCATTCGAAGCCGCAGGTTTTAACAAAATTGGTTCTGATGGTATTCGTGTTAATGATAAAGGTGAGCGCTTAAGCTTCGAGCTGACCTACGGAACACCTGTTCATACTCCTCGTATTGCATTTTTGCGTGAGCAAGCCAAGCTAGCAGGGCTGGATATTGAGCTCAAGTTAGTTGATGGCTCATCTATGTTCAAATACGTACGTGAGAAAAAGCACGATTTGGCTTTCTTAGATATGGGTACGTCTGAGATCCCAACGTATTGGGAGTACTTCCATTCAGTCAATGCGAACAAGCCGCAAACTAACTCTTTCACAAACTACAGCACGCCTGAACTGGATGAAAAGATCATCGAGTATCGTTTTGGCATGGATATGGATAAAAAGATCCAGCTAGGTCATGAGATTCAGCGTGACATCATTGATGCTCACGTTATCGTCCCAGGCTACATGGTTCCTTATGTCCGCTATGGTCACTGGCGCTGGTTAAAGTTTCCAGATAAGCCAATGAATCGCATGACAGAGGCGCTGTTCAGTGGTGCAATCATAGGCGATGGCACTTACTGGATTGATAGTGATATCAAAAAAGAAACGAAACAAGCGATGAAGTCAGACAAAGCTTTTGAACCTGTCGTTGTCGTAGATGACACTTATAAGCTGTAAGGATTGGTTATGGAAAACGATGTAATCCTAAGTGTTAAAGATCTCGAAGTTGAATTTACCACCGATGATGGGCCAGTGAAGGTTCTGCATGGTGTGAACTTTGATGTGCGAGCTGGACGTACACTCGGCCTGGTGGGAGAGTCAGGTAGTGGTAAGAGCGTAACCTCAATGTCGATCATGGGGCTATTACCTAAGCCATATGGCAACATCATTAAAGGTGAAGTGAATTATCGCGGCACCAACCTAGTTGATTTGCCTGCGGAAGAGATGTACGCCATGCGTGGCGATCGCATTTCGATCATCTTCCAAGACCCGATGACGGCGCTCAACCCAGTGCACACCATTGGTCGTCAAATATGTGAAGTGCTTGAGCTCCATCGACCTGAGCTCGACAAAAAGGAGCGGGAGGCGTACTCGATTGAAATGCTGGCAAAAGTAAAAATTCCAATGCCAGAGAAGCGATTGAATGAGTATCCCCATAACCTATCTGGTGGTATGCGCCAGCGTGTCATGATCGCGATGGCATTGGCCTGTAAGCCGGATATTCTGATTTGTGATGAACCGACTACAGCGTTGGATGTTACGGTTCAGGCGTCTATCCTTGAACTGATGAACGAGCTTCAGGAAGAAACGGGCATGGCGATGATCTTCATCACTCACGATCTCGGGGTTGTGGCAGAAGTGTGTGATGATGTTGCCGTGATGTATGGCGGACGTATTGTCGAAAAAGCAGAAATTTTTGAGTTGTTTGATAACCCGCAGCACCCATACACAGAGCGTTTAATGGGATTGATGCCGAGCTTAGATAATGAGCCGAAGCAGATGATCGATATCAAGCCTATTGATGCCAGTATGTTTGCCAGTTAACTGGGCAAAGTGAACCAGTCATAAAAGAGGATGTTATGGCAAAAGAAGTATTAAGAATTGAAAATCTTAAGCAGCACTTTGTTTCTGGTAAAGGGCTGTTCAAGAAAGGCTACACCATCAAAGCGGTAGACGGGGTTTCACTGTCTGTTTCTGAAGGTGAAACACTGGGGCTAGTTGGTGAGTCAGGTTGTGGTAAAAGCACCCTTGGTCGCACGATCTTAAAGTTATACGAGCCAACAGAAGGTAAGATTTTCTTTGAAGGTAAAGACATCACTAAATTGTCTGTGAAAGAGATGCGATCGCTGCGTAAAGACATGCAAATCGTCTTTCAAGACCCAATGGAGTCACTCAATCAGCGTCATACCATCGGTATGATTCTGGAAGAACCGTTTGTTATTCATAAAATTGGCACGCCAACAGAGCGTAAACAATGGGTAAAAGAGCTTTTAATCAAAGTGGGATTACCAGAAACGGCAGTAAACCGTTATCCACATGAATTTTCAGGCGGGCAACGGCAGCGTATCGGTATCGCTCGCGCGATTGCATTGAAGCCTAAACTGCTGATTTGTGATGAATCGGTATCTGCGTTAGATGTGTCGGTACAGGCGCAAATCTTGAACCTATTGCTACAACTGCAACAAGAAATGAACTTGGCGATCATATTTATCTCTCACGATCTCTCGGTGGTGAAACATGTTTCTGACAAAGTTGCCGTGATGTATTTTGGTAAAGTGGTAGAAGCAGGCAGTGCTAAAGAAATTTATGCAAACCCGCAAAACGAATACACCAAAAAACTCCTATCTGCGATTCCGATCACTCACCCTAAATATCGGAAGAAAAAGCGCGTAGCTGAAAAAAAGCAGCAAGTGGCGTAAGTGATGCCACAGGTCCTATAACACAAAAGCGCTCCGCCAAATAAGCGGAGCGTTTTTATAAGCAAATGCCAGGACTTGGAGTCGATTTGCACTGATGTTTATTCTGATTGATTGAAGATCGTTGCATGCTAAACTCAAGGCCTATTTTCTTTGTTTGGATAATGGACCATGCCGTCGAATTTACCGAAATCCTTTAGTCGACCTTTCCTGAAAATCTTCCATATTTTGGAGGCGGTGTTATTAGTCTCTATTACCTTGGCGACGTTGTACGCCATGATGCAAGAGTTTGTGCACGTATTTGTAGAGAAGCGTGTCTTACTCACGGATATTCTGTTGATGTTTATCTATCTGGAAGTGCTCGCTATGGTGCAGCAGTTCGTGATGAACGGTAAAATTCCGGTACGCTATCCTATCTACATCGCGATGATGGCCATCGCCCGCTACATCACACTCGGAATGAAAGAGCTGGATGCAGTTTTGGTTGTGTGGTTATCTCTGGCTGCGTTTATTTTGGCTGCGGCTACTTTGCTGATCAGAATTGGACACCATTATTGGCCCTACGTTGATAACAGAACCTTGGAAAAAGATGAGTAAAAGAAAGCCCCGCACTAGCGGGGCTTTTTTGTTTCAATACTCGATGACTTTTAGATCATTCAATGTTTTGGATCTGCTCACGCATCTGTTCAATCAGAACTTTCAGTTCAACGCCCGATGCGGTGATGTCGGTGCTGATGGATTTCGACGCTAGCGTGTTCGATTCGCGGTTGAACTCTTGCATCATGAAATCTAGACGACGACCCACTGCGCCACCTTTTTTCAGAATGTTCGTGGTTTCTTTTACGTGAGAATCAAGACGGTCTAGCTCTTCTGCTACGTCTGATTTCTGTGCCAGAAGGATAAGCTCTTGCTCGATACGAGATGGATCCAGTTCCACTTTAGCGTCTTCGAACTTCGAGAATAGTCGTTCACGTTGCCACTCTAGTATTTCTGGCATGCGTGCGCGCACTTTCACAACTTCTGATGTGATCGCTTCTAGGCGTTGCTCAATCAGCGCCTTCATGTTCTCGCCTTCACGAGCGCGCGCTTCAATAAATTCATCCATTGCGCCATCAAACGCTTCTAGTAGCACTTTATTTACCGCATCCATGTCTTGCTCTGGCGTTTCCATTACCCCCGGCCATTGCATGACTTGAAATGGATTGATTCGGCTCAGTTCACCAGTCATGTGCATGACTTGTTCAGCGGCTTTAATTACCTGGCTAGCAAGCGCTTCATTGATGCTAAGCTCACCTTTTGCGGCAGGGTTTGCTTCAAAACGCAGATTACATTCTACTTTGCCTCGCGCTAAGCGCTTACGAAAGCGCTCACGTAAAACGGGCTCTAACCCGCGAAATTGTTCTGGCATGCGGAAGTATGTTTCTAAATAACGCTGGTTCACGCTGCGGATTTCCCATACCGCAGAGCCCCAATCGCCTTTTACTTCTTTGCGTGCATACGCTGTCATACTGTAAATCATCGAATTTTCCTGTCTTCATTTTTTGAAAATTACTTCAAGAGTGTATCATGCTGCGTCGATAGGTGCGCGGGATGTATGGATTGTTTATGTTGTGCCAGCGGCGTAACCTATGAATCCGGAATCGATTCCGTTATAATCTTCGCCCAACCAAATCGTCTTCTCCTCATATTTAAGGTAGATGCCCATGCGTCCAAACGATCGCAAGGCGGATCAAGTTCGCCCTATCAAAATTACTCGTAACTACACAGCTTACGCTGAAGGGTCAGTGCTAGTTGAGTTCGGTAACACCAAAGTGTTGTGTAATGCGACCGTCGAAGAATCTGTGCCACGTTGGCTAAAAGGTCAAGGTAAAGGCTGGGTTACAGCTGAATACGGCATGCTACCTCGAGCAACACATTCTCGTACTCGTCGTGAAGCGGCAAGTGGCAAACAAGGCGGCCGTACGATGGAAATTCAGCGTCTTATCGCGCGAAGCCTACGCGCTGTGGTCGATCTAAAAGCCATGGGTGAGTTCATGATCACCGTTGACTGTGACGTTATCCAAGCAGACGGCGGCACTCGCACTGCATCTATCAGCGGCGCAAGTGTTGCAATGGCCGATGCATTCCAACACCTAGTGGATAGCGGCAAGCTAAAAGCGAATCCAATGAAAGGCCACGTAGCGGCAGTTTCTGTCGGCTTACTAGGCGACGAAGTATTGTGTGATCTTGAATACGTTGAAGATTCAGCGGCAGACACAGACATGAACGTAGTAATGACCGAAGAAGGCAAGATGATTGAAATTCAGGGCACCGCAGAAGGTGAACCGTTCAGTCACGAACAGCTGATGGCATTGCTCGAGTCGGCGAAAGTCGGCATTACAGAAATTGTCGCAGCGCAGAAGGCGGCGTTAGCCAATTGATTTAGATAGCTCCCATTATGGGGGCTATTTTTTTATCTCGACAATAGAGAAATGAATGATTGTCGAGAAGAGACACAAGAAACCAAGGACATAGAGAGAAAATAATGAAAGCATACCAGCGTGAATTTATTGAGTTTGCACTTGAGAAAGAAGTTCTTAAGTTTGGTGAGTTTACTTTGAAATCTGGCCGTAAAAGCCCGTACTTCTTTAACGCTGGTCTTTTCAATACTGGTCGTGACCTAGCGCGTCTTGGTCGTTTTTACGCAGCCGCGCTCGCTGATTCAGGCATTGAGTTTGATGTGCTGTTTGGCCCTGCGTACAAAGGGATTCCAATCGCGACGACAACAGCAGTCGCGCTGGCGGATCATCATGACGTCGACACGCCTTACTGCTTCAACCGTAAAGAAGCGAAAGATCACGGCGAAGGCGGTAACCTTGTAGGCTCTGCGCTTGAAGGTCGTATCATGCTAGTAGATGACGTAATCACAGCAGGTACTGCGATTCGTGAATCGATGGAAATCATTCAAGCAAATGGCGCAGACCTTGCTGGTGTGTTGGTTGCGATTGACCGCCAAGAAAAAGGCAAAGGTGAGTTGTCTGCGATTCAAGAAGTGGAGCGTGACTTTGGTTGTGCAATCATCTCGATCGTTAGCTTGACTGACCTTGTGACTTTCCTTGAAGAGAAAGGCACAGACAAAGAGCATCTAGAAGCAGTCAAAGCATACCGCGCAGAATACGGCATTTAATTGGTTACTTTTTCTGAAAAAGTAAAAAGGGCAGATGGATATTCATCTGCCCTTTTTTGTTTTTGGATTCATCGCCTTGACCACTTACTTATAGCGAATGCCTTTCTCGACATGCTCATCTTGCATGGTTTTATAGCGTTTATGGAGCCACATCCATTGCTCTGGAGCGCGTAGAATGACTTCTTCCACATACTTGTTCATATAAGCGGCAGCGGCGACTTCGTCTTTTTGTGGATAGTCGGCTTCAATGCACTTATCGGCGATGATGTCGTATTTTCCTTCGTCATTGCGAAACCCTGAGCCTGGGATGATCGCACATTTTGAGGTATACGCCAGAATGCTCGTGCCTGTTGTTGTACACGCATCGTCTACGGCAAAGAAGGGCACAAATACTGATTTTTTGCGACCGTAATCGTGATCCGGTAAATAGAACAGACGCTCACCACTGCGTAATACACGAATCATCTTTTTTACATCTTTACGATCAATCAGTTTATTGCCGTTATGTGTCCGTCCCCAATACTGGATAAAGTTATAAGCAGGATTATTATGCGGACGAAACGCGCCGTACCCGGCCACGCCTAACACGGCGAAAGCACGCGCAGTGATCTCTAGATTAAGAGCGTGGACACAACAAAGTAGGACGCCTTTACCTTCTTTGGCTTTTTCACGCAGTGCGCCGAGATCTTTCTCGACGATCAGGTTTTTAAAGCGCCAAGTCGGCCAGAACCAAGTGATTCCGGTTTCTATCAGTGCCATACCGGTATTTTTGAAGTTCTCTTCAACAATATGTTGAATCTCTTCAGGTGTTTTGTCTGGAAAGGCCAATTCTAAGTTACGCTGAGCAACGTGGACACGCTTTTTACCGTAGCGCATGCCAAGTTTACCGAGTGAACGACCTAATGAAAGCAGCAGCCGATAAGGAAGAATATTGACGAGGATGGCCAACAGACCAAAACCAAGCCATACGCCCCAGTTACGAGGGTGAAGAAGTGAAAGAGAAAACTCGGGCTGCGTGTATTTGTCTTTACTCATAGTCTTTTACTTTATTTGTGCACTCAAAAGCGCCCAGTACTCGTCAAAGTTTGCAGTCGGCTGGTATTTAAAGTCGCTACGCACAAAGCGGTTTAGGCTCCCCTCAACTTGTCCCAGAATTTGCGCGGCTAGGATGCGCTCTTCGACAGGGAAAGACTTCCCTTCACGAATCTTACGTTCACGCAGGATTTGGCGCAATTGTGTTTCTATACGCTCAAAGAGTTGATTGATGCGTTCACGTAGACGTTCATTTTCAAACATTAGAGCATGACCCGACAAAATGCGTGTCAGACCTGGGTTACGTTCAGAGAACGCCAAAATAAGGTGCATCACCATACGAATACGCTCTAATGTATCTTTTTCGTCGTCTAGAATACGGTTGATACGTGTCATCAAGGCTTCTTCAATGAACTCAATCAACCCTTCGAACATGCGCGCTTTACTTGGGAAATGACGATACAGCGCGGCTTCTGAAACGCCGACTTGCTTGGCCAGTTTTGCCGTAGTAATGCGTGAAGCGCCATCTGTTGATTCAAGCATTTCTGCCAATGCTTGTAAGATCTCTTCACGACGGTTGGATTTTTTACTGCCGGCCATTAGTTACTTCCTTTCAAAATACAAAGTTGAGCGGAGGGGATTATAAGACGCTATTTCGCCTCAAACTAGACCACTAAAGGTGGAATGGGAGATTTAACACCCTTAGTTGTCATTTTTGTACCAAATTTATGCCAGCTTTTGTAAAAAATTGGCAGGGTTTTCAAACGTTAGTTACATCAATTGATGCATTTTTTCGAGAATTTTAAAGCTCAATGCTTCTTTTGATTCTAAAGCGAGCGCAAGTTCACCTTCAGGCCAGTAAAGGGTAATTGCGTTGTCGTTGCTATTAAATCCTTGCCCTGCAACCGAAACGTCGTTTGCACAGATCATATCGAGGTTTTTCTTTGTTAACTTGCCTCGAGCGTAGGTCTCTACATCATTGGTTTCAGCCGCAAAACCGACGGTAAACGGACGCTTCTCCGTCATTGCTGCCACAGATGCAACAATATCAGGATTTTTAACCATATTAATGACCATTTCGTCGTTGTCTTCTGTCTTTTTCAACTTTTGAGACGCGATCGTTTGTGGGCGGTAGTCGGCAACGGCAGCGCAGCTAATAAAGGAATCATGCTGGTTTGCATGTGTCATAACGGCTTCGTGCATCTCTTGTGCACTGGAAACATTTATGCGCTCAACACCTACGGGCGTATTTAAACTGACAGGACCGCTCACGAGGGTGACTTTTGCTCCCATCTGCGCTGCGGCGCTCGCCAATGCATAGCCCATTTTCCCGGAGCTATGGTTCGTAATGTAACGCACTGGATCAATCGCTTCGCGAGTTGGTCCGGCGGTAATGAGTATCGACCTACCTTCTAGCAATTTTGGTTGAAAGAACTGTTCACATAGATGTACTAGCTGCATTGGTTCCAGCATTCGACCTGGTCCTACATCACCACAGGCTTGCTCTCCTGCCGCAGGGCCCCAGATGTGCATACCACGACGCGCTAACGTAGCGATGTTCTCTTGGGTTGCGATATTGCGATACATCTGTTGATTCATCGCAGGAGAAACAGCAACAGGGGAATCCGTCGCGAGCACGAGCGTGGTAAGTAAATCGTTCCCCATGCCTGCGGACATGCGCGCGATTAAGTCCGCGGTCGCTGGCGCTAATAGCACTAAATCTGCCCATTTGGCCAATTCAATATGGCCCATAGAGGCTTCCGCTGCTGGGTCTAGTAAACTGTCCGAGACAGGACGGCCCGAAACGGCTTGCATGGTTAAAGGGGTAATGAACTCTTTTGCGGCTTTCGTCATTACAACTTGAACTTGCGCTCCTCTCTCTATGAGGCGACGGGTTAGCTCCGCACATTTATACGCGGCAATACCGCCACTGATGCCGAGTAGAATTTTCTTTCCTGCTAGTGTTTGCATGTGAGATCTCCAATTTGATGACCGGATTTTAACACAATTCAAAGTCTGACCGCCCGAGCATATATAACGAGAAGATAATTCACATCAAACTCCAGAGTATTAATCTGACCGAGGAAGGGAAAATTCTCGCCTACCTCACAGACAAGTTGCGCGGAGTTTGCAAGTCTGAAAAGAAAAAGAGGTAGTGGAAACCATGGTGTTGAAAAGTCGAAACAAATTGCTGCTGATAACCCTAATTCCGCTGTTGTTGATCACTACGTTGATCTCAGTGGTGTATTACATCAACAGCAGTAAAAGTTTGGAAGCGGAGCTGGCAAGAGACAGGCAAGAGCTCATCGAAACGAAAAAGAAAGAGTTACAAGCCTACATGATGATGGGCGTGACGGCGATAAAACCGTTATACGACGCGGATGTAAATGGAAGTAATAAAGAGGCAGCAAAAGAAATTCTGAAAGCCATGCGCTTTGAAAGCGATGGTTACTTTTTTGCCTACGACTCTCAAGGTGTGAATACGTTGCACGCTATCAAACCTGCATTAGAGGGTAAAAACCTTTACGACTTAAAAGATGAAAATGGGGTCGCAGTTATTGCGGGCTTGATTGACGCTTCTCAAAAAGGGGATGGGTTCCTCTATTTCTCGTGGCACAAACCGACCATTGACGCACAAGCTCCTAAGTTGGGCTATGCAGAATATCTATCGAAATGGGACTGGGTTTTAGGTACTGGCGTTTATATTGATGACATCGACCAGCAAGTTGCGATGCACAGAGAGTTAAAGACTCAAGAGCTAAAAGAGCATACATTATCTGCCGTGTTGATTTCCGCTATTGGATTGATCATTACCAGTGTTCTCACCAGTATCGTGGTGTCTAAAGGTATTCAGCCATTACAACATGTCGCGGCTTCATTAAAAGATGTTGCCGCAGGCGGCGGTGACTTAACGGCTCGTTTAAAAGTCGAAAGTCAGGATGAAGTCGGTGAAGTGGCGGCCGCGTTTAATGAGTTTATGGATAAGCTGCACCCACTGATGCAGGACATTCATCGCTCTGCGACGACAGTACAGACCGTTTCCCAAAGCCTGAACACTCAGACCAGCCAAGCGAGCGGTCAAATGCAGGATCACTGTTTAGAGACGGACAAAGCCGTGACGGCAGTGACGCAAATGAGCATGACTGCCAAAGAAGTAGCCAGCAATACTAATGCGACCGCGCAGGCAATTGACGATGCCAACAGTCAAGTCACCGCCGCTCAGCATGAGGTCGAGCAAGCAATAGAAGGCATTACCGAACTCGTGACGGAGATAGACAGCACGTCAGATGCAATTTCTGAGTTGAGTTTACAGACCGAAAAAATAACCAAAGTGCTGGATGTTATTGGCGAGATAGCCGAGCAAACGAATTTGTTGGCCCTAAATGCGGCGATTGAAGCGGCTAGAGCCGGTGAGCAAGGTCGAGGGTTTGCCGTCGTTGCGGATGAAGTGCGCTCGTTAGCCAGTCGTACGCAAAATAGTACTCATGAAATTGGCGACATGCTCAAGCAGCTACAAAATGGTGTATCAAGAGCGGTCAGTACGATGTCGGTGAGCCAAAAACGAGGTGTCAAAACGGCGGAAGAATCTGCGCTCATTCAGCAATCTCTTTCTGGTGTTCATCATTCTATCGGAACAATTCGAGATATGGGTATTCAAACCGCGTCTGCCGCCGAAGAGCAAAGTGCGGTTGCAGAAGACATCAACCAAAACTTAGTGGCTATTCAACAGATCGTGAACAACATTAATGAGACGTTGCAGCATGCCGAGTCAATCAGCACGCAGCTATCACAGTCTGGAACGGAAATTCACGGCTTGGTTGGCAACTTTAAACTCTGATGAACTGTTAAGTTGCATGGAAAGCACTGATGGTACGAAGAAAGCGAAAGTCATACTCGACTTTCGCTTTTTGTTTTGTGGAATAGGGACACTTTCCATATAAAGAGACATCAGATGATACTGAAAGCTTTGCCAAATGAGTCCATGCCCAGAGAGAAGCTACTGCAACGAGGGCCGCAAGCTTTGACCGATGCCGAACTGCTGGCCATCTTCTTGCGCACAGGCACCCGCGGAATGAACGTGATTGAGCTTGCAGACTTCCTTATTCAAGACTTTGGTTCGCTCAGACAACTATTTTCAGCATCAGAAGAAGAGTTTTGTCGTCACAAAGGATTAGGGCAAGCCAAGTATGTTCAGTTGCAAGCGGTACTAGAAATGACACAACGTTACTTGGCGGAGACGCTAAAGCGTGGTGATGCCTTAACCAGCCCCGACCAAACTAAGTTATATCTGTCTTCTATTTTAAGGGATCGGCAAAGAGAGGCTTTTTATATTCTTTTTCTCGATAACCAGCACCGAGTGATAAAAGATGAAATTTTATTTGAAGGAACGTTGGATGCCGCGTCGGTGTATCCGAGAGAAGTCGTCAAGCGTGCTCTGCATCATAACGCGGCGGCTTTGATTCTAGCGCACAATCATCCTTCAGGCGTCGCTGAGCCGAGCCAAGCTGACAGAAGGATTACAAGGCGTCTCACCGACGCATTAGCATTGGTGGATATTCGTATTTTGGACCATTTCGTCATCGGAGATGGGGAAAGTGTCTCTTTTGCTGAAAGAGGCTGGATATAACTGTGCGTTTTTTAGGTTGTTAGTTGCTAAAAATCTGCTATCATCCACGCCACTAAATTTTTAACTGAATTCAGCTTGGACTGCTAAAAAAATCTGCTGTCTAAAAAAAGATCACGAAAACCTGTAAAAAGGATCTGTTCGGGTCTTGAGCAATGCATATCAAGTTAGTATAATGCGCGACCTTTGATAGCCTTGTATGGATTTTCCATAGCGGTTCTTAACCTCTAACTTCTTTTCGAGAGATAGAGAGGTTCGGCCACCAAGGTTGATATCGAGCTGAAACGATTTTGGAGAAGACATTCATGTCACGAGTATGCCAAGTAACTGGTAAGCGTCCAGTAACGGGTAACAACCGTTCACACGCACGAAATGCTACTAAGCGTCGTTTTCTGCCGAACCTACAAACTCATCGTTTCTGGGTAGAGAGCGAAAAACGTTTTGTTAAACTACGTCTATCTGCTAAAGGTATGCGCATCATCGACAAGAAAGGTATTGATACTGTTCTTGCAGACATGCGTGCACGTGGCGAAAACGTTTAAGAGGAAATAAGCAATGGCAAAGAAAGGCGTTCGTGAGAAAATCCGTCTAGTATCTTCTGCAGGTACAGGCCACTTCTACACAACTGATAAGAACAAGCGTAATATGCCAGGCAAATTTGAGATCAAAAAGTTTGATCCAGTAGTTCGCCAGCACGTTATGTACAAAGAAGCAAAAATCAAATAATTGGTTTCAGTCTCTTTGATGAATTGAAAAACCCAACTTTCGAGTTGGGTTTTTTATTACCTGAATAAAAGTGCTGAAGAAAAGGTTCAGTACGTCATCGGGTTATAAGGCACTGCTGAAGTTATTCTACTGGTCCGACTCTATACTCGAATTTTTAATTTATCGTCCTATACCGCTTGGTCACCTCTTCTCTACATACTTGCACACCATTGTTCTAGTCAACCTCAATACTCTTTGGTAGTTTACTCATAACTATAAGAGAGTAGAGATGGTTATGCGTGTGAGTCCGGCTCGTCGCCGCCGATGGAACAATATTCTTATTCTGGGCATTATCGCGTTTATAGTGATCTTAAATGCGCCGATGTGGATCAAAACTTACCTATTAACAGACCAAGCAGACCCTTACCCAAATGTACTTCGCTCCGACTATACGGTGGAGTCTTTGTACTATAGTGGCTGGGAGTTTGAACTGCATGATGGACGATGGCAATCCAACATCAAAGTTGATGCACCGATCAGTGAACTTGTATCACGCTGGCAATCATTGGAAGGGACCGAGCTCACCTCAGAACAGTACGATCATTTAAAACCTAACCTGACGGTACCTGAAACGGTAGAAGTTTGGTATCAGGATCTCGAAGAGCCGCAGCGGGTGACTTTATTTCGTTTACCTGATTTTTGGCTATTTAAAACCTGGCAAGACAAATGGGTCGCTATCTCCGTCGATGAAAACTACCTTATGCCAGAGTAGAGCCTTTTTGCGCCTATACCCCTAATAAGCTTCCCTATTTATCGTTTTTCTTTTCGATTATGCTAGCAGCGAGAACTATTAGCCGGTGAATTGGAGAATCTAATGCCTGAGTTGCCAGAAGTTGAAGTGAGCCGTATGGGGATTAGCCCCCACATGGTTGGACAAACGATCCAGTCGTTTACTTTTCGAACGCCTAAATTGCGCTGGGATATTCCTACAGAGCTTAAAAAATTGGAAGGGCAGGTGATCCGTGCGATTAGCCGTCGTGCGAAATACTTACTGATCGAGACAAACACAGGTACAGCCATTGTTCACTTGGGCATGTCTGGGTCTTTACGTGTCCTAGATGCCGACTTTCCGCCAGCAAAGCACGATCATGTGGATCTCAAACTAAGCAGTGGAAAAATACTGCGTTATAACGATCCGCGTCGTTTTGGGGCATGGCTGTGGTGTGCTCCTGGTGAGTCACATGCTGTACTAGCAAACATGGGGCCTGAACCATTAACTAAAGAGTTCAATGCGGAATATGTAGCGGAGAAAGCTAAAAATAAGCGTGTTGCCGTCAAGCAGTTCATCATGGACAACAAAGTCGTGGTTGGTGTCGGGAACATCTACGCGAATGAGTCGTTGTTTAAATCTCGAATTCACCCTTCAAGGCCCGCAGGTAAGCTTACTTCTCAAGAGTGGGGGGTACTTGTTGAAAATATCAAAATGACACTTGAGATTGCCATTACGCAAGGTGGGACTACGCTGAAAGACTTTGCGCAAGCCGATGGAAAGCCGGGTTACTTCGCACAAGAGTTATTAGTTTACGGAAAAGCCGGAGAGCCATGCCCAGCATGCGGCGAACGACTTCAAGAGCTAAAAATAGGGCAGCGTAATACCTTCTTTTGTAGTGAGTGTCAGAAGTAAGACGAGCTAATATCGAGCTTAAGTTGTTGTAATCTTGCGTTCGAGCCTCAATAATTCAATCAGTTTCGAATAACTTAGTAAATTATATGAAAGTCATTTATCCGGGCACTTTTGATCCAGTGACTAATGGTCACCTCAATCTAATAGAACGTACTCACGAAATGTTTGATGAGGTTGTGATTGGCGTAGCCGCAAGCCCATCGAAGAACACTATGTTTTCATTGGAAGAGCGCGTTGCACTGATGCAGGACGTTGTAGCGCATTTACCTGGTGTGACGGTAAAAGGGTTCTCCGGGTTATTAGTGGATTTCGCGAGAAATGAGAAAGCTAAGGTTCTTATTCGTGGTTTACGAACAACGGTAGACTTTGAATACGAGTTTGGACTGACCAACATGTACCGAAAGCTATTACCAGGAATCGAGAGCGTATTTTTAACTCCTGAAGAAGAGTTTGCGTTTTTATCGTCGACTATCGTGAGAGAAGTAGCGATTCATGGCGGAAGTATCGAACAATTCGTTCCCAAGCCAGTAGCCATCGCGATTGGGGAAAAACTCAATGAAAGACAGTAAGTTCCCTTATTATTTCTCAAACGCTCTCTCGATACTTATCCCTCGCTTTGTATATCGAGCACAAGCCAAGCGTTTACTTTCGAATCTGACCGAAGCAGAGCAGCAACGCTGTATTGAGCGGGTGAACTATTACAATAAGTGTGAAACGCCGTTTTCAGTTGATAGCCGAGAACAAAGTTACTCGACCATCGATACATTCAAAAAAACGAAAGGCTGGACGTATTTTTTCGATCTTCGCCAAGTTGTACGCTATTTCCCTTCCAGTTTTGCGTTTAACTACATCAACGGCGATGTTACACACATCCCCAATGTACCGAGCTTTATAAAAAGCCGCCCTATTTTTGGTAACAACCAAAATTCAGTGGTGTTGAAACTTAATCAAGTTCGTCATTTTAAATTTATTGACGATCCTGTTCGCTATCAAGATAAAAAGGACATGGTAGCGTGGCGTGGCGTGGGTTTTCAGCCGCATCGTAAAAAGGTGATTCATGCGTTTTACAACCATCCGCAATGCAATATTGGCCAGACCCGCCCGGTAGAAGGGAAACCATGGGAAAAGGGCTTTATGAGTATTGAAGAGCAACTGCAGTATAAGTTTTTGCTCTGTATAGAAGGCAATGATGTGGCCACCAACCTTAAGTGGGCTATGTCGTCTAACTCCTTGGTTATTATGTCAAAGCCAAAATATGAGACTTGGTTTATGGAAGGTAAGTTAGAGGCAGGCGTCCACTATGTTGAAGTGAAGGATGACTATTCGGATTTGCCCGAAAAGATGGATTATTACCTAGCGAATGAGCAAGAAGCATTAGCGATCATTGAAAATGCGCACCAGTGGGTTGAGCAGTTCAAAGATAAACGTAAAGAGCGTTTGATCTCATTGATGGTTGCCGATAAGTACTTCGCTTTATCTCAGCAACAATAAAAAAGGGGCGAAACGCCCCTTTTTATAATCTTAAGCTTCTAGAAATTGATCAACACCATTCTTACAGCGTTTAAGCTTGTTTTTAATGGTGTTTTCTAAAATCTCGTCATTTTGTCCGAGTGACGCACGAGAGTTTTCTACGTGGTACAAGTGGTAGCCTACACCTGCGAATTTTAGGTAAAGACGTGACTTACCCGCATTCAACATGCGATGAACAAACTCGCTGTCTTCGCGTCCCCATCCAACAAAATCTTGGTTGAAGCCATTCACCTCGATGACATCTTGTCGCCAAAACGCCATGTTGCAGCCGCGAGTGGCTTTATCGTTATTACGCTCGTAAGAGAACCATTTCGATAGCAAGGCGTTGGTGATGCAGTTTTTACGATTACGAATGCCTTTGCTGAAAATGGAAGGCACTAAGCCGTTTTCCATGATGGCCTTGCTGCAGCTTTCATCCGTTAACACACGTCCACCCTGCACAAACCAATTTGGTTTTGCGACTTGCTTATGTGATTCAATAAACGTTTGGGACAGCACCATGTCGCCATCAATCATGATGAGGTAGTCACCTGATGCTTTGGCGATCGCACGGTTGCGGCTCATTGAAAGCTGAAAGCCATTATCCTCGTGCCAACTATGAATCAGTGGAACTGGAAAACCTTCACGCATTTGGTCAACCATTGCTTTGGTGTCTTCTCGAGAGCCATCATCTGCAACAATTACTTCGTCAGGCAAAACGGTTTGACGTTTCACGCTTTCTAACACCGCTTTTAATGCTTCTTTCCAGTTGTAAGTGGTGATAATTAAAGTCGTTTTCATGATTTTTTTGCCTGTTCACGTAAGTAGAGATCGATATATTTTACAAAAGTAGAGTGCATGCTTAGCCAAGCTAGAATGAAGCCATGCTTGCCATCAAGGAAACCTCGTTTGAGCACATACATCTTCAAAAAGCTCGCAAGAGCGTGAACGATAGCGGTCGTTAAACCCGCTTTCTTTTTACCTTCACGTTCATCCGTCCAGGCCTTGAGGTAGCCAGTGGTTTTATTGATGTAATGATGAAGGTGCTCGTAAGTGTAGTGATGCAGTCGACCATCCAGCTTTTCAGTTTGATAGTTTTTCTCATCAACTTTTTCATGAACGAGCGAATCATTATATTGTGTATATTCGGTGCGATATAAGCGCACAATCCAGTCTGGAGACCAACCAGAATGGTAGATGAACTTACCAAACGCTGAGCTTAGTCGATTAAGTTTGTATAAAACGTTCGGCTTATTGGCTGACACCGCGTGTAAGATACTTTCTTTTAGCTCTGGAGTGACTTGTTCGTCCGCATCAAGCCACAAAACGTAGTCTGCCGTAACGTATTGCTGCGCCAGTTGGCGCTGTTTACCGAATCCTGGCCAATCTAGGTTGGTGTAAAACTTATTTGTGTATTGTCGGGCGATTTCTTCAGTGCGATCAGTGCTGCCCGAGTCTAGAAGGACAATCTCATCGACCCAATCTTTTACTGTGTCTAGACAAGCTTGTAAGTGCTTCTCTTCATTTTTTACAATTAAGGCAACGGCTAAGGTTGGTTTGGACAAGGTCATTTCCTTCTTAACAAATCAAGACAGTAAGTTTACTGGTATTGAGGATACAAATCTTCTAAGACTTGATCGAACATGCTCATTACTTGAGTGCTGGTAATGCGGTTCATTGCCGTTTCATCTTTAGCGCGAGTTCGCCAGCTTAACTCGTGACTGTTTTTACCTGTTTCCGCAAAGATCGTTTCTTCATACACTGAGACAACGTATTTTAGATAACGGTAAGGTCCCACTCGCAGCGGATTATGGTGTGCATAGAGCCCGATGATTGGCGTTTTCATGGCATTCGCCATGTGTGCTGGTCCGGTATCGGGGGCGATGACCATTTCAACCTTATCTATTAACGCAAGCATTTGCAGAATTGAGCTTTGTCCAACTAAATTTAGACACGGTTCTTCCAAGCGAGATTGAATGGCCTCTGCCAGGTCCAATTCTACCTGAGCAGGGCTGCCTGCCAGAATCACGTTCCAGCCTTTTTCTCTGGCGTGATGAATCACATCCACATAACCTTCCGAGTTCCAGTTTTTATAAGCTTTGCTCGCACCAGGCACAATCAGCAGGTTAGGTTTACTACGAGAAATATGAGACTCTGCCCAAGCTTGGTCGTGGTCTGAATAAGAAAGTACCCAGTCTAGTTCTGCCTTTGGTACCCCAATTTGATGGGCAAAGGCCATTAAGCCATCTGCGACATGCAGAGATTGCGGGGAAGGCACTTTGACATTGGTAAATAGTGTTTGAAAGTCCTGGCTTCTATCAGAAGAGAAACCAAGTTTGTATTTTGCTTTAATGCCCAACGTTGCGACACTCGCTCGAATCGCGTACTGCATATGCAATAGCGCATCAAACTCTCTGCCTTTCAGCTGTCGCCAAAGTGATTTGTAGCCATCAAGTCCCGCTTTTTTATCAAAAACAATCACTTCTACACCATCGATGGCGGCTAATAACTGGGCTTCAAGTTTACCCGTTATCCAAGTAATCTGGGTCGAAGGCCAGTGTTTCTGAATAGCTTGAATTGTGGCGATAGTATTGCAAACGTCTCCGATAGCGGATAAACGCAAGACGCATAGTGACGATGGGGCAGAAGTGAACATAATTATTGTCTGATTCGATGAATAGAGGCAGGTAAATTATGCAGACATCCCCAATAAATGTAAAATACACGGCTCGAATATAGCTAAGTACTGATAAGTGTTCTGCAATGTCAAAGACAACACCACATCAATCGCAAGAATCTGGCAAGCCGGGTAATACCGGACTAAAGCGCATCGTTAAAGCGACGGGTTATTCGATCCAAGGATTAAAAGCGGCTTTTAAGCATGAAGCTGCCATTCGACAAGAGTTGGCTCTTTTGAGTATTGCTGTGATTTTGGCTTGGCTAGTGGATGTCGGCATGGTTGAGCGTATCTTAATGATCGGGGTCGTGGTATTAGTCTTGATTGTAGAGCTTGTAAACTCAGCGATTGAGGCGGTAGTGGATCGTATCGGTATTGAACGGCATGAACTCAGTGGTCGAGCTAAAGATATAGGCTCTGCTGCCGTTATGGTTGCTTTGGCGTTTGCTGCATTTACTTGGTTGTATATATTAGCCAGCCGGTATTTAGGCTAGAGGGTGAGCGTATGACTCAACAGTATAAAAACAACAACCAAGTGATCTGGTTTGATGACGAGATCATTACAGACCCTAGCCAACCGATATTTGATGCGGAATACTGGCAGTCCTCCGACAAGGTGGTTGGCAGTGCGACGGGGCGAGGCACGACATGGTTTATCCAACTAGAGAACATGCAAGCGGCACTACGTCATTACCGTCGTGGCGGTTTGTTTGGGAAGTTAGTTAACGATCATTATTGGTTCTCTGGCTGGGATAACACCCGTTGTGCGCAAGAGTTTCAGCTTTTGTTGGCGCTAATTGAGGCTGGGGTACACGTTCCTCGTCCTATTGCAGCAAGAGCCGTAAAGTCAGGACTCTTCTATCAAGCTGATTTATTAAGTGAGCGAATCCCAAACGCCAGAGATCTGGTTAGTATCTTGCAAGAACAGTCTTTATCGGTAGAAATGTATCAGAAAATAGGGCAAGAAATTGCCAAGATGCATCAGGTTGGCGTTAACCATACCGATTTGAATATCCACAATATCTTGATCGACGACAAAGATAAGGTATGGATTATCGATTTTGATAAGTGCCGCTTTGAAGCTTCTGGTGACTGGAAAGACCAAAATCTAAATAGACTCCTGCGTTCATTTAATAAAGAGCGTTTAAAGCGACAGATTATTTGGCAAGAATCCGATTTTGAGCATTTGCAGGACGGTTACGCTTCTCAAATTTAATTGGGTTTTTTATCATTTTATAATTGATTGCCCTAAGTAAGCCTTTCTTGTGTCCAACGACGCTCGAGTGAGTCCATAAACTACAATCATAAGTATTCATGTGTATCTGATGACACACAAATTAACGTAGGTAACATTCGTGAAGAAAATATTAGTAACCGGTGGAGCTGGCTTCATTGGGTCAGCTGTTGTCCGACATATCATTCGTGACACTCAAGATACTGTTATCAATTTAGATAAACTGACCTACGCAGGGAATCTAGAATCACTGGTTGATGTTTCAGATAGTGAACGTTACTACTTCGAGCAAGTAGATATCTGTGACCGAGCTGAACTAGATCGCGTGTTTTCAGAGCATCAACCCGATAGGGTGATGCATTTGGCCGCCGAGTCTCATGTCGATCGCTCTATTGATGGTCCTGCTGCTTTTATTGAGACCAACGTGATGGGCACTTACCATTTGCTTGAAGCGGCTCGTCAATATTGGTCGGGCTTAGATGAAGCGCGCCAATCGGCATTCCGTTTTCATCATATTTCTACGGATGAAGTGTATGGCGATCTAGAGGGAACGGATGATTTGTTTACTGAAACTACATCCTATGCGCCGAGTAGCCCGTACTCCGCTTCTAAAGCGTCCAGCGATCATCTTGTTCGAGCGTGGCAACGCACTTACGGTTTTCCTACGTTGGTGACCAACTGCTCGAACAACTATGGACCTTACCATTTCCCAGAGAAACTGATCCCACTGATGATTTTGAATGCCTTGGATGGCAAGCCGTTGCCTGTGTACGGTGATGGTATGCAAATCCGAGATTGGCTGTTTGTGGAAGACCATGCTCGCGCGCTTTACAAAGTGGTCAACGAAGGTGAAGTCGGTGAGACCTACAACATCGGTGGTCATAACGAAAAAGCCAACATCGAAGTGGTGAAAACCATTTGTGCTTTGCTTGAAGAGTTGCGACCAGACAAGCCGGCCGGGGTCGAGTCTTATGAATCTTTGATCACGTATGTGAAAGATCGCCCAGGTCATGATGTGCGTTACGCAATTGATGCGACCAAGATCGCTCAAGAGCTTGGCTGGACGCCAGAAGAAACGTTTGAAAGCGGCATTCGCAAAACCGTCGAATGGTACCTAAGCAATCCACAATGGTGGCAACGTGTGCTTGATGGTTCATACAGTCTTGAGAGATTAGGAGCGGGCGAATAATGAAAGGCATTATTTTAGCAGGTGGCTCGGGCACTCGACTTTACCCTATTACACGCGGTGTCTCTAAGCAGTTACTGCCGGTTTATGACAAACCAATGATTTACTACCCGTTGTCAGTACTCATGCTTGCGGGCATTCGTGAAATCTTGATCATCACCACGCCAGAAGACCAGGAGGGTTTTCAGCGCCTATTAGGTGATGGCTCAGAGTTTGGCATTGAGTTGCAATACGCGATTCAACCAAGTCCAGATGGCTTAGCTCAAGCGTTCATCATTGGCGAAGAATTCATTGGCGATGACTCAGTATGTTTAGTGCTGGGTGACAACATCTTTTATGGGCAGGGGTTCACTCCAAAGTTAAAGAAAGCGGTTGAGACGGCAGAGAGTGGCAATGGGGCTACGGTGTTTGGCTACCAAGTGAAAGACCCTGAGCGCTTTGGTGTGGTTGAGTTTGACGCCGACAGAAAAGCTATCTCTATTGAAGAAAAACCAGCTAAGCCAAAGAGCCACTATGCTGTGACGGGGCTGTACTTCTTTGACAACCAAGTCGTGAGTAGAGCTAAGCAAGTCGAACCATCAGAGCGAGGTGAGCTGGAAATTACCACATTAAATCAAATGTACCTAACAGCAAACGAGCTCAATGTTGAAATGTTAGGGCGTGGTTTTGCCTGGTTAGACACAGGTACTTACGAAAGCTTGCTCGAAGCTGCTCAATTTGTTTCGACGATAGAGAAACGACAAGGTTATAAGATTGCATGTTTGGAAGAAATTGCCTTTAACAATGGTTGGATTAGCAAACAGAAGTTAATGGCGGCAGCTGATGCCCTTAAGAAGAACAATTATGGTATCTACCTATCAAGCATTGTGAGCGAAGATGACAATTAAACTTAACAGTCCATTAGCCCCAGACTTAACTAAGCTTTCTAACTATTTATCTCAAGTAAATGAGAGTGGTTGGTATACTAACTTTGGGCCATTGCATGAAAAGCTTACTAGACGACTTGAAACGTTTTTGGGTGTTAAAAACTTATTGTTAGTTTCTAATGGTACGCTGGCACTTCAGGTGGCATGTAAAGTTTTAGGAATTGAATCCGCGATCTCTACACCATTTAGCTTTGTTGCAACTTCATCAGCGTTGATGTGGCAAGGTATTGATGTGAGCTATTGCGATATCGATTCAAAATCTTATAACTTATCTCCAGATGCTTTGAAAGTAGCTCTTGAAGCAAATTCTCAAGTAGATGGGGTTGTTGCAACACATGTATATGGAAATCCTTGTGAAGTTGAGAGTTTCAAAGAAATTGCAGAGCAATATAAGGTCAAAGTTCTATACGACGCTGCTCATGCATTTGGAGTTAAGGTTGGTCAGGAGTCTCTCTTAAACTTTGGCGATGCTAGTACATTGAGTTTTCATGCTACTAAGATATTCCATACAGTCGAAGGTGGTGCAATTGTATTCAAGCGTCATGAAGATTATTTATGTGCGAAAGAGTTAATTAACTTTGGTCTTCAAGCGAATGGACAATTAGGCGAGCCAGGTATTAATGCAAAGTTGAATGAGTACCAATGCGCAGTAGGATTAACACTACTTGACCAGATTGGAGAGGTGCTTGAGCATCGATCTCACCTATTTAGTTTGTACCGGGCGCTTTTAGAACCTTACGTTGAATTACCTCTTTGGCTACCAGAAGCGTCATACAATGGTTCTTACATGCCGATTTATATAGAAGATGCAGCTCAGCAGCAAACGCTTCTTGATGCTTTGTCGAAGCATGACATTCAACACCGACGATATTTCACTCCGTCTTTGGATGTTGCTTACCCCAACAGAAAAAGCTTTGGTTGCCCCGTAAGTCAAAAAATTTCTGAAGGCGCGATTTGTTTGCCACTTCATGCGAATATGACTGAGTCTGAGCTATTAACTGTAGTAAATGTTGTTAAGGAAGTAATGTCATGAAGTTAGCTTTAATGCAGCCATATTTGTTTCCATATATTGGATATTATCAATTAGCATACCATAGTGACTTTTTTTTGTTTTATGATGATGTTACATATATCAAGGGTGGTTACATCAATCGTAATAACATTTTGACGAAAAATGGCAAGCACTTGTTTACATTGCCGATTCATAAAGCTTCGAGTTTTACGCTAATAAAGGATTTAGAATACACTGATAAGACGGGAAAGTTATTATCAACGATATGTCAAAACTACTCTAAAGCACCATTTTTTGATGAGGTTTTTCCTATAATAGAAAAGGTTATTTGTTATAAAGATCGAAGTGTATCAAAAATATCAGCTCTTTCTATCATTGAAGTGTTTAAATATCTAGGTTTAGATTTTAAATTTGACTTTACCTCAAACATTGATTACGAAAGAGATAAGTCAGCAAAAGAAAAAATTTATAATCTTTGTCATATTTATAATTGTAATAACTACGTGAATACCCTTGGAGGGGTTAGTTTATATGATAAAGAAGAGTTTAAAAATGAAGGGATATCATTAAACTTTATAGAGTTTTGCGCAGATGAGTATTATCAGTTTAATAACAAGGATAGTTTTATTAGTCATTTGTCTATTATTGATGTGATGATGAATGAAAGTAAAGAAAATATAATAAGCATGATTGAAAAAAATATATTGAAATAGGTGTTTTATGAAAGTTCTTATTTTTGGTGTTACAGGAAACTCTGGAAGATATACAGCTAAGTTTTACTTAAATAAAGGTTATGAAGTGTTTGGTGTAGGTCGTTCAAGCACTATACCAAAGGAAGTTGAGGGAGTTAATTATATTCAAGGTGATATACAGGATATTCATTTTTATAATTCTTTACCTACAGATATAGACCTTGTTGTGAATTTTGCTGGCATTCAACCAAGTATAATTACAACTTCTGAGAATACCGATTTAGATACAACGCTAAGAAGTTATGTTGACGTAAATATTAGTGGTGTTTTTAATATATTAGAATTTGTGAGAAAAAATAAGATACCAACATATATTTATACCACGACACATAGGGATTATGAATTACATTGGGAGAATAATAAGCTTTTAGGTAATGATCTACCTTTAGCAATTAATTATCAAGGTGATCATACAATGTATGCGATTTCAAAGACCAGTGCTAAAATGATGGGCGATTACTATGGTGAGCGCTTCGGAATACGGGTATTTAACCTACGTTTACCAATGATGTTCATGGTTCCTGATGATCCTCATTACCTCGTAGATGGAAGAGAGGTAATTATGCCATTCTTGAAAATTATTAAGAATGCTATGTTTAGTAATGAGTTAGAAATCTGGGGAGATCCTGAAATGAAGCGTGATTATGTCCATATTGATAATTTGGTTTCTTTAATTGATCTTTGTTCTCGCTCAAGCTTAGATAGAGGCACATTCAATGTAGGCACTGGAGAAGCGGTGACAACAGAAGAATTTGTAAAATCTATAGGGCATACTTTTGGGCGAGAGCCAGATAAAATTAATTATAAATATTGTAATAGTAAGCGTACTTACAAATGTGCCATCTATGATATTGAAGAGCAAAAGCGCTTGTTAGGTTATGAGCCAGTCTTATTAAAAGAGATGTTGGAAAAATTGAAAAAAGAAATGGATGAGCGTGAGTCTGTGAAGTCTTGGGGATGGGTGTAGATTCATGCGAGCTAACATCCCTTATTGTTTCATCGATAATGACTTATCCTCCGTGGCAAGAGAATTTATCTGGAGCTTGAGGTATTCAACGCACTGTATTTATAGTGCATCAAATCTACACTTTGATACTGACAAATACATGTTTTGGACAACCGAAACACGAGAATATACCGAACTATCTATTACTGTAAAAGATAACAAGGTATTTTTTGGTGATTCGCTAAGTAATTACCAAGAATCTAGGTATAGAATTACATGCGAAAAACTGGAAGAGTTAGTTCCAAATTTCGAATCAATATCATTATATATATTAAGTGACTTTTCCGGTGAGAAAAAAATAGTTGGTATGGTTGGAAAAGATCATGGAGAGTGTCGTTGTTTGGATCATAACTCTGCCCAATATGCATATTTGATAAAGCAATTAGAAGATTCAATACGGACTATTCCTTGCAACCAGTTGGTACGAGTTGAGGTAAAAAAAGATAGTTTCGAATTTGATGTTTCTCAAGAGCTTGAGGCTAACGAGTTGCGTATTTTACGAGCGTGTGGAATAAACCTGGCTCTCGTTATAATTCAAAACCTCTATGAGCGGAAGGTAAGTACGTTTAAGTTTGTTGATGCTAAATATCTTGACGAGTACAAAGATTTTGATCGTATATATTTTGATCTCGATGAAACCTTGATTTGGGAAGAAGAAGCAATTACAGAAACAATTTCATTACTTGAGCGGTTGAATGAAAAAAACGCAGAACTGTATCTTATTACTCGACATAAGAAGGTAGTAAAAGATACCCTGAAAAAAATTAATGTGAACTTTAATCTTTTTAAAGAAATAATTGTTGTTCAGGATGGAGATAAAAAATCATCTTTTGTTGAGGGGAGTGGGATATTTATTGATAATGAGTTCCCTGAAAGGTTAGATGTAATGAAAAATACAAATTTGATTGCTCTCGATATTGATCAGATCGAATTTCTTAATGTTTAATAGCATATTATTCCAATAATTAAGTATAGTTGAGATTATCGATGAATAATAAAGTGTCAGTGTTGTGTATTTGTTATAACCACCAGGAGTACATAAGAACCTCTATCGAAAGTATTTTGAGCCAAGAGTCAGACTTTGATATTGAGCTGATTATTTATGATGATTGTTCAACTGACAATAGTAGAGAAATTATCGATGAAATAGTAGCGAATTATAAAGGTAAAATTAAAATAAAGTGCTGGTTTCCAAAGGAAAATCAATACTCTAAAGGCATAACAGTAGTATCATTTCTATTTCCATTAATAGAAGGTGATTATATTTCTATATGTGAAGGTGATGATTATTGGATTGATAATAAAAAATTGCAAAAGCAGTATGATCTACTAGAGGAAAATCGTGATATTGATGCCTGTTTTCACCCCGCTTTAACTCTTATTGACGATAGGTTAGAGGATAAGCGATACGGTTATGTTGGAGACTCAGTTTACAGAGTAAGTGACAAAGATGTTGTCATGAAGGGTGGTTCTATGATGCCTTTAGCGTCTATTTTGTTTAGGGCGAAGCCTTTTCTTGATATCGTATCTAAGAATCGAGAATTCTTTCACTATGAATGCTACCACTCAATTCTACAAGCAGTAATTACTCTAGGTCGAGGTGCTTTGTATACTCCTGATAAGATGTCTGTATATAGAAGTATGCATGAAGGTTCTTGGTCCTTACAGCAAAGTCTTGATCAAAAAAAACGAGATAGAGAATTTAAAGCAGCGAACCAAAGAATATGGAAACTGAACAAAATATATAATAATAAGTATTTTGGTCTATTTCTAAAATTATACTACAAAAGGAACATTAAGTTTTATAAAGATAAACTTAAGTGCATCTATAAGTAGGAGATAAGGTGAAAAACTATAAAGGCTTTCGGGGTTTTCTAAAACGTTTGTCATATAAATATGATAAATCTCAAGAAGTTGATGCAACAAAAGAAATAGCACTACATTGGTGGAATGGACGAGTTAATTTTGGCGATGTCGTAAATAAGTTTATCGTAGAGCAGTTGTCAGGGAAGAGCGCTATTTGGTCATCAGATAAATCGGATAAAGAGCATTATTTAGTCATTGGTTCTGTCTTACAATCCTCGAACGATAATGCGATTGTTTGGGGGAGTGGTATTATTTCGGATAGAAAAACGCCACTTTTCAAACCTAAAAAAGTGCATGCAGTTCGTGGTCCTAAAACCAGAGATATCTTAATCGCTCGAGGAATTGAATGCCCAGAAATTTATGGTGATCCTGCTTTAGTTCTTCCAACATTAATACAGCCCAACGAAGCAGAGTCAGCATACAAGTTAGGTATTATTCCGCACTACAACAATAAGAATGACGCGTTCTTCAAGCAAAATTTTCCTGATGATGTAAAGGTCATTGATATTGAAACTGATGATGTGCAGGCATTTATTGATGATATTGCATCTTGTGAGCTAATCGTTTCAAGCTCGTTACACGGAATTATTATTGCTGACGCTTATGGCGTACCCGCTCACCATATTTCTTTTGATGACACGGTGGAAGGAGGAGAGTTTAAATTCTTCGATTACTACCTTTCAGTGGGGCGAGAGTGTAATTTACCTATCAAAGTATCGTCTTCCACTAGTATCGAAGAGCTCTGTGAGTTGCCAAAGAGCTATGACATAAAGATAGATATTCAACCTCTTTTAGATAGCTGTCCTTTTAAACAATAAGATATGCCCCGAAACTAAAATATCGGGGCATGTTTTTCGTCATTTATCTCGGTGAACTACAAGCCTGTCTTGAATTTGTTCGTAGAGTCTAAAAAGTTCAATGTATATCTTATTGCAGAGGTTTATATCAGATTTATCTTTTCGAGAACTGCCAATTGTTGATGGAATATCGGCTCTTTTGACAATATCTGGCCTTAAAACATACGTGGATACACCATGTTTATACGGCTTTTCCATGTAGTCATCTACAGGTTCTATAAACTGAGTTGCGTTTTTTATGAATTTCGAAGCTGCATGCGGAGTTAGAATATATCCCATAATACCGCATGTGCGTTTGTTGAAGCGTACAATATTAAGTTTGTTATTAACTGAAGATATAACTTTAAATGACTTAGGCTTGGTTGCAGCAAGTTTTAGAAAGTCGTATTGCTCCGCTAATGTGTCGAAATGTGAAAACACGTCAAAAAACTTAGGCAGTAAGTCGCAGTTATCTTCTAGAACCAGTATTGGTTCGTTTACCTCCAAGCACTTTTCCCAGGCTAGGTGGTGACTAGAGAAGCAAGCAATTTCGTTCTCAACTAGCCTATAGCCAAATCGTTTTCGAGTAAGGTCATCATTGCTACGTTCAGAGTATAGAAAGTTTGGCGCAGAGGAATCTATCGCTTGTATAAATTCGAATGGTATGTTGGCTTTGTTGAGTGCATTTTCCATGCGAACTCTTCTATCAACTGAGCGTTTCAAGTTAATAACAAAAACTTTCATTTTATACTCTCAATACATCTAATTGTCTTAGTTAGCGCACCAACATTATCTTTGACAAAGCTAAGGAGGTTTTCTTGAACTACACTTTTTGCTAGCGCATCTTGAAACATAGCTTCAACCTTTAGACTCATCTCGTTAGGTGACTTAATCAGTTTGATAACTTTCTTATGAAGCATCTTCGCAACCAGATCCTGGAAGTTGTAATAGCTTGGTCCCGTGATTACAGGGACTCCCAGTGCTGCGGGTTCTAATACATTGTGCCCTCCAACCTTATCTCCAACTAGGCTACCGCCCATAAAGCAGATATCCGCTGCGCCTATCAAAGTTAGCATCTCACCCATAGTATCACCGAGATATACTTGAGTATTTATCTCGACTGCATGCGTTGAAGTACGACGCACAGTGTTAAAGCCTTGCTGTTGGCAAAGCGTGAACACATCATCAAATCGTTCTGGATGGCGAGGAACCAAAATAAGTAATGCATTTGGATGAGATTTTAAAACTTGTCTATGTGCATCTAATACCTGTTCGTCCTCGCCTTTGTGGGTGCTAGCTGCAATCCAAATCGGACGATCGTTTCCAAGTTGGGCTCGAAGCTGCTGTCCTTGCTGTTTCACTTGCTCTGATATTTGAATATCGAACTTAATCGAGCCAGTAACGGATAGTTTCTTTTTCTCAACGCCTAAGCGTTCGAAGCGCTCTGCATCTGAATCCGTTTGGCAGAGTACTTGAGTTAGGCATGGATGAAGCTGGTTAAAAAGCCGCTGTATTTTGGCGTAGTTCTGACACGATTTTTCAGATAGGCGCGCATTCACGACTGTTATAGGGATACCCGCTTTGTAAACATGGTGAAGCGTGTTTGGCCACAGCTCAGTCTCAATGATCAACATCTGTTTTGGTTGCACTGCTTTAAGAAAACCTTTGATAGCGAAACCAAAGTCAATTGGCATATAGCGGTGTTCAATTAAATCACCCAACTTAGCAATCTGTTCAGCTCCGGTACTTGTTGTTGTTGTAACTAGAATAGATTGTTCGGGGTTTTGTTCCTTAAGGGCTTTGATTAAAGGTGTTGCTGCTATGCTTTCACCAACAGATACGGCATGTATCCAAATAGGTTTGTCGTTGCTTTTTAGCTTGGGAGTGGTACCAAAGTGCTCTTTCCAGCGAGAGCCGAACTTAGGCTTATTTGGTTTGCTCTTGTACAAACCAAATAAAAGCAGCGGTGACGCTAGAGCGAGTAGTAAGGTATAAACAATACGAACTAACATGAGCTTATCGTAATGGCGTCAAGTTTTTGGATACTATCTAGCACTTGCTTAGGCGAAAGTTCTGTCAAGCACTTAAGGTGTTTGTACTGACATTCACGCTGGAAACAAGGGCGACAATCAATATCGGTATGAACAATCTCCACTTTTTCTGCGAGTGGGGGGGTGTACTTCGGTGAAGTTGAGCCATACACGGCAACAACATTACAACCAACCGCAGCTGCCACATGCATTAAGCCTGAGTCATTCGCGACAACAGTCTTACATGCAGCAAGTAAGTCGACCGCTTCAATTAAGCTGGTTTGACCTGCTAGAACGTGAATGTCCTCATGGAATTGCGTCGGAACAAGTGCGCGGATATTGTTACAAGTCTCTAAGTCTTTTTGAGAACCAAACAACCAGATTTGATGCCCAGATCGAGCCATTTGCGTCGCAACTTCAGCGTAATGTGTTTCGGGCCATTTTTTGGCAGGACCAAACTCTGCTCCTGGGCACAGTCCAATGATTGGTTGGTCTTGCGTTAAGTTGAACTTTTTGAGCGTGGCTTGTTGCTCAGCCGCGTTGATTGCAAGGCGTGGGCGAGGTAAGGTTTCAAACCCGCCAAGAGAATTAGAGTCCACCATTTCTGCTTTTGGATAAGCTAACGCTACATAGCGCTCTACCATGTACCGAAAAGACTTCATGTTAGGGCGTAAGTCATTCAATAAACCATAGCGCATTTCTCCCTTCCAGCCAGTACGAAGAGGAATGTTGGCAAACCATGGGATCAGTGCTGATTTCGCTGATTTAGGCAAGATATAGGCGTGGTCATATTGCTTTTCACGTAATGATTTACCAATTTCCCTGCGGCCTAATAAGTTAAATTCACCATGACCGATAGGCATTTCAATCGCTTGGTGGATTTCTGGCATACGCTCAAGAATCGGTTTACACCATCCTGGAGCGATAACGTCAATTTGGCTATCTGGATGACGTTGCTTTAATACGATATATAACGATTGCGACATTACCATATCGCCAACCCACGCAGGGCCAATAATTAAAATCTTTTTCATTTATTTACTTGCCAATCAGTATCATATCTAGGCTTAAAGATATTGTAATAGTTATTGCCGTCTTCTTGAGAGTGCAGCAACTGTAGTACCCACATATATTGTTCGGGTTTATCACCGACAAAATATTCAATGGCTTCATTACAGGTACGAGCGTCTTGCTCTTCGCCTTTATCCAGCTCAAACGCTGGTAAAATCTCAATATCAAACGTACCATCTTCAGTGTTCATCGACGCAAATAGAGGCAGTACTTTTGAGCGTGATAGTTTCGCAATTTTGCCTAAACCAGGTAGCGTTGCTTTACGTGTTGCAAAAAAATCCACAAACACACTATGCTCTGGGCCGTGATCTTGATCGGGTAGGTAATACCCTACATAGCCATCTCGAATGGATTTCAGGAAAGGCTTAATGCCACCTGAGCGTTCATAAACACGGCCACCGTATTGGACTCTTTGCTTGTGCATTAGCCAGTCAGCAACATCATTCTTTTGTTTCTTCGCCATTGCAGAAACTGGCATTCCCATTGACGCGAGCAAGATAGCAGGCACATCAATTGCCCAAGAGTGGGGAACCATTAAAATCACATTTTCGTTGTTATCAATGTGCTGTCGTAAAATGTTTAGGCCGCGAATTTGGCAACGGTTCTGAAGCCATTTTGGTGAGCGTAAACTTAGTAACCCGAAGCGAAAAAAGAACATGGCTGCTGTGTAGAGTGTTTTTTCTATCAAAGCTTCACGTTCTTGGAACGACTTTTCCGGAAAACACAGCTCAAAGTTAACCCTAGCTCGGTGAGCTGGCCCCTTGTGGGATTTCGACAGTTTTTTGGCTATGGTTTTCGCCAACCACTTTTGTAAACCCAGTGGCATTAATGATAAAGGTAAAAATAAGATAACACCTAACCACGTGCCCCAGTACTTAGGCGACAGAAAGTGGCGCTTAAACTCAGGGTTATATGCTTTAGGGTCGAAGTCATCACGTTTTATGGTCATGGCGTGTCTAGTTACCTATTCGTGTACGGGCGAAGTGGTTTAAATGAGAAAAAAGATAGTTAGGAATGATACAGGCTATTGCATTTGAGTAAAGGTGGCAGGTTATGGTTCTACCACCTTGTGGTGCTTAACTGTTTTGGATAGTCAAGTATTCGGCAACGCCTTCTGCAACTGTCTTGAATTCAACATCACAGCCTGCGGTGCGCAGTTTGGTCAGATCCGCTTGTGTGAATTCTTGGTAAGCGCCTTTTAGGTGCTCAGGGAATGGGATGGTTTCAATTTGGCCTTTGCCATGATGCTTGATAACTGCTTTTGCTACCTCTTCAAAAGATTCAGCACGGCCAGTACCACAGTTAAAAATGCCTGATACGCCGTTTTCTAAGAACCACAGGTTTACTTTACAGACATCACCAACGTAAACGAAGTCGCGTTTGAATGATTCGCTGCCCGCGAACAATTTAGGATTTTCACCTGCGTTAAGTTGGTTGTTTAGGTGGAACGCAACTGATGCCATGCTACCTTTGTGGTCTTCACGTGGGCCATATACGTTGAAGTAGCGGAAGCCGGTGATTTGAGAAAGGGTCTCACCATGTTCTTCAGCGTCTTGCCATAGGCGACGAACGTAGTTATCAAACTGCTGTTTCGAGTAACCGTATACATTCAGTGCGCCTTCGTATTCGCGTTCTTCAACGAAAGTATCTGTATCGCCGTAAGTGGCTGCTGAAGAAGCGTATAGGAATGGAATCTCGCGATCTAAACAGTAATGAAGCAGCTCTTTAGAGTACTCGTAGTTGTTTAGCATCATGTACTTACCATCCCACTCAGTCGTTGCAGAGCAAGCACCTTCGTGGAAAATTGCCTCAATCGGACCAAAATCATCGCCCGCCATAATTTGGGTCAGAAAGTCGTCACGATCCATGTAATCTGTGATGTCCAGATCAACTAAGTTCTTAAATTTTTTTCCATTTTTTAGGTTGTCGACAACCAGGATATCGTTAATACCAGCTTCGTTTAGTGCTTTAACAATGTTGCTGCCGATCATGCCAGCGCCACCAGTTACGATGATCATAGAACTTCCACCATAGATTAAAATTTTCTCAGGAATTCTAGCAAGAAACGAAAAGTAGCGCTATTGGAAGCAGGAAGATAGGTTTTAGTCTTCTATGACTCAGTATCTAGATATGAAAAAGGGAGCCGCAGCTCCCTTGATTACTTTATTATTCCACATCTGAACGGTTAGGCCTTTGATACCAAGGATTTCGCTCATCGGTCAATTCAATCAAGCTGTATTTACGTCCGAGTTTCTGTCCTCCGTCACGAGTAAGAGGCTGCCAACTAAAGTTCGCACGATTGTTGCTTGGCTTAACGGTCATGATGTCAAATGGAATCGACAAGTAGAAACCTTTGGTAAAGCTACCTTCACCAAATTCATCCGCAGACAAGTCTGTAAATGACGCAAAGGCACCAGCAATTACGCCACTCTTGAACTGCTTAGAAACATTGATTTGTGTACCAACATCACCAGCTAGGAACTGACCAACATCGACTTGGATCATCAAATCTTGTAGGAATTCCCATTGAGGGTAGTAGTAACCAGATACAAAACCAGTGAATCCTTTATCAATAACTTGGAACGGACGTCCATATTCTGGAACGTTTTGCCATTTCTCATCGTAAACACCGAAGTAACTTTGTGGATCACGTTGAGAAATTACGTTGACGTCAGCGCCAATCGCCCAGTTAGCTCCTTGTGGACGGTAAAGAAACTCGGTACCGACTCCAGCAAACATGCTCTCCAGATAACCCGCATAGAATTGCTGGTCCATCGTATTGGAATACTCTTGGAACCAAGTCAATTGTAGGTTTGACATGGTTACAGCATGTTCATTTTGGTAAGCACGGAACATGGTGCGAACCCGGGGAACGGTAGTGCCATCAGGTGGAGTGACATAGTTAAACTTATCGTAGTTGTTATACCAATCCCAGTATAACGAACCGCCAATTTCAAGGTTGTCCGTCAGCCAGTATGAGGCATTACCGCTTAGCCCTACACTAAAGAGATAGAAATCTTCAGCATTTCCGAGAGTTTGAACAAGTTTAGGTGCAAAGCCCCAATCAAAACGTTCAAAACCATCATAGACAGATTCTCCACTTGGTTTATTGCTAGCTTTTGCGGTTGCGTCTTCTATTTTGGGATTGATGTAATTAACTTGGGCAAAGTCGCGATATTTCTCCTTGGAAATAATCGTTTGTTCGCCGACTAAGCCTCGGCTACGTTCGTTGATAGCATAGGTATCAATATCGTCAGGCATTTCATTATGAAGTACAGCCGCCGCTTTTTCATGTGCCTCTGTACGGTCACGATATTTCTTCTGTTCACCAACGACAGTTACGGTGTTGTCATCAACATAAATGCGTGTGTTTTGGTAACCCGCAATTTTGTCTAAATCTTCCGTTACACGTTCCCAGTCAACATCAGACAGTTCTTCTGGTTGGTTATCTTCGACTTCTGGTGTAGGCTCATCTCGCCAGAATGATGGCATGTCATTGAAGTTAGTGTTGAGCGTTAAACCTGCGACCAAAGTGTCTCCGCGTTCATAACTTAAACGAAAATCGGCCATTCCTAGACGGTAGAGCACACCAAAGTTCCATGGTGTGTGTGGTGTCATGTCTACGCCACCTCTCAGCACAGGGTATTCTTCGCTGTAATCGTTACTGTCGTACTCAATCTTGAAGCGAAGAGGGGCGTGTAATGTCTGATATTCAACACCACCAAACAATGCCGCAGGTCCCTTAAACACACGGTCAAAGTTGGTTGTGCCACCGGTATCTAACACGTCGGAAGGTCGTTCACAAAATCGATCTGATAATTTGCAAGCTGGATTAGAGATATTGTCACGAGTACCTAGCGAACCCCAACCCATACCAAGAGTAAAATCAAAAGTACCTAAGTTTGGATTGGAATATCGTTTGGTTGCCGCTACGTATTCTCCGTCAAATAGGCCAGTACCAGCAAAGTCTCGAACTCCAACAGAAAGCTCTGGGAGGTATTCGGACTCATTTAATAGACGGATTTTGAAGTCAATGCCTTTATCAGTATAGTTTGTATCGTCAGAGAAGCTTGGATCACTACTATAAAGCAAATCTCGAACAGAAGTATAACGAATGGTTGTTTCTAGCCAAGGCATGAGTTGTAGAGTGACATTGTAAAAGAGGTACTCATCACTACCGGTAACAGAAAAGTTGAATTCACCTTCAGGAGCCATACGTCCGGTTGGCATTTGCATTAAACCAACACCACCGAAGTCTGTTTGGGATGGTCGTAAAGGGGGCGCCTCAAACGGCATCTCTTGAGCCCAAACCAATGCTGGGCCCATTAAAGAAAGAGTTAAGCTTTTTCTAATTGGCATCATTATGGTCTCTTCGTAGCATTTGGTATTAGTTGAGTGAGTAGGCGGACAATATCTTGGTCCATTTCGGAGTATTCAAGCTCACCAAATGGGACATATACCAATGTCAGAGGTGGTAAGTAATATTGTGTTGTTAACCAAGCTCCATGATGCGCCTCAACTACATGACCATCTGGGTAGATCAACACTGGCGGTGTTGATAACGCACCAATGCTACTTTTCAAATTCTCTATTTGTCTTTGCAAAGGTATGCCTGCTTGCGCCTTAACGGAATACACTCTATCTAGGTTTCCTAAGTAATACACCTTTTCTTCGCGTAGAGGGCTGGCGAGCACGTAATTGCCGCGCAACAGTGGGTTGTTGAATTTATTTAGTCGAACTTTATCAACATCGATCGCAGACAGTAAGCGTGGAGCAAAGTTTTGATTTTTAATGAATTTGTAGAGTGGGTGTGTAACCAAATTGTGTTGAATCATTTGATTGAGCACTGAGTTTTTCAAAGCGGTAGAGGTTTTCTCGGCGCGTTCCGATTTATCAAACAAAGTGGTACCAAGAGAGTATTGCAGAGAGACGCTTTGCTCCTTAGCTCGTGCTAACACATTTTCTAGACGAGCCGGCCCTTGGAATTGTAGCTGTTTGCCTACTTCTAGCAATTCAACATTTAATGGTTGCATAGCAGAGGTATCTGTTTGAGCGAAGCTAGGAGTGCTCAAAAGCGGCATGACCAAACCGAGTAATGTTAGTAGTCGCTTGCTCATGATTTGCTGTATCCCTTCAAAATGGTTAACTCGACCGGAATCATATTTGGCCCTAGATGTTGTATGGTTTTAACAACTTGACCTTGTTCATTGATCCAATAGTAGTTTTCGACCGATTGAGAAAGGCTGCTAAACTCAACAACTTCTTTATATACGTCGGTCATCGTGTTGGATATAGGTGTTGTTAATGTTTCTTGGCCTGAGTAAGAACGAGTTACATTTGCTGGAAAACCATAACGGTATTGTGTTGCCCAATCGTATGAGAGGGCGTAGTTGACATCGGTTGAATCTAAAGAATAATCTGGAACGTCACCGTAAACGCCCGCTAAGTCCCCACTCTGTAGACCAATCGTTTTGACAATATGCCCGTTTTCAGTAACGACCATAGCGTTGTCAGCACTTACCCATTTCAATTGTTTTTTACCACTGAGTGGGTTTCGCTCTGCAAAAGCTAGAACAACAAAGACTTGCTTTTGATTTCCAAGTTTTAAATAGGCACTGGCATAAGGAACGGCATTGATTTCTTCTGGTGTCATTTCTACATCAATGTAGTTACCGTAAGCTTCTTGGACGGTTGCTGAAACATCATTGAATTTCTGTGTGCAGCCAAAGAGTAAACCTAGTAGCGGAAGAGTGAGAAGTGGTTGTATCCATTTGGACGTTCTGAAGATGTTCATTATTCCCTCTTACAAATAAAATCGCCCTGAATCATTCAGGGCGATTGTCTTCTATCTACAAAACGGAATTAGTTAGTAGAAGTAGAAGTAGAAGTAGATGTTGAAGTAGATGTTGAATCGCTATCTGACGCTGCAACTGCTACTACAGTTACTGCTGCTGCTGCACCTACTGCTACAGCTGTTGTGCCTGTTGCAGATGCAGAAGCTGCGCCTGCTGAACCTGCTTCTTCTGCTGCAAATGCAGTTGATGCGCTTAGAGCCATAAGAATAGCTAGAGCTGTATTCTTCATTATTAATCCTTGTATATCCGGTATAAAAACATCGATGTTTGGTAGCATAAAAAATGCTCCAAAGTATATTTTAGATAAAAAAACCTTAGCATGTAAATAGTTTCTTATTTTGCCATGGCTTTCGATCTCATTTCTAACACCAACGTGACATAGCGCGGTTATCTTATTCCCTTACTTGCTGATAAACCATCAAGCGTGCATAATTTGGCGGCCTGCTTCCTCAGTATGGCTAAAGTGTTTGGAGGGAGCTAGGCGTTTTAATATAAAGAAAGCGATAAAGCGATACAGTGGCTAACGCTCAACGCCGCCGGGCGGTAGCGTGCCAAAAAATCAATAATTAGTGAGTCTTCGAGGCGTATGTTTAAGTCCGTAGCACTCATTATTACCAGTACTAGGGACTTTTACGTGATAAGAAAGCAGCATTGTTTAGGAATACTTAGTGTACTGGGCTTAAGCCTGAGTTCTTTTTCAGCGTCAGCCGATTTTTATGCTGGTGCGTTAGTGAGCTACTCAAATGCAGAATTGAAAAGCTCGTCTTCTGAGTCCGTAAAAGAGGGGAGTCCTTTCCTTCTTAGTGCGCAAGCAGGGTACTTCTTTAATGACTATATTGGTCTCGAAGGACGTTATGGGACATCAGTTCAACGTGACAGTGGGCTTGCTGTTGATAGTGCGATGAGTGGATTTTTTAAGCTAAATATGCCTGTTTCAGAGCGAGTTGCACTTTACGGTTTAGCAGGGTACTCGAGCGTTCGACTTGACCTACAAAATGTAGGCTCTTACAAAGAGCAAGGATTCAGTTTTGGGTTAGGTATGCATTACGCTTTGAACAAGCAGAGCGCAGTTGTGTTTGAGTTCGTTGATAACGTTTCAGAAGATCAAGTTCGGCTTAACTCGATTACACTGGGTTTCCAGCACAGATTCTAATTTAAATACCTAAAGCTCAAATTAGAGCTTTAGGGCCTTTTATTCAATTATTATAGTGGCATATCATGTTTAAAGGATATCTCTCCATTGCCGTTTGTGTCTTGGCAAGCATGTTTGCGTCTTACTCGACTGCGCAAACACCTACTCCAGAGCAAATAAAAATGTTTCAGAACTTACCAGCAGACCAGCAGCAAGCACTGGCGAGTAAGTATGGCTTTAGTATCCCTTCAGGTTCATCCTCCCAGTCTACGTCATACTCCAATCCGCAAATCATGCAACCTCGCCCTCAACTAAGTGGGGCGAGTTCTACTGAACTAGAAAAAATATGGGATGCCAAGAAAGAGGATGATGAATTACAACGCTTTGGCCTTGAACTTTTTGCCGGCTCTCCAAGTACCTTTGCTCCGATCAGTGATGTTCCAGTTCCAGCGAATTACACTGTTGGTGCAGGTGATGAAATCATCGTGCAGTTGTTTGGTAAGGAGAACGAAACACATCGCTTACGTGTAAATCGTGCAGGAATAATCAACTTTCCTTCTCTTGGGCCGGTAAATGTTGCCGGTATGCACTTTTCCGATGTTAGAGACTCTCTAACACAACGTGTAAAAGAGCAAATGATAGGTGTTCGTAGTGATATCTCATTAGGTGAATTACGCACCATGCAAGTATTTGTCATGGGGGATGCATATAAGCCAGGCGCGTACACGGTTAGCGCATTAACGACAATATCACAGGCTATCTACTACAGCGGTGGCTTTGGTGAAAGTGGGGCACTACGTGATATTCAGCTAAAACGTGACGGAAAAATTATTCGTAAGTTGGACATGTATGATCTGTTACTAAAAGGTGATGCGAGTGATGATGTGCGCTTACTTCCAGATGATGTTGTTTTAATCGGCTCTGTTAAAGAGACTGTGTCTATAGAAGGCGAGATTAACCGTCCTGCAATCTACGAGGTTAAGCCGGGTGAAACTTACCAACAACTTATTCAAATAGCAGGTGGTTTTACTGCCAATGCGTATAAAGAACAGTTAGAAATCAAACGTTATGCAACGCATGGGACTCGTGAAGCGGTCACTCTCGATTTTAGTAAGAGTCAAGATAAGCAAAGCAAAGTAAAAAATGGCGATGCTATTAAAGTCTTGAAAAAAAGCGAAGAGCTTACTCGATATGTTCAAATTGAAGGGGATGTCAGACACCCTGGGTATGTAGAGTGGCATCAAAATCTACGTATTGCTGATTTGTTTAAATCTGTTGACTCTGCATTCAATGCGACTGCTGATGTTAACTACGCCGTTGTTGTTCGAGAAGTAAATACTCAACGTGATATCGAAGTATTTCAGATAAATCTCGCGAATGCGATTTTATCTCCTAACAGCAAAGACAATATGTCTCTGCGTTCTCGTGACCGAGTTCTAGTCTTCAACCGTTTCAATAACGAAGATTTAGATACACTCGCTAACGATGAAGAAATTACAAAAGCGAAAACACTCGAGCAAGCCCAAAAACAAGCGGAGATGGAGCAACAGAAAGAACAGCAGCAGATGAGCTCGTCGGTTGCAATGGTTAATAACCCAGCAGGTTCGGTAATTGCAGGCAACAATGCGATGACTAGCAATAATCAGCAACAAACTAATTTTAATAACCAACAGAATCATGTTGGCTGGAACCAGCAAGAAAAAGAAGAAAGAAAAATCATTTTCCGCGGTAAAGAGATTACAGAGGAAGACTTTGAAAAGCTGAAGCAGAATACTCGTCGCACTTTACTTGCACCCGTATTGCTGCAGCTCCAACAACAGTCTCGTTTAGGTTTAGCCCCTCAAATTGCTGAAGTATTTGGTGAAGTGAAGCACCCAGGTCGATACCCAATCACACCAAGAATGACGGTATCAACGCTGATTGAAGCTGCTGGTGGTTTGACTTACAACGCATTCACAATCAATGCAGAACTAGCACGAACCGCGATTAACAGTGCAGATGAACGTGCATACATTGATGTTGAACGTATTGATTTGCGTAAAGCAATCCAAGGCAATGCTTCAGACGACGCAATTATCGTAGGTCGAGATCGTTTGAACATCCTCGAAAAGCCAAATGTGAAGCTACAAAGCACAGTCACTTTACAAGGTGAAGTTCGCTTCCCAGGAACTTACACGACCCGTCAGGGGGAGACATTGAGTGAGCTTTTGGAGCGTGCAGGAGGATTGACCGAATTTGCACACCCTCAAGGTGCAATATTTACTCGTGAAGCTTTACGTCTACAAGAGCAGAAGCTACTGAACCAATATGCGGCAGATATGCGTGCAGAAACTGCGAAGAAAACATTCAGGGCTGACAGCAATATTGGCTCAGTAATTACCGACCCTCAGAAAACCCTAACTTTTGTTGAAGAAGCAAGCAAAAGTAAGGCTCTGGGTCGTATGGTCGTACAGCTCAACCGTATTCTTGATGGCGAACGTTCAGCAGACTTTATGCTCGAGGATGGAGACTTCCTCTTTGTTCCTACCTTCCGAAATACGGTATCAATCATGGGCGAAGTTCAGGTTCCAATTACTTATTTGTTAGACAACAAACTCGATGTGGACGATTACCTAAACAAAGCGGGTGGTGCTAAAAAGCAAGCAGACGAAGATCGTATTTTTGTAGTACGTGCAGACGGTTCTGTTTACAAGCCTTCTTCTGGTTATTGGTTTGGGAATAACCAAGAGGGATTAAAAGCTGGCGATACTATCGTTGTGCCAATTGATACCGATTACCGTGATGCATTAAGTACCTGGACAGCTGCAACGCAGATCTTGTACCAAACTGGTGTTGCGATTAATGCGTTGAAGTAATAAGTGGTTGTTACCTAGGCTAATTAAAACTAGATTAGAAATATGATAGTTGTAATAGCTCGCCTTTCTGCGTTTTGGAAAGGAACTTTCGTACTAATTAAGATGATGAGGTTATGCTACAAATAACGCCAGTTATTCACTATTCGTCGTTTATCGTACAAGTATGGGTAGGTTGATTGAAGTTATCAATCAAGTAGTGTGTAATCTTGTTATATCTGAAGATAACGTAATAGATGCTCAGTTAGAAAAGGTATAGTTGACGAAATGTATAAGCTTACTGAAAAACAGACAGCAAAGCTCAATGATCTTAGAAGTTCAGGAAAACTCTGTTTTTAATATTGTTGTTCCTTCAGATATGCCTGATAAAATGAAAATTAAAGATAGTAATCATAATCCTGGTATATTGTTAGGAACACCATTTAGAGTGGCATATTTTGACAAATATGCATTTTTAGTAAAATAGTAATTTAAGGGTCAAGTATGACGGTTGTTTATGTGTCAGGAACATTTGATTTATTCCATAGTAATCATTTGAAAATGATTAACTATGGTCGTGGATTAGGAGATACTCTCATAGTTGGCGTTAGTACAGATGAACTCGTTTGTAGCTATAAAAAACCGCCAGCAGTACCATTTGAAGAAAGGATTGCGATTGTTGAGGGTTTAAAAGCTCCTGATCTGGTTATTCCACAACACACATTAGAACATAGTGAAACAGTTAAGAAGCTTAATATAGATTGTTTTGTAATTGGTGATGACTGGTTTGGTAAATATGATTATTTGAAGCAATTAGGTGTGGATGTTTTTTACTTACCTTATGGAATGGGAGTGAGTTCAACAAATTTGAAGAAGAAAATATATGAACAATATCGGGAGCTTGTAAGGGGAAGTGATGAACATCCAATTCCAGAACCAAAATAGAAAAAAAATCTTAATTACTGGTGGTAATGGTGATATTGCGAAAAAGTTGTCAGAGTTGCTAGATTATTCTATTTACGAAGCATATTTACCTCAAAGAAGTGAGCTTGATGTTAGCTCCAAAAGCAGTGTAGAGAAGTATTTTTACAACCGAAAGGGTAGTTTTGATATTGTAGTAAATGCTGCTGGAACATTGTATTCCTCGCATGTTGTTGGATCTGATCCAGATAGGTGGATTAATGATATTAACGTAAATCTTATCGGAACTTACTTGGTCTCTAAATATGCTTTAGAGAGTAACCCTCGTTGTAAAATTATAAACGTTTCATCAACCGCAGGCTTTAATAGTTATAAGGATTGGACATCATACTGTGCAGCTAAAGCTGGAGTATTGAGGCTATCTGGAGGATTGTATAAAGACTCTTTTGACGTGATAACTGCTTGCCCTGGTGCAATTCAGACGAAAATTAGGAAAAATGTCCACATTGAAAACCCTAATGTAATGACTTTAGAGGAAGGTGCTACACCAATTTTAGATATGATTAAAGGTTGCTATAAATCAGGTGATATAGTTTTTTATCGTAAAGGACAGTTGAAAATAATCAAGCAAGATGAGGTGTCTTTTTAAATCTATTTGGAAATTATCATTTATAAATTTTTTCGATGATTATGTAAAGAAAGAAGCTGTAAGAGCTTCTCCTGTATAACTTGGGGGTTTATTAAAAGGGATATAAATGGTTATATGGATAAGTAAATTGTAGCGTATTTGATTATTGCATGCGAGTATTTTTTGTTAAGATAGTGAATTTTTTGTCTACGATCCTTAATAGTATTTTGTAGACTTTGGATATATACCTTCCAACTAAGCACTTGCAGGCTAACAAACTGGATGTGAATGGCGATCTAGAAAATCAAGGCATAATCAGTTGCTATCGATACTTACTTCTTCTAAGTGCTTAAGTACTAAGGTTACAACCATTCAAATACTTCATCAAACTGGCACAGTTATTATCTATTAACATAATCATCAAGAGCAAGTACCTCTCCTAATTAAGGGGATTTATATTAAATATCACTGTTTATGATTTGGTAACCTATGGTTGAAAATAAAGAAGAGCAAAATATTCCCTCTTATAAAAATGATGATGTGGATCTCCGTGAATTAGTCATAGCTTTGTGGAAAGGTAAGTGGATTATCATTATTACTAGCGCGATGTTCGCAATTGTTGCAGTCACATATGCTATTCTTCTCCCCAATATTTATAAATCTGAAGCAATTTTGGCTCCAGCAGAGTTATCTGGTAACAGTAGTCTGTCCAAAGTTGCTGGCCAGTTTGGAGGGTTAGCTGCTTTAGCTGGTGTAAGCCTCGGAGGCAGTCAATCGAATAAAGCAGATCTAGCCGTCGAGGTAATGAAATCTAGGCAGTTTGTTGAAGGTTTTATAAAAAAACATGATTTGTTAGTTCCTATCATGGCTTCAAAAGGTTGGAAGCCGTCTTCTGATGAGCTTGTATATGATGACGAGATTTATAATACCGCTAATAACGAATGGATCCGTGAACCGTCTGGCCTTCGAGGAGTAGTCCCTACTTCTCAAGAAGCATATGATGTTTTTTCAAAAGAAATATTCAGCGTCACACAAGATAAAGAAAGTGGGCTATATAATGTCTCTGTACTTTTCTATTCGCCGCATATTGCTAAAGAGTGGGTTGATTGGTTAGTCTCCGATATTAATTCTGTGATGCGAGTAAGGGCAATTGATGAAGCTAGAAAAAACCTTCAGTACCTAGAAAATCAGCTTGTAAAAACTTCGTTTTCAGAGATGCAAAATACTTTTTACAAGCTTATCGAAGAACAAACGAAAACTTTGATGCTTGCAGAAGTTCAAGAAGAGTTTGCATTTAAAGTTATTGATCCTGCGGTTGTACCCGAAGTGAAATCTAAACCGGGAAGGGCTATGATAAGTATATTTGGCTTGGTTTTAGGTGGAATCCTTGGGGTTGCAATTGTGCTCGTTCGCTTTGCTTTTAGCAATGAAGATTAGTACTTCTAATTACCTATAAAAGAAAGCCATGATAAAGTTAAGGTTATAATTCTTGGCATATTGGTTGATGAATTAAGTTTGGTATCAAATGTATAATGACAATAAGCCATTAACTGCTACAAAAAATATAGCCACGTTGATAGTAATAACTATATCACTATTTTCACTAGGGTTGTTTTATCCATTCATAGCATTGTCTTTGGTGATGCTATTTAGTGTATTTGTTAAGATAGAAAGTAGTATTTATATCTGGGTTATATCAAGCAGTATGTTTTTTGGGATTTTATCCAGTATACTAGATCTCAATTTTACCTATTATGCTGATCTAGCAAGGTATTATGCTTTATTTGAAAATTATTCAATTCTTCAATCTGTAATCGATTTTAAAGTATTTAGAGGAATAATTTATGAGATTCTTAAGTTCTATGGTTTAAAAGTAGAATATTACTCATTAATTTCAGTATTTTTAACATTCTTTTTAATACAAATAACTTCTGTATACATAATATATAATCTTGGCTATAAGGTAGAGAGCACCAAGGAAAAGTTATTATACATATCAACTTTGTTTTGTTTACTTCCTATAGTTATGTTTTTAGGATATGAGACATTCTTAGCTATTGCTTTCTTTTTCTTTGGCGCTTATCTATTTACAAGTAAAAATAGAATGCTAGGATGCATGTCATTCTTTCTAGCATGTTTGACGCATATATTTACTATTTATTTCATAATAGTGTTTTTTGCGTCTATTCTTTTTAAGAGAAAAGGTATTCTTTTTTATATAGGTTCTCTATGTGCTTTTGTTATTTTGTTATTTGCAACTAACCACCGTTTGTCTATAGGAGTAAAATTTATAGATAAACCTTTGGTTAAGCTTTATAACTATTTCAACGGCCCTTGGTCCGAATTTTCAACGATTCATGATAAAGCTTTAATAATATATGTGCTGTTGAAGCTTATATTCATCTTTATTATTCTGATGAATGTTCGTAAAATTGAAAAGCTCAAACAACACTATTTGATTAAAATGATGATAATATCTCTTCCTCTTATTATTATATTTATGCTTTCTAGGACATTATCTCTTCGCTTGGTGGAATTTGGCTTTATAATATACTTACCGATTGTATATATATTTTATTTGCATTTTAGCACTAAGAAAATGAGAATCTTTATTCTTGTGTTTTTATTCATAAATATATTATCATATCACAACATGCTATATTCTAGGTTTGTTTTTAACTACATGAATATAGGCAACGGTTATTTCATGGTAATGAACTTTAGCGATATTAAAAATTTCAAATCTAATATGGCATCAGACAAACTTATCTTTGACATAAAAAGAAATCAATGAATTTAAAAAACAATCTATCTTGGACAGCGTTGCTTCATATAGCAAATACGCTTTTTCCTATAGTTACACTGCCTTTATTGTTATCAATATTAGATCTTAATAGCTATGGCCAGTTTCTAATTATAAGTTCATTAGTTGGTGTTTATATAATTCTCGTTGATTTTGGTACATCAGTCTATGCGCTAAAGCTCTTAAGTAAACGTAGAGAGAATAAAAAATCTTATTCAAATATTTACTCTCAAACCATTTGGATTAAAGTTATTGCATTTTTATTTTTATCCATATTTTTCTGCATGTTATGTCTATATAGTGATAACGATGAATATATATTTCCGACAATAATTCTAGCACTCTCTCAGAGCTTTACAGCCAGCTTGTTCTATCAGTCGGCGGAGAATAACAAGCCCCTAGCTATATTTACAAGTTTAATCAAAGTTTGTGTAATTGCTCCAGTGTTAGCTTTAGTATCTTTTTTGGGGTTGAATTTAGGTCTTAATGAGGTCGTCTCTTTCTACGCCTTGTCATTTTTTACTATAACTATTTTTTCTTTCTGCGGTTATTCGAAAAATTACACAATAAACAAACCAAAATCTAAGTTAATTAATACTTTAGTGAGGCATTCTAGTGGTTTTTTCTTTAGCCGAGTTTCAGTATTGTCTTATACAAAAGTGAATACTGTTATTGTTGGTGTATTATGGGGAGAGGAAATTGCGGCATTCTTTGGGACTGCAGAAAAGGTTTATAATGCTATCAGGGGAGTATTCGCGCCGGTTACAAATGCACTTTACCCCTACATGAGTCGAACTAAAAATATTTCTTTGTTTAAGAAAATATGTTTATATGCTTGCTTGGCGAATATCGTAATTATACTTACAGCAAATTTAACTATTGAATATGGGAAAGAGTTTGTACCTGTTTTAGAACTAGCAAGTCATTACTTTTATATTTTCAGTATTGCCCTTTTATTTACTATCCCTTCAATTCTATATGGTTATCCATTTCTGGGGGCTTTGGGACACAGCAAAGAAGTTAATTTATCTACATTATATGGTTCATTTATATACTATTGCTTTATTCTACTTGGTTTTTTTATCGTTGGATATCAAATAGAAATTGTAATTTATGGTATAATTGCTACAGAAATTTTCGTTTTCATCTACCGATATAAAAAAGTTCGGGGTATATTAAAATTATGATTGATGCAGTTATCTTATGGGTCGACCCTTCTGATGAAAAGTGGTTGGAAGATTATTGTAAATATACAGGAAAGGATAAAGCATCCATTTTAGATTCTAACAGATTCAAAGATTGGAATACACTACTTTACTTGTTTCGTTCAATAGACTTTTGCCTACCTTGGATCAATAAAGTTCACTTTATTACTTGTGGGCACTTGCCTCACTGGTTGAATAAAGAACATGAAAAAATAATATTCCATAGTCATAAAGATATTTTTGAAAATCACTCAGATCTACCTACTTTTAACTCTAGTGCGATCGAAATAAATATTGTTAACATACCAGAATTGGCCGAGAAATTTATATATTTTAACGATGACTTTCTAGTTTTAAAAAAAACTAACGAAGATAGATTCTTTATTGAAAACAAGCCGGTAGATTTTTTAAGGTTAGACTGGCCGAAAGATAATCCTATTATTAAATATAAGCATCGCAGGTCTGAGTGGCAATCAATGATTCTTAATAACTTAAGGTTAATCAATGAAGAATTTGACATAAAAGACATTAGTATTCCACTTAAGGACTTGAAAGGAAGGGAGTTGTTTAAACAAAAGATATTATCTATGATGCCGAAAATTACAGGGTTTGAGCATTATCATCATGTTCAACCCTACTTAAAGTCAAGTTTACAAAAAATAAATACTATATTTCGACAAGAGTACTTAGATACATCTGCTTCTAGGTTTAGAAAACATGAAAATATATCTCAAGCCCTATACAGATATTACCAGTTATGTAGTGGGGATTATTATGATAAAGACTTTAAAGACCATAAGGTCTTTAAGTTGACGACACATGACTACATAAAAAGCATAGATCTTAAATCTTGCAATATAGTTTGTTTAAATGACAACTACTCAGATTCTTGTTTTGATGAGTCTAAGCGGGTTCTTGCTCAGAAACTAGAAGAAATTTTCCCTAAAAAATCGAGCTTCGAACTATGAACTTAGACAAACTCAAAGACTATGTCGATAGTGTTCCTTTTATTCGTGACGTTATTAGAAAAGTCTATAGCTTACTTTTTAATGAGGTTCTTTCGAAAAAGAAAAAAGCTAGAATGGCTGAACATTTTGATGAACTGGTATTTGAAATATCATCTGATAGTAAAGTTTTAATGTGGCCAGCATTTGGTACTTTGTTAGGTATTTATAGAGATAATGGGATCATAGCTCATGATAATGATATCGATTTTGCAGCATGGTACGAAGACAGAGTAAAAGTACGTAACTATCTTGAAGAAAAAGGTTGCTCATTAGTGAAACGATTTTCTTCTGAAACCGTTGAATATGCTTATGAAGAGCAATACCAAAAAGATGGTGTGCAGTTTGATGTTTTTTACTTTATAAAGGATGAGGGCTCTGTCTATACACATGACTTTATGAGACATCAAAACTTAACTCGTGTTCAAACAAAAGAGTTGCTAGGTGGCTTGATAGTTCGTCGTCTATATGTGCATTTGAGCTCTATAGGTACTTATTGCTATAAAGGTGTCAATATCCATTTTCCTGAGAATGTGGAAGAACATCTAGGCCAACGCTACGGTGAAGACTTTATGACCCCAAATCCGAATTGGGTTGCTCAAGAAGAAAACCCTTATGTTGAAGAGTTGACTACTGACGGACAATTACAAAAGTTCTAGTGTAAATTTTGTATGTATCACCCTTCCTGATATGGGATGACCTTTTTAGGACAGCGCCCGATGAACTTCATCGGGCGCTTTGTATTTTAGAGCGATATGGTCTCTATTCCTATAGACCAATTGAGCTAACTGTGCTTACGAAGGCAAATTAACACAGTAGTCGACATCCGATACCGTATCACACTTATAGGCTTCTATATGGGCCATTTCGCCTCCTTTTAACTTTACTACCTACATCCGTCTGTAACTATCCTTCGTTTCGACTATCCTGTAAATTACTTATATAAAAGTTATAATTTTCTTCCCAGAAGTGAATAGGTTATTTTGTCAATAATGTTAGAATCGATGAAGAAATAGAACACATTTATGTAAGGTATCAAAAGCGAGCGGAATAAGATAAGTTGTCAGTTGATGCCCCCTTACCTTTGCTAAAGGAGCACTCAAACTACCATCTAAAAGAATGAACAAATGAACAAATGAACAAATGTGTGGCAATGTCAACGTAAATAGAGCTTATATATGTGCTTGAGTATAAAAGCAGGCATTAAACGAGATGCACTACGTGCTAAAAAGAACATGGCTGTAGTTGGTTTTCTGGCAAGCTTAAGGGCGTACATTTCTTTCATCAAGATTATTTCACTCTTCGCGTAGTTTAATCCTTTTCTTTTTTCTAGCATGCCGTTACCTACTCGAACGCTAACTAAAGGCTCAGATAAGTTATTTATCTTATAGCCATTTGCTTGGAGTCTTAGCCATAAGTAATAGTCTTCCATATATAGTAAATGTTGATAACCGCCAGAGGCTAACACAGCCTCTTTTCTGAAAATGCTTGCGGCATGGTTGAGAGGGTTTCTCTTCAGGCTGTATGCCTTTATCTCATCATCACATGGAACTTCTTTAAGACAGTTTGGATTGTCTGGGTCTGTATCAAACTCCAAAATGCTCGAGCTGACGGCGTGTATATCTGGATTATCGAGCATATATTTTACTTGTTTCTCGAATCGAACGATATGATTAATATCATCAGTATCGACGCGAACAACAAGGTTATTGGTACAGTGCTTCAAGCCTTGGTTAAGAGCCTCACCTAATCCAACATTTTCTTTTAATACTACCTCAATAATTGGGAGCTTTGATTTCCAATTTTCTAGAACTGCGTATAACTCATTCGTTAGTGGTCCATCATGCACAACAACAACTTCATTTGACTCTAATGTCTGCCATTCTATGCTTTGGAAACATTGTTCTAAATATTCAGGCTTTTCTTTAATATAAATAGAGCAGAGAACAGAAAAATTACCCATCGCCATATTATCTACCCATACCAAATAAAACAGTTTTTATAGTCAGCAAAAGAATTTTCACTTCCATTATCCAATTTTGGTGTTTGATGTAATAGACATCGTATTTATGCTTCCATATAGCATCTTCTACCGATGCGCCGTAAGGGTATTTCACTTGGGCTAAGCCAGTTACCCCAGGTTTAACGGCGTGACGAAAGCGATAGTAAGGAATGGCTTTTTCCAACTCAGAGATGAATACTTCGCGTTCTGGGCGAGGGCCTACCATTGACATCTCTCCCTTTAGTACATTGATTAACTGAGGTAGCTCATCTATGCGAGTTTTACGAATAAAACAGCCGACTTTCGTTACGCGCGCGTCGTTCTTGGTTGCCCATTGGGCACCGTTCTTTTCCGCGTCGTTTCGCATCGAGCGAAACTTGATCACTTCAAACTCTTCATTATATTGGCCAGTACGACGCTGCTTAAAGAATACCGGGCCTGGCGATTCAAGCTTAATGAGCAGTGCCGTAATAAGCCCTACTGGGATAGCAACCCACGACAGCATAAAAACAAACAAGAGGTCGATGAAGCGCTTTTGCCAGCTGTTCTTACGATTAGAGAGGATAGAAAAAGCTTTTTGGTGCAAGAAGTAGCCGCTATGCAAAAGCTCAGTTTCAGTATATCCGAGTGAACGGTCAAAATAGCTCACTAAGGGCTCAACCCAAGCACCTAGCTCAGTCGCCGCTACAAGAAACGCTTGCTGTTCAGGATCTAGATGTGAGCTTTTGAAGTGGCAAAGTGTTTTGCTCTTGAAGTCTCTAAGAGCATAGTTATTAATCTGAGCGTTAATCTCTGGATGCCTCTTAAGTACTTGAGTAATCTTTGCTTCGTCTTCTTTTGGACAGTAGATATAAAGGCAAGCATTTGATTCACTTGCGGATAACTCGTCCAATGCTGATGTTATGCTAATAGAATTATGCTTAGTTAATTCAGGTGCTTCTCGTTCTTGAAGCGTATCGCTCATACTGTCTGTCATAAGAATGGGGTAAGTTGTTATCGACTCGCCAATTGCACACAAGCCGGCAATTATAATTTATTTCGTATAGAAATTATATCCCTGAATCTAGAACATGCTCATAACTTTGTTAATTTTCTTGAACCTGGGTCTTTGCTTTTAGCTTTGTTTTGAATATGGCTTAGTTAAATCTCACAACTATAATCGAGGTCAATTAACTGTTGGTAAAGATCTCTTTTTACTTTATTTTCACCATGAATCAAATGAACTTCTTTTGGCGGCGGATTAATTCCTTCTACAAATCGAATTAGATCAGATTGATCTGCATGAGCAGAATAGCCAGACATCGTATGTATTTGAGCTTTCACTTTAATTTTCTTTCCTTCGATATCAACCTCACTCGCCCCTTCTTGAATTTCTCTCCCTAGCGTTCCCTCAGCTTGATAGCCAGCAAACAGCACATCATTACGGCTATCGGGTAACAACGCATTAAGATAATTTACCACTCGACCACCTTCACACATCCCAGAAGCAGCAACCACAATAGCTGGTTCAGACGTGCTCGCCAGACGATTCACCAGTCTCATATGTTCAGCATGAGTCTCAATCGTAATACATTGTTCAAACGCTAAAGGGTGACGATGCTGCTCCAAACGCTGTTTCGCTTCTTTACCCCAAAGCTTTTTAAAGCGCCGATAAGTCTTTGTCACCTTTCTTGCTAAAGGCGAATCAAGAATAATCGGTAGGGCTCCATGTAAAGACTCCTGGTACAAAAGCTGTTCAATATCGAATAACAGTTCTTGTGTTCTACCTACACTAAAAGCAGGAATAACAATCACACCACCATCTTCCAGTGCATGTTCGACAATAGAAAGCAGCCGAGCACTTCTACTTTTCACACTTTCATGGTGCTTATCACCATAGGTCGATTCAATAAACAAATAGTCCGCTTTTTCTGGCGGCTTAGGATCAGGGAGTAAAGGCGTATCACTTGGGCCGAGATCGCCAGAGAATACAACTACGTCATTATTTGAGAGTTTAAATTCCAAATAAGCAGAGCCTAAAATATGGCCTGCAGGTTGAAAGCGTAAATAAGCCAACCCCTTAAGAGGAAGCCATGTGTTGTACTGGCACGGCACCAATCGCTGCTTAATTAGATTTAAGATGTGCTGCCGTTGATGCTTGCCTAAACCCAGTTGTAGCTTTAATCCATCCTCTAGCATAAGAGGGACCAACTCAGCAGTAGCTTGTGTGCAGTAGATTTTACCTTTAAAACCCGCAGCGAGTAACCACGGTAATCGGCCTATGTGGTCAATATGAGCATGAGTCAGCACCAGTGCTTTTACCTTGGCTAAGGAAAACTCTATCGCCATCGAACGGTCATGACGGCCGACCAATGCATCTTTACCCTGAAATAGCCCACAATCGATCAAAATGCTCCCGTGCTCGAGTTGCAGTTCGTGACAAGAGCCTGTCACCGTATTCTTCCCACCATGATGAAGTACTTTCATAACGATCTCCTTTTCATGAGCATCAATGTAATGAATTCAAGAAAGAAGAGGGAGAGGCAACCAGCCAGATAAACACAAAAGTAGGAGTCAAAATGCTAGGAGAGTGTCAAATGGTGTTTTTAGTTGCACTAAATTGTGATGCATATTCCACATAGTCAACTTTTTGCATTTTGTAATAAATAAAAATGAATAAATGCGTATTATAAAACGCGTTTTAGGTAGGCAGAATTTACGATTTTCTGGTTAAACTGACAGTTTGCATTTTGGCCAGTTGTCATAAGAAAGCCATTTTTTTGTCAGTGTTGTGCTTTTCGTTGCAACCTGTTTGCTATACAATCCTTTGCCTTGAGCACAAATGATAAAAAAACAAATGCATTGCCTTTAGGAGCCAGACCTAAGGGCGGTAGCGTGCCAAAAAGCAAAAAAAAGTTCTCCGAGTGACATAAAAATGTCGCCAAACAATAAATACAATTAAGCACACTGTTGCATTTCTGGCAAGGTCGGCTTTTATAAAAAGTGCGCTTAAACAAATAATTAACTAAATGTCCCATAACGTCAGAGGGACAATTCAAAGCTGCGATGGCAGTTTTTGAGTGATAATTGGCTAGGCATAAGGTTTCTCCCTTCTATATACCATTCATGTATCTAGTTCCGTAGCGCGTTCTCGTTGCACATATACTCATGTGCCATATCAACGTGTCTACGGCATGCCTAAAACATCTATATTCGCTATTCGAATACAAATCACTCTAACAAGTATTAAGAATTTTTAAGGGTGCCTTGAGCGTCCTTAGTCTATCTACGCCTTTGGTTATCTTAACTAACCATACCCAAAGGCGTTATAAAATCTAAACTTGCTAGGAACTAAAAATGAACTTTTCATTAGAAAACGCCAGAGTTGGCATCATTGGCTTAGGTTACGTTGGGCTGCCACTTGCAGTGGAATTCGGCAAAAAATCACCAACGATCGGCTTCGATATCAATCAAGCCCGTATCGATGAACTCTCTGCCGGACGTGATAGCACATTAGAATGCAGCGATAATGAATTAGCAGAAGCAAAATACCTTTCTTACACTTCCTCTCTTCAAGAACTTAAAGAATGTAATGTTTACATTGTTACTGTTCCTACCCCAATTGACGAACACAAACAACCGGATTTAACCCCTCTTATTAAAGCTTCAGAAGCATTGGGTACAGTAGTCAATCAGGGTGATATCATCGTTTATGAATCAACCGTATACCCAGGTGCAACAGAAGAAGATTGCATTCCGGTTGTTGAGCGTGTTTCTGGCCTTAAGTTTAACCAAGACTTTTTCGCAGGCTACTCTCCAGAGCGAATCAACCCAGGTGATAAAGAACACCGAGTTACGAACATTCTTAAAGTAACAAGTGGCTCAACGCCAGAAGTGGCAGAGTTCGTCGACCAGCTATACAAAACCATCATCACTGCAGGTACACACAAAGCGTCATCTATAAAAGTGGCCGAAGCTGCAAAAGTCATTGAAAACACACAGCGTGATGTAAACATTGCATTAATCAACGAGCTATCAATCATCTTCAACAAGCTTGGTATCGATACGCTAGAAGTATTAGAAGCGGCAGGCACCAAATGGAACTTCTTACCATTCCGTCCAGGCTTGGTAGGCGGTCACTGTATTGGTGTTGATCCGTACTACCTAACGCATAAAGCGCAAGCAGTAGGCTACCATCCTGAAATGATTTTGGCTGGCCGACGCCTAAACGATGGTATGGGGCAATACGTTGTTTCTCAGTTGGTGAAAAAAATGCTGAAAAAACGTATTCACGTAGAAGGCGCAAACGTACTTGTTATGGGCCTAACATTTAAAGAAAACTGCCCAGACCTACGCAATACCAAAGTGGTGGATATTATCTCTGAGCTAAAAGAGTACAACATCAACGTCGATGTTATGGACCCTTGGTGTTCAAATGATGAAGCGCAGCATGAATATGGCTTAACACTTTGCGAAAAAGAAAAGCAAGGTCATTACGACGCGATCATCATGGCGGTATCTCATAACGAATTTAAAGAAATGGGTGTCGAGAAAATTCGTACTTTGGGTAAACCAGAACATGTATTGTACGACCTGAAATACGTTCTAGATAAAGAAAGCGTAGATATGCGTTTGTAAGGAACGTCCTAGGGCCTAGAAGCTATAACCTCAGAGCCGAGCCATGAAATTCGAGCAATTAGACGTTTGGAAGCGTTCATCACGTTTGGCGAGTAACGTCTATAAACTCATGCGAGATTGCCAAGATTATGGCTTTAAAGATCAAATAACGCGATCAGCTTTATCTGTTCCCTCTAATATCGCAGAAGGTCTTGAAAGAGAAACTGCGAAAGAAGAATCAAGATTTCTCTATTACGCAAAAGGCTCGTTAGGTGAACTCCTTACGCAAACCTATATTGGCATCGATATAGGTTACATCGATAAAGAAAGTGGCTTATTCATTGTTGCAGAATGCAAAGAGATAGCAGCAATGATCGCCGCTTTGATTAAAATCCGGAAAGGTTTTGTTAGGGAAGAAAAGGGAGATTATGTTTCCTAGACCCTAGACCCTAGACCCTAGACCCTAGACCCTAGACCCTAGACCCTAGACCCTAGACCCTAGACCCTAGACCTTCCCCACACGGAAAACACAATGACCAAATACGAACAAATCCAACAAGAACTAGTTGAATCACCAAAGACGTGGTTAGTAACGGGTGTTGCGGGCTTTATTGGCTCAAACCTACTGGAAAAACTACTCAAGCTTGATCAAACCGTAGTGGGTTTAGATAACTTCGCGACAGGCCATCAACACAACTTAGATGAAGTAAAAAGTCTAGTAAGTGAAGCACAGTGGGATCGTTTTACCTTTATTGAAGGAGACATCCGTGAGCCGAAAACATGCCAACAAGCCGTAAAAGGTGTTGATTACGTACTACACCAAGCAGCACTCGGTTCTGTACCACGCTCTATCGCTGATCCACTAACGACAAACGCAGCGAACATTACCGGCTTCTTAAATATGTTGGACGCCGCAAAAGAAGAAGGGGTAAGCAGCTTTACTTATGCTGCAAGCAGCTCGACATACGGTGACCATCCAGCACTGCCGAAAGTGGAAGAAAATATTGGTAACCCGCTTTCTCCTTATGCGGTAACTAAATACGTAAACGAGCTTTATGCCGGTGTATACGCCCGCACTTACGGTTTTAAAACGATAGGGCTTCGTTATTTCAATGTATTTGGTCGCCGACAAGATCCAAACGGCGCTTACGCTGCAGTAATTCCGAAATGGACCGCTGCAATGATAAATGGCGAAGATGTCTACATTAATGGTGATGGCGAAACAAGCCGAGACTTTTGCTATATCGATAACGTAGTACAAATGAACCTGCTAGCAGCAACGGCAGAAGAAGACGCAAAAGACGAAGTCTACAATGTAGCCGTTGGTGATAGAACTACGTTGAATGACTTGTTCAATGCAATTAAAAATGCGTTAAAAGAAAATAGTGTTCTGATCGATGTTGATCCTAAATATCGTGATTTCCGTGCTGGGGATGTTAGGCATTCTCAGGCAAATATTTCAAAAGCTAGTGAAATTTTATCGTATTCCCCTAAGTATAGAATTATGGATGGTGTAGTTCAAGCTATGTCGTGGTACATAGAACATTTGGAGAACAGTATCAATGATTAGTTCTATTTTACGAGATGTCGTATTGAATAACCCAAAGCTAAAAGAAATATACACGGGATATAGAAGAAAAAATGGTGAAATTCTAACTATTGAAGAATCACAAGAATTTTTAGATGAAGCTGATAAGGTATTACTCAGCCAAAAGTTATCCAAGAGTAATTTTAGGGTTGGTATTGTTTATGAGGGAACTCAATATGACAATAGCGTCAAAGTAAGAGATTACAACCCAAAATATGAGCGTTTTTGTAAAAACAATAATATTGATTACGATTACTATAATATATTGTCCAGTGATTGGATAAAAGATGCAAAGAAGTTCGACCTCATTGTTTGGCATACTGATTCTACTCCTAGTCTTCAGAAAATCGCATTAGATAAAATATATGTAATAGAAAGAAAATTAAATATTAAATGTTACCCTTCTTTTGACGAAATATGGTCATATGAAGAAAAGGTTAATTGCTCATACATGTATGAAATATATGACTTACCAAAAATAAAAACTTTCTTAAGTCATGATAAAGACGAAATATTATCATATATAGAGTCTGCTCAATACCCATTAATTTCTAAAATTAACACTGGCTCTTCTTCTTATGGGGTTCAGAAAATAAATAATAAGAGAGAGGCAGAAAAACTTGTAGGCAAGGTTTTTGGATATAAAGGTGGAAAAACTTATTTCCCTTATAGTAATCAAAAAGACTATGTTTATTTTCAAGAGTTTGTTCAAAGTGCAGGATATGACTTAAGAATTATCGTAATTGGTGATAAACTGTTTGGCTACTATAGATATCCTAAAGATAATGACTTTAAAGCGTCTGGCTCTGGAATTTATGAAAAAAAAGAAATTCCTAAATTAGCTTTGGATCTTGCATATCGCGTTAAAAATTGTTTTGGCTCTACAATGTTAGCTACAGATTTGCTGTACAACCAATCAAAGAATGAATTTCAGATAATCGAGTCATCAATATTTATTGGCATAGATTCTTGTGAACAGTTAGCCATTGATGGAGTGCCAGGCTACTATTTGAAGAAAGGTAGTGAGTATGAATTTGTTCAAGGTAAATATTGGCTCCAAGAATTGGTAATGCAAGAGCTAATGAACAACATTATAAAATAAATTAAGAGGTTAATATGAAAGTTGGCGTATTTGGTACATCACTCAAGAAGCATGAGTATAGAATTCCCTTACATCCAGAACATTTAGACAGTTTAACCGATGAAGTGTTGAAACGTCTCTACTTTGAGAAAGATTACGCTAAAAAATTTGGCTTCGATATTAAGAAATTGTCAGGAAAAGTAGGTGGCATCTTAGAAAGGGAAGAGCTTTTTGAACAATGTGATATTTTGATTTTGCCTAAAATGTGTGAAAAGGATTACTCACAGTTCAAGCAAGGCCAAACTGTCTATGGTTGGCCTCATTGTGTCCAGGGACGTGAGATCACAAAAGTAGCAATTGATAAAAAATTAACGCTTGTTGCTTTTGAGGCAATGTTTTCAGGAAGTGGTGAATATAAACATCATATTTTTCATAAAAATAATGAAATAGCTGGCTTTGCCGCAGTACAGCATGCTACGCAAATATGTGGTATTAGTGGTTACTATAATGGCAGCCTAAAAGCGGTTGTATTTGGCTTTGGCTCTACCAGTCGAGGTGTTGTTCATGCCCTACAGTCTCAAGGTGTAAGCGATATTACGGTTTTTACCCGTAGACCAAGTCATTTGGTTCAGCAGCAGATTCCAGGTGTAAAATACGAACAATTTAAAGTCGCTGATGGTAATGCCATTGACCTTAAAAATAATCGTATAAGTGAAAGACTAAAAAATATAGATATCATTGCTAACTGTATACTGCAAGATCCAAACAATCCTATTTACTTTGTAAATGAACAGAATTATTCTGATCTTAAGGAAAATAGTATTGTAATTGATGTCTCTTGTGATGAAAATATGGGCTTCTTTTTTGCTAAGCCGACTAATTTTGATGAGCCGGGATTTTATGTAGGTGAAAACAAGGTTTTTTATTACGCTGTAGATCATACGCCAAGCCTTTTTTGGAACTCTAGTTCTTACCAGTTGAGTCTCTCACTACTTCCGTATATTTATCATATGACTCATGATAAATATGGCTATAAAGGGTCGGATGTTTTATCTAAAGCCGTTGAGATTGAGAATGGTAAAATACTAAATGATGCCATAATCAAGTTTCAATCATTATAGTTAAATTTTCATGTTTATTAATATTATAAAGAGAAATAAAGTACTATTGGAAAATTTTATTTCTCTTTCATTTTTGAAAATCCTTAATTTGACAATTCCATTTTTAATTCTACCTTTTATTATTAATAGTATTGGTGTGGAATCTTATGGGAAAGTAGCGCTTATTTTAGCTATTAATACTTATTTTTTAGCATTAACATCATATGGGTTTTCGTTGTCTGCTACGCGTGACATATCAAGGTATCGAGAAAGTAAAACTAAAAAGAGCGCTATCTATTGGAAGGTTGTAACGAGTAAGGTATATCTTTACTGTGTTTCAATGCTAGGTGTTTTTATATTTGATTGTTACTTTGATTTCTTTGGTTTGGATTACTTCTTTTCATTTGTAATATTACTTTTTGGTCAAACTTTTTTTCCTGATTGGTATTTTCGTGGTTTGGAAAAAATGAAATATATCACATTATATGACTCAATATCAAAAATTGCATTTGTTATGTTGGTTTTTCTTTTTGTAAATGATGAGAATGATGGGGTGTTATATTTACTAGCAATGGGGATTACGCAGTCTATCGTTACAGTTTTTAGTAATCTTATTATCATTAAAAAGTTAGGTTTTCTATTTTTATTTGTAAGTTCCAAAAAGTTTTTAAAGGAATTGTATAATAACTTCCCTCTATTCCTTAACCAGTTTTTGCCAAATCTATATAGTAATACATCAATATTAATAGTAGGTTATTTGTTGGGCACTTATGCCGCTGGAATATTTGCGGTGTTAAGGCAGGTTTGCTCACTATATTCTGTTTTTAATAGTGTATTGTCAATGACATTCTTCCCTTATCTTAGTAATAGAAAAGATAAATTTAAGAAAATTGCTATAGTATATTTTTTGTTATCCATTACCTTTCTGGCATTCATGGTTTCTATTGCTCCACTAATACCATATTTATTTGATATTAAATATGATGGGATGTATACCTGTTATTTTATTATGGTGTTGGGAGTGTTTATGATTTCTGTTTATAGTATATTTTCCACCAATTACCTAATAACACATAAGCAAGATTCAGATGTTACTAAATTAACATTAGTTGCGTCTTTTTCTGGGTTGGTTACCAGCTACCCCATGATAGCTGAATTTGAATTAATGGGAGCTTCACTCTCTATTTTTATTGGTCAGTTTTTAATGGCAATAGGTTCTATCTATTATGCTAGAAAATATGCAATTAGCCACATTGGGAGTATAAAAGCAATATGAAGGTGGTACATGTTATCATTGGTCTGAGAGTAGGCGGTGCGGAACTAATGCTTAAGCGATTAGTAGAACACTCAGGTGGAAATATTGAACATGTGATTATTTCCCTAACCGATAAAGGAACACTTGGACAGAAAATAATAGATAATGGCATATCAGTATACTGTTTGAACTTGAATAAATTAAATTTTGCTTTCTTAGGACCTATTAGACTAATTAAGCTATTGAAACGCTTAAAACCTCAAGTCGTGCAAACATGGATGTATCACAGCGATTTAATAGGAGGTCTATGCGCAAAATATATAGGTGTTGACAAAGTTATATGGTCTATTCGAAGCACTGATATTGACAAGGGCGGAAGTAAAATTACGGTATTGATAAGGAAAGTTTTATCTCAATTATCTTACCTTATTCCTAAAAAAATAGTATGTGCAGCAAATAAATCTAAAAACATTCATATTCAAGTTGGCTATGACAAAAGTAAAATGATAGTAATTCCGAATGGATTTACTAAGGAAAAGTTTGAGCCTAATCTAGAGCGATGTGAAAGTATTAAATCTCAACTTGGTTTTCAAGGAGAGATTATTATATCTAGTATAGGACGGCATCATCCTATTAAAAACCATAAGCTTTTTATAGATTCATGCAATCTTTTATCTGAGAATAATAAAGATAAACGGTTTCTATTTGTTATGGTTGGAAGGGGGGTTAATTATAGTAATGAAGAATTGAAATACTTAATAGAAAACACCAACACTCCAGAAAAATTTATCTTACTAGATGAAAGAGACGATGTTAGGGAAATATTGAATATTAGTGACATATATTGCTTACACTCCCTTTCTGAAGGTTTTCCCAATGTCCTAGGTGAAGCTATGTGTCTTGGTAAGATTTGCGTTTCTACAGATGTAGGAGATGCAAGAGATATACTTATTAGTGATGAACTTCTAGTTGACCTATCTGATGATGATAGCGCTCTTTCATATGCTAATGCATTATCTAGAGCAGTTAAAGTTATGAGTTCACGGACAACTGTAGATAAAATTTCAAAAATGAGCATACAACGAATGGAAGAGTGTTTCTCAATCCAAAGCATAGTTAAAAGGTATGAAAAACTATATTCAGACTTGTAATAATGTTAGGTGATTAATATGGGGTATGATTTACCTTTAATTGATAATGCATGGCATGTTTTTGCTTCATTTGTTATATTTGTTTTTGGGTTATTTGTTGCTTATGCATATGGTAAGAAGTTAAAAGTTTCTACAAGGTATTCTTGTATCTTATACTTATATCATACTTTGTTTTGTATATTTTACCTAAATATGGTTAATAACAGTGGCGGAGATGCTCTTAATTATTATATTAGGTCCACAGAGGCGTTATATGATTTTAGGCCAGGAACCATTGCTATTATATATTTTTCAGCGGCAATAAATTATTTTGGAGTGGGTCCTCTTGGTATGTCGCTAATTTATAACATCTTTGGTTATTTGGGAGTCGTGTTTTTTTATGCTTCAGTTATTAAGGTTGTTTCTTATCCATCAAATACTGCATTAATATTAATTAAGCTTTTGTTTTTACTGCCCTCTATGCACTTTTGGACTTCGGGGATAGGGAAGGACTCACTGTTTTTCTTTTCTGTAGGGTTGTTGGTGTATTCAGCTATAGATATTAATAAAAATATAATTAGTATTTGTTTTATAATTGTACTGATGATGCTTATTCGACCTCACATGGCTGGTGTCTTAATCATCTCTCTATCATTCTCCCTAATGATTTCTCGTGGTACATCTTTATATTTTAGGGCGAGTTTTTTTGTTCTTTCTTTGTTATTAACCAGTCTAATTGTTCCATTCGGCCTAAAGTATGCGGGTGTTGAAGGTGGTGTTTCTGGTGTTGATTCTTATATTCAAGAGCGAGAAACTAAAAATACGTCAGGAGGAAGTTCAATTGACTTAACATCTATGTCTCCACCGGAGAAGTTTTTTTCTTACCTGTTTAGACCTTTACCATATGAAGTTAATGGAGTGTCGCAATTTTTGGCCTCTATTGATAATATGATTTTAATGTTAATATTTATTTATGCTTTGTATTGTAAGATTAGATATAAAATTAACAATTTAAATTTTCATTCTTCAATACTATGGTTTTATGCTCTTGGCTCTCTATTTATATTATCATTTACATCAGCTAATCTTGGTATAGCGGTACGCCAAAAGTGGATGTTTATACCTGTTTTTATTTTTATTTCAATGTTTTATATTTTAAATCGTAAAAAGAGCACGAATTTATGAAAATAGCAATAATTGGCGCTCTTCCTGCATCCCTATTTAATTTTAGAGGGGAGTTGTTAATTGAACTTTCAAAAAATTATAGTTCAGTTTATTCGTTAGCTTCAGGCGCTGATAAAAAAGAAATTGAAGTTATCGAATCCCTTTATACTACATATTATGATTATCCAGTTTCGCGAAATGGATTAAATCCAGTTTTAGATGTTATTACTCTATTTTCGCTATGTCGTTTCAATTTTAAGAAAAAACCAAATGTTGTCTTGTCTTATACAATCAAGCCTATTATATGGGGTGGCCTCGCAGCAAGGTTTACAAACATCGAGTCTTTTTACGCGATGATCACGGGTCTTGGCTATGCCTTTCAAAAAGGAGGGGTGGCAAAGAACTTACTCAACACTCTCGTTAAATTCCTGTACCGTTCAGCATTGAAGAAGTCTAAAGGCGTTATTTTTCAAAACAGAGACAACATGCAAGTCTTTATTGATGAAGGCATTGTCCCAAAAGAAAAATGTTTTCTCGTAAATGGTTCGGGGGTCGATCTCAGCCATTACAGCTTATCTCCTTTACCTTCTACTCCACACTTTCTGTTAATTGCCCGGTTACTAGGCGATAAAGGGATAAGAGAATACGCTCAAGCTGCTAAGTTAGTTAAGCAGAAGTATCCTGAAGCGGTATTTGAGTTAGTTGGCCCTGAAGACCCATCTCCTGATGGTATTAAGCTTGATGAGGTTCACCAATGGACTGAGTCGGGAGCGATTAAATACAGTGGCGCAACCACAGATGTGCGTCCATTTATTGAAAACTGCGCTATTTATGTACTGCCCTCTTATCATGAAGGAATGCCTCGTACAGTGTTAGAGGCGATGGCGATGGGTAGACCAATCTTAACCACTGATGTGCCAGGTTGTAGAGAAACGGTAATTGATGGCGAAAACGGTTGGTTAGTTGAAAAAGCCAATGCAGAACAGCTTGCAGAAAAAATGATCTGGTTTATCGAGAACCAAGACAAGTGGCATGAAATGGGCAAAAGCAGTCACGATATGGCATATGAAAAATTTGATGTCCATAAAGTTAATGCGGAGATTTTAAAAATCATGGGACTATCTAATGAAAAGGATATTTGATTTCACGGCTTCTTTATGTGGCCTTATTTTACTTTCGCCAATTATCGCGCTCGTGGCTTGGAAAATACGTAAGAACTTAGGCTCGCCTGTATTGTTTCGTCAAACACGTCCTGGTTTGCATGGTAAGCCGTTTGAAATGGTTAAGTTCCGTACCATGAAAGATGCGGTCGATGCACAAGGGAATCCACTTCCTGATTCCGAGCGAATGACTCCGTTTGGAGACGAGTTGAGAAATTCAAGTCTCGATGAACTTCCAGAATTGTGGAACGTGTTAAAGGGTGAGATGAGCTTAGTGGGGCCACGTCCTTTATTAATGCAGTACTTACCGCTTTATAGTAAAGAGCAAGCGAGACGTCACGAAGTCAGGCCTGGAGTAACGGGCTGGGCTCAAATTAATGGGCGTAATGCAATTAGCTGGGAAGATAAGTTTAAGCTCGATGTCTGGTATGTCGATAATCGTAACCTGTGGCTAGATATCAAAATTCTGTTCCTAACCGTTAAAAAAGTGTTTGTGAAGGAAGGAATATCGGCAGATGGCCATGTCACGATAGAACCTTTTACTGGTCAATCAAAGCAGAGCGAAGTCCATGAATAGAACTTGCGCAATTTTAGGCGCTAGTGGTCACGGGAAAGTCGTTGCTGAAATTGCGGAGCTAAATGGTTATACAAACATTGAGTTTTTTGATGACCGCTGGCCAGAGTTGCAAAATGTTGAACATTGGCCAGTCAAAGGGAATTCCGAAGCCTTGTTAAAGATAGCGGCGCAGTTTGATCTAACGGTGATAGCAATCGGCAATAATAAAATCAGGTTAGAAAAGCAGAATCAGCTTAGTACAGCTGGCGCTAAATTCTCTGTACTAGAGCATCCTAGAGCCACAATTAGTCAGCATAGTCAGCTTGATGAAGGTACGGTAGTCATGGCCGGTGCTGTCATCAATCCTTTTGTCAAAGTTGGTAAAGCATGCATTATTAACACGGCCTCAACGATAGATCATGACTGCCATTTAGCGGATGGCGTACATGTTAGCCCTGGTTGTAATCTTGCGGGCGGGGTAACTGTCGGGGAAGGTTCTTGGCTCGGTATCGGAAGCCAAGTTAAACAACTTATTTCCATTGGTACGGGCGTAATGGTAGGAGCCGGCGCGACTGTCCTGAACCATGTACCAGACTTGCAAACTGTTGTGGGTACGCCTGCACAGCTCGTAAACTCAAAATAACATTCTCAGAATAATTTTTATTTAGGTGACATCGTGCTTAATACTCCATTTTCTCCATGGCCTTCTTTTACTCAAGAAGAAGCCGACGCAGTTAGTCGTGTACTACTGTCAAACAAAGTAAACTACTGGACGGGTAGTGAGTGCCGTGAGTTCGAAAAAGAATTCGCAGCTTGGGTTGGATGTGATCATGCTGTTGCACTAAGCAACGGTACCCTTGCACTCGATGTCGCGCTTAAAGCGTTAGCGATTGGTGAAGGGGACGAGGTTATTACGACGCCTAGAACGTTTCTTGCTTCTGCGTCTTCTATTGTTACGGCTGGCGCCAACCCTGTGTTCGCGGATGTAGATCTCAATAGCCAAGCCATTACGGCAGCGTCGATTGAAGCGGTGCTAACCCCTAAGACGAAAGCGGTCATCGTTGTTCATTTGGCTGGTATGCCGGCAGAAATGGATGCCATCATGGCGCTTGCAGAAAGACATGGTTTTTATGTTATTGAAGATTGTGCTCAAGCACATGGCGCAAAATACAAAGACCGCAGTGTCGGCACAATCGGTCACATTGGTGCTTGGTCATTCTGTCAAGATAAGATCATGACGACAGGCGGTGAAGGCGGCATGGTGACCACGAATGATAAAGGTTTGTGGTCAAAAATGTGGTCTTACAAAGATCATGGTAAAAACTATGATGCGATTTATAACCGTCAGCATCCACCAGGCTTTCGCTGGTTGCACGACAGCTTTGGAACCAACTGGCGTATGACTGAGCTACAAGCTGTGGTTGGTCGTATTCAATTGACTCGCATGTCAGAGTGGACGGCAAAACGCCAAGCCAATGCGGCACAAATCGATGAGGCTGTTGCAGATCTCAATATCGTTCGACGCGTTCACGTGCCTGAGCATTCGCAGCACGCTGAATACAAACATTACCTTTTTGTTGAGCCTAAACATTTGGCAGAGGGCTGGACGAGAGATCGCATTGTGGAAACCATTGTGGAACGTGGTGTTCCGGCTTATCAAGGTAGCTGCTCTGAGGTGTATTTAGAAAAAGCATTTGATAATACGCCATGGCGACCAGAAAAACGTTTGCCGAATGCAGTGCAGTTAGGTGAAACCAGTTTAATGTTTTTGGTTCATCCAACATTATCGTCAGAAGAAGTCGCTAAAACGTGCGGTGTGATCCGTGAAGTGTTGTTAGAAGCGCAGAAGTAAACCAGTTCAGTCTAAGTGGGACGCATAAATAATAGTGCTTTAATATGTCGTTATTTATGTTTTCCTGTAACAGCGTCCCACCACTTGATGAAAATGTAAAATGTCTGCTACGCAGATTGCTTAAAAGATGCGATGCAGTGAGAGAATATGCAATTAATGGTTCTATACATAATCATCAGGTTGTATAATCTTTGCTCAGGCTATCTCATAATATTAACTAGCATTACCACCAAACTCTAAAAATAAACTTGGGGTAATGAGGCTTACATACTGTCATGATTGAAAATAATTCCAAACTTAACGTCATTTGGTCTTTACCGAGATATCAAAAGCGCCTTATTAGTATCGGAGTGGATTTCTTTATTATCTCTGCTGCTTTTATGTTTGCTTATTGGTCTCGCATTGGTGAATTCCGCCCACTTCCAGATACAAGCAGTAACTATGTACTGTTGGCAACCATTGTGTGTACGCTTGCTGTTTTTGTCTCGTTTGGCCTCTATCGAGCGGTGCTACGCTATTTAGGCTTTCATGTTCTGGCAGTCGTCGGGTTGGGTACGATTCTATCTGCGCTTTGTGTGGCCAGTTTTGCTTTCGCATTTGATGCCCAACTACCACGCTCGATTCCTTTTATTTATGCCGCTTTTCTTGCGATCGGAGTAGGGACTAGCCGTCTGCTGGTAAGGAGCTTGGTTGCTCAATCGGTACACAAAGCTGGAGCGCCAGTTCTTATTTATGGTGCTGGTAGTGCCGGTCGTGAGCTTGCGTTTGCGCTGCGACAATCAGAAACCTACCGAGTTATTGGCTTTGTCGACGAAGACAAAACGCTTCAAAACACAATGCTAATGGGTTACCGAGTCTATACAGCGGATAACGCGATGAAGGCGATTAGAAAGTATGAAGTAAAAAAAATCTTACTTGCTATTCCTAGCGCTTCAAACAAACGCCGTAAGGAAGTCTTAGATAGAATTTCGAAACTGCCTGTTGAAATCCAAACCGTTCCAGATATGAAAGATATCCTTACGGGTAAGGCGAAAATTGATGAACTGAAAGAGGTTCCGATTGGTGATTTGTTAGGTCGAGACCCTGTTCAGCCGCAACAAGTATTAATGGAAGCGAACATCAAGAATCAAGTAGTGATGGTGACGGGAGCTGGTGGTTCAATTGGCTCTGAGTTATGTCGTCAGATTTTAAACTACTCGCCAAAATCATTGATCTTATTTGAACTGTCTGAATTTGCGTTGTATCAGGTGCACAGTGAATTGAGTCAAATCATTAAAGCTAACAATCTGAGCATTGTCGTCGTTCCATTGGTTGGCTCTGTGCAGAGACAAAATCGCTTAGAAACTACCATGAAAGCCTTTGAAGTGGACACGGTTTACCATGCTGCGGCGTACAAACATGTTCCGCTGGTGGAGTACAACGTTGTTGAAGGTGTAAGAAACAATGTGTTTGGTACTTACTATACAGCGCAAGCGGCGATTGATGCAGGTGTGAAGAATTTTGTTCTTATTTCTACTGATAAGGCTGTTAGACCAACGAACGTGATGGGTGCGACTAAACGTATGGCTGAGTTAGGGCTACAGGCGTTGGCGGAGCAACAAAACCGAATTCGTGAGAGCAACCCTAATCTGGGTACGCGTTTCTGTATGGTGCGCTTTGGTAATGTTTTGGGTTCGTCTGGCTCGGTAATTCCTGTATTCAAAAAACAGATTGAGAAGCGAGAACCTATTACGGTCACCCACAAAGACATTACTCGATACTTTATGACAATTCCAGAAGCTGCCCAGTTGGTTATTCAAGCTGGGGCGATGGGTAAAGGTGGCGATGTATTTGTTCTCGATATGGGGGAGCCCGTTAAGATTGTCGATCTAGCGAAGAACTTGGTTTACCTGTCAGGACTTGAAGTTAAAGATGAAAACAATCCTCATGGCGATATAGAGATTCTCTTCACAGGTTTGAGACCGGGAGAGAAGTTATATGAAGAGCTGTTGATTGGAGATGACAATGTTTCCGAAACGGCACACGCACGTATTATGACAGCGCAAGAAAGTTACCTACCACTAAAAGAGTATGAAATCTTAATCGACAAGCTCGATGTCGCCTGTCACAACTTCCAACACGAAGTGATTCGTCGCTTGTTACTCGATGCTCCTACAGGCTTTAATCCGGTGGACGGCATTGAAGATCTCGTATGGAAGCAAAATACTCGCACTGCGGAGTTATATACTTTTGAACCAAAGCAAAGTAATGCAAGTGAAACTTGATGCTTTTGTTTGGTTGGTAAATAATAGAAAAATTAATAAGATATGTTGTCTTGGTGCTCGCAGTGGTGGTTTGTTTACTACGAGCGTAACGTGAACATGTCGTAATCTCAAAAAGGCACTTCTGAGTGCCTTTTTCTGTATTCAATACATTAACAGTGGCTAAAACTGATGGCACAGAAAACGATAAAAACAGGGATAGCAGCATTATCGCTGCCGCTATTGGTAAGTACTTCTCTTACCGCTCAGGAGTTGGCGACGCTACCTTCGAACCAAAGCTTTACCGGATTGACTTTTACGCCCAATGCACAGTCTTTAAATTACGGCGATTTTTCTTTTACGTACGCTCAAGGCTTACCATTTAGGACGGCAGTTCAAGATTTAGATTCTCTAAAATTCTCGTTCGGTATGTTTGATGGCTTGGAAGCTCACGGAAGAATTGTAACGGATGACTATACTTCAAATTGTTTTTACGATTGTGGTGATACCCGTGATTTATCTATGTCTTTCAAGTATCAGGTCCCTAACTTTTGGGGATCGGAGAATCTCGACTTTGCTCTAGGTATTCAGGACTTAGGTGGCTCAGCCAATCAGTTCAGTACGAAATATGCGGTTGCAGATTACTCGTTCGACTTTGCTCCGGTTCGCGTTTCTGCAGGTTATGGGCTTTCTGATATCGAATTAGGTGTGATGGATGGCCCATTCGGTGGTATTGAATATCAACCATTGAGCTTTTTGCAGGTTAGCGGAGAATACGATGCTGTGGAGTTTAACTCTTCGGTTAAGCTTTTTACCCCACAAGGCACATTGCCTTATGATGTGACAGCCTCGCTCAGTTATCAGCTCTACTCTGGCCACAATACTGATGAACAAAATATTTGGAACGCGGCACTTTCAGTACCTCTAGTTACTGGGTATACACGTTCTCGCGATTACTCGCGCAATAATCTCACGTTAATGGAAAAGCTGTCTTTGGAGCAGAATAAAGCTAAAGAGGCTTCTATCTCTGCTTTAGTGAGCGCGCTTCGTAATGAAGGCTTTGTGAATATTCAAATCGGTTTGCTGAATCAAACAACAGTAGTGGCGCTAGAAAACCGTCGTTATAACCATAACCAAGTAGATGGTTTAGGTGTTGCTATGGGGATCATCTCTAGCCACCTAGGTCAAAACGCGGTATCAGAAGTGGGTGGTGATTCAGAGCGTATTGAGCTATTTATGCTCGCAAACCAAAAGCCCGTTGTGAGCGTGCAAGCGAATTCAACGTGCTATCAGAGTTTTATCAATGGTTCTGCTGCGTGCGAGGATATTAAGTTCACGACACGAGATTTAGCCGAAAAACTTGAGTTGGTTAACTGGAAAACAGAGCGCGTAAATAGCGGCGCACTAGACTCTCAACTTGTCTTTTCACCAATGGTTCGTCATGCCGTTGCGACCGAGTTTGGTGTTTATGACTACTCTTTTGCGATGTCGAGTAACTTATATACCTACCTTTGGTCTGGCGCGGCTGTCGATGTTCGCCATATTTTGCCGTTAGCGGAAACTGACGATTATGAAAAATGGGGATACTTTGAGGATAGTGCTTACGAAAATGATATCGAACGCGCAATGTTGCACCAATTCTTCCGTTTACCTTATGTCGATATTGCGAACCAAGTATCCGTCGGTCTGGCGAAAACAGATTATATTGGCGCGAGAAGTGAGTCTACATGGTTTTCTCAGTCTGGTGCGCACGCTTTGAGTTTGGAAATGAGCTACTTCCAGCACGTCGATGAGAAAGATGAAAATGGCTATGAAACTCTCGATCGTCAAACTTCGCTAGCTCGCTATACTTTTTCAATGCCCGAATGGGATTGGCAGTTTAACGCGACAGCGGGTGAGTTTTGGCGGGGGGATGTTGGTGCTAAGCTAACAACATCGCATTGGTTTGAGGATATTGAGGTTTCTGCTACTTATCAGGTTACTAAGTACAAAGATACTGATGAAGAGCAGTTTGTCGCTGTGTCAGTCAAGCTACCACTAACACCTTGGCGAGATATGTCACCTGGTTTGTTGCAGGTTCGAGGCAACGAAGCTTATGACTTTAATGTGATGACGCGAGTAGGCAATGACGTCAATTTCTTAAGTGATGGACAAGGTGATGAGCTTATCATGGACAACAGCATGCTACGTCGTTACTTCAACCGTGGTCGTTATGGTAGCGATTACTTTGAAGAGAATAAGATTCGCTTACGTAACGCCTACCTGCGTTACTTATCAACTCAGTTAGACTAAACCCATAGAGTAATACTATTTGCAAAAAGCGGCCAATGAGCCGCTTTTATTTTATCTAAGTATCGAATGTGGAACACATCAAAAATGCAAATTTGTTTCGCGTCTTGATCGCTCTACCCTGTAGTTTGATGTTTTGTTATCCTACGAACAGTTTTACACTTTTAGGAATAATAAAAATGAAAGTTGCAGTTGCTGGTACCGGCTACGTAGGTCTGTCCAATGCTATGCTTTTAGCTCAAAATCATCAGGTGGTAGCAGTTGACATTATCCAAGAAAAAGTGGATTTGTTGAATAACAAGCGGTCTCCAATTGTGGATGCCGAAATTGAGCATTTTCTAGCAAACAAAGAGCTAAACTTTGTCGCAACGTTAGATAAAGAACTTGCTTACAAAGACGCAGAGTTTGTTGTCATTGCAACGCCAACGGATTATGACCCACAAAACAACTACTTTAATACTGCTTCTGTTGAAGCGGTAATTAAGGACGTGATGACCATTAATCCGAACGCAGTTATGGTGATTAAATCTACGGTACCAGTGGGCTACACTGCACGTATTAAGCAAGAGTTTGGTTGTGAAAACATTATTTTCTCGCCAGAGTTTCTTCGCGAAGGCAAAGCACTTTATGATAACTTGTATCCTTCTCGTATTATTGTTGGTGAGCGTAGTGAACGTGCTAAAACATTCGCCAATCTTCTGGTTCAAGGGGCGGTAAAAGAAGACATCCCAGTTTTGTTTACTGATTCTACAGAAGCTGAAGCGGTTAAGTTGTTCTCAAATACTTACCTTGCAATGCGCGTAGCTTATTTCAATGAGTTAGATTCTTACGCTGAGGCGCATAATCTTGATTCTCGCCAAATTATCGAAGGTGTTGGTTTGGACCCCCGTATTGGTAACCACTACAACAATCCTTCATTTGGATATGGTGGTTATTGTTTACCAAAAGATACCAAGCAACTTCGTGCAAACTATCAAGATGTCCCAAACAGTATTATTGGGGCCATAGTGGAAGCCAATCGAACTCGTAAAGACTTTATTGCTGAGTCTATTCTCAAACGAGAACCTAAAGTGGTTGGGATATACCGTTTGATAATGAAAGCTGGCTCAGATAATTTCCGCGCTTCGTCTATTCAAGGTATTATGAAGCGTATCAAGGCAAAGGGTATTGAAGTGGTGGTGTATGAACCAGTACTTCAGGAAGACGAGTTCTTTAACTCACGTGTAATCAACGACCTGAATGAGTTTAAACAAAGCGCCGATGTGATTGTTTCTAACCGTATGGTTGAAGAACTTACTGATGTGGCTGATAAGGTGTACACGCGAGACCTATTTGGTAGTGATTAGACTTTAGTTACGATGATCGTGTGTAATCTAATACACAAACAAAAAGGGATGCATGATGCATCCCTTTGTTATTTTTACTCTCAGTAAAAACGAGATTAAGCTTTTGCTTTAGCCGCTGCTTTAGCGATTGCTGCAAAGCTTTTCGCGTCTAGAGAAGCGCCGCCAACAAGAGCGCCGTCGATGTCTGGTTGTGAGAAGTAAGCTTCAGCGTTTTCTGGCTTAACAGAACCACCGTATTGGATGATTACTTGTGCTGCAACTGCTTCGTCTTTCGCTGCGATTAGTGCGCGGATAGAAGCGTGGATGCGTTGTGCATCTTCAGCTGTTGCTGCTTTACCAGTACCGATAGCCCAGATTGGTTCGTAAGCGATGATTGCGCCGTTTAGAGCTTCAACACCGTAAGTGTCGATAACTGCGTTGATTTGACGTGCACATACTGCTTCAGTTTCGCCAGCTTCGTTTTGCGCTTCAGATTCACCGATACAGAAAACTGGAGTTAGACCGTTTTCTTTTAGGAAATTGAATTTCTTAGCGATGAACTCGTCAGATTCGTTGTGGTATTCACGACGCTCTGAGTGACCGATGATGATGTGAGTAGCACCGAAATCTTTCAGCATTTCTGGAGACATATCGCCAGTGAACGCACCGCTGTTGTTTAGGTCAGTGTTTTGAGCACCTAGGATGATCTTGTTACCGCCTTCAGCGATTACGCGCTCTGCTAGGTCGATGTAAAGTGCTGGTGGAGCGACTGCTACGTCAACACCGTCAACGCCTTCAAGTTCAGCGTTAAGACCAGTTAGCAGCTCAGTTACCATTGCTTTGCTGCCGTTTAGTTTCCAGTTACCCATCACTACAGGACGACGCATAGGAATATCTCCCTTATCTTTAATGTAAATAGTCAATTAATGTAAAAAATCTACGTAGGAATATAACAGAATAATGTGAACAGATCATGATTGGCGTCATGTCTTGTCCGGCTTTCTTTGTTGATTCGACCAAGCATCGATCCTGTTATTTTTGTCAAAAGCAACCGATTGGTGATCGCGTAGACAGAATGATAGTTCATTCCTCGGAAATTGCTGCTGAGATTGGTATTACTACGCGCTGGAATTAATTGTTGTAGAAAGGAATCAAAATGCCAAATCTCGTTTTAGAGTATTCAAACTCGGTGGAAGAACGCGTCAATGTTCAGGGGTTGCTGGAGGATTTACATAAAACGGCGTTAGAAAGTGGCCTCTTTGAACTCGCGTCAGTGAAATCTAGAACGCTCCGGTGCCACAATTGGTTAATAGGAGAGGAGGGTGATAGCCTCGACTTTATCCATATCAACTTTGATTTGTTATCTGGTCGCTCCCAAGAACAAAAGCGAGAACTGTCACGAGCCTTGATGGCGACACTTCAAGAGCAAGCCAGTCACGTGCACAGTTTAACAGTCAATATCCGAGACATGGATATAGATAGCTTCCAAAAGGTCGTGAACTAGGTTGCGCTGAATTGCCCGAGAATAGCGAGGGGTTATTGCTACGAATTCTCAGCCTGGCTCTGCTTATTGTAAGGTCGTTGTGGGCACCCAAGCTATCGGTGTCCTTTCCAAACTATATCGACTCGGCTAATCTATAACCTTTCTACTTTGGGGTAAAATTTGATGTCGACTAAAGAGTTACTGTTTTCTTTTCAAGGACGTATAAACCGTAAAACCTACTGGATTTGGAACGTCATTTACTATGTGTCCATTCTAGGCTTTGGTGCCGGTATCAGCCAACTGCTTCCTACTCTCTCCTATGTGCTTCTTCCTATTTTCTTGGTGGTTCTGTTGATCCCTGATTTGGCGATCACCACCAAGCGTTGGCACGACCGCAACAAATCGATCTATTGGCTAGCACTAAATATTCCGCTGATTATCGGACGAATTGCCACGCCAATGACCAGCCCTGCCGCGCAAGAGCCGTCGACCCCACAGATGTTCGTCGCTTCCATTTCTCTGATTTGTGGTTTATGGATTCTAATTGAATGTGGTTTCTTAAAGGGAACATCAGGACCAAATCAATATGGCCCTGAGCCGGAGTAATTGCTTCAAGTATCGTGCGTGCTGAAAGTAGATTCTTAGTCTCGCTAAGGCTCGCTAGAATGACGATCCTTTTTGGTTTGGAGGCTGTTAAAGTCATCATCATTCTGAACAGCGAGGGACGAGTGTGATTCAGAATCTATCGTCCGCTTGAGCAGTGTTTAAGCTGAGTGGGAAAGAATAGGAGCTTGCTGTTACTAGATTCTTAGTCTCGCTAAGGCTCGCTAGAATGACGAACTCTTTTGATTTAGAAACTGTTAAAGCCATCGTCATTCTGAACAGCGAGGAACGAGGTGATTCAGAATCTATCATCCGGTTGAGCAGTGGTTAAGCTGAGCGGGAAAGAGTAGGAGCTTGCTGATACCAGATTCTTAGTTTCGCTACAGCTCGATTGAGTGACGAGCTCCTTTGATTTAGAGTCTGTGAAAGCCATCGTCATTCTGAACAACGAAGCACGAGTGTGATTCAGAATCTATCGTCCGCTTGAGCCCTGGTTAAGCTGTGTGTGAAAGAGTAGGAGTTTGCTGTTACCAGATCCTTAGTCTCGCTAAGGCTCGCTAGAATGACGAACTCTTTTGATTTAGAGGCTGTTAAACTTACCGTCATTCTGAACTGCGAGGGACGAGCGTGATTCAGAATCTATCATCCGGTTGAGCAGTGGTTAAGCTGAGCGGGAAAGAATAGGAGCTTGCTGTTACGAGATTCTTAGTCTCGCTAAGGCTCGCTAGAATGACGAACTCTTTTGGTTTAGAGGCTGTTAAACTCACCGTCATTCTAAACAACGAGGAACGAGGTGATTCAGAATCTACGCACAGAGTGCTCCGAGTTTGAAATAAACTGACTGAGCTCGCGAATTACAATGGAAAAGTAACAGCGAATAATGAAGGAGAATGAATCATCGATAAGGCACCTTGCGTTTATATCCTAACGTCAAATAACAACGCCGTTCTCTACATAGGCGTTACCAGTCAGCTGCCCCAAAGAATATGGCAACATAAAAATGGAGTAGTGGAAGGATTTACTAAGAAATACAACGTTCATAAGCTCGTTTACTTTGAGTTATTCGACGATATGGCTATGGCTATAAACCGAGAAAAGCAGCTCAAGCAGTGGAAGCGTGAGTGGAAGTTAGCCTTGGTAAGAGAAACGAACCCTAACTTTCTCGATCTATCTACTGAGTATCAGTAAAAGTCATTCCTATCTTTAAACGCATTTAAGCTAACCACATCCGCTTTTTGTGTCGGTGCCGCTTCCCCTTCTAGCGCTGATTTGAACTTTACGACCTGTTTTTGCAACTCGTTCATCAATACCACATTGGTGTGATGAGGGTTTTTACACGTGCTGATGACTCTATCAATGTGGCTTTGTTGAGCCCACAATCTTTCTTTCATATCTTCTGATGCGCTCTCGATCATCTCTTTCGCCATCTCATGACGAAATTGCTCAAAAGCTTCTGGGTCTCGCTCTGCCATTCGAACCATTTCATCGAATGGAGGAAGCGTTTGGGATGGGATATGACGTAGATTAGACATCGATGCTCTCCAAATCCTTATGGAAATTGCCTTTAGTTACTAAAAGCCTATACCACTAGAAAGAGGAGAGAGGATGAATTCTTCAGCCGTCTCACTTATAAGAGAAGCTTTCAAGCTTGAGATTGAATAAGTGCGGCATGTCGATGTTTGGTTGTGGTGGTTACTGCAGTTGTTGGATGCGGTAAACGCAGCGTCTTTGGCCACTAATGATGTGTTCGGTACGCTCTACTTTGGTGTCACGTCCAAGTAAAGACTGAAAGACACTTAATTCTGATTGGCACAAGCTTGGGCAGCGAGTTGCGGCTTTACAAATCGGACAGTGATTTTCGATCAAGATGAATCCGTTCTCATCTTTCTCGAGCTCTGCCATATAGCCTTCTTGCTCTCTTAATGTGACAAGTGTTTCTAGTTTGCTTTGCAGAGAGTCGCATTGCTCAAGATGCTGACGATAACTTTGTAACGTGAGTTTTTCCCTTTCTGATGTGACTTTTTCCAGTCCATCTTTGCCAAAGATATGTTCGACAGCTTCTATAAACTGAATGGTCAACTCACCGTGACGGTCAGTAAATTGCTCATGACCTTTTTGAGTGAGAGACCAATGACGAGCAGGGCGACCAACTTTTACTTTTACGTCATGGATAGAAAGAATGCCATCATCTTCTAAACTTTGCAGGTGCTGACGAGCCCCCATGGTTGTCATACCTAGCTCAGAGGAGAGTTGTTTTGCAGTGACGGAGCCATCACGCTTAACGATTTGCAATATCCTATCTACGGTCTTCATATACCCACCATTTATACGTCAGTACATATTATGCGCGATAGGGTTAGTAAAGAAAAGTGTTGACTTAATTTGAGTGTGGATTTATAGGGGGCTATGTTCATATGAGCCAATATATGTCGTCATTCTGAACAGCGAGGAACGAGGTGATTCAGAATCTATCGTCCGGTTGAGCAGTGGTTAAGGTGACCAGGAAAGAATAGGAGTCTGCTGTTACCAGATTCTTAGTCTCGCTGGGGCTCGCTAGAATGACGAGTTCTTTTGATTTAGAGCTTGCTATGGTAACCGTCACTCTGAACGGCGAGGGACGAGGTGATTCAGAATCTATCTTTTGGTTGAGCAGTGGCTAAGGTGAGCGGGAAAGAATAGGAGTTTGCTGTTACCTGATTCTTAGTCTCGCTGGAACTGGCTAGAATGACGAGTTCTTTTGATTTAGGGCTAATTAAAGTCACCGTCATTCTGAACAACGAGGAACGAGAGTGATTCAGAATCTACTGTCCGGCTGTGTAGTGGTTAAGGCGAGCAGGAAGAATAGGGGTTTGCTGTTACCAGATTCTTAGTCTCCCTGGGGCTCGCTAGAGTGACGAGTTCTTTTGATTTAGAGCTTGTTATGGTAACCGTCATTCTGAACGGCGAGGGACGAGGTGATTCAGAATCTACTGTCCGGCTGTGCGGAAAGAAAGGCTCAAACTCAGATTGAGCTAGAGCCTCGAGAAATGCTTAAAGAATAATATCGCGTACTTCTGGATCTTTACGATCTAGGTAGTGAGTCGACTTAATGCGACGAATAGTACGGCATCGACCGCGCACGAGCAGCGTTTCTGTGGTCGCTATATTGCCTTGACGAGAGATACCTTCTAGCAAGTCACCTTTAGTAATGCCTGTTGCTGAAAATACCACATTGTCGCTACGAGCCATGTCTTCCATTTTGAGGACAACATTCGCTTTTACGCCCATTTCATCGCAGCGTTTTAGTTCATCTGCACCGTAAATGCGGTTTTCTTCAGTATCGCCTTTTACCTCATGACGAGGAAGCAGGCGACCGTGCATGTCACCGTCTAGCGCTCGAATTACCGCTGCTGATACAACCCCTTCTGGCGCACCGCCAATACAGTACATCATGTCCACTTCACTGTCTGGCATACAAGTTAGAATAGAGGCAGCGACGTCACCATCAGGCACCGCAAAAACACGTACGCCCATTGCTTGCATTTCTGCAATAACGTCATCGTGGCGAGGTTTCGCAAGGGTAATAACGACTAGGGTATCAAGTGGCTTGTTCAGGGCTTTTGCTACGTTCTCTAGGTTTTCTTTTAACGGCTTTTCTAAGTCAATTACGCCTTTTGCACCAGGGCCAACAACCAGTTTTTCCATGTACATATCTGGCGCTTTAAGAAAGCTGCCTTTCTCACCTGCGGCAAGTACGGCTAGTGCGTTCGATTGTCCCATTGCCGTCATACGCGTTCCTTCAATCGGGTCGACTGCAATATCCACTTCATCACCACCAATACCCACTTGCTCACCAATGTACAGCATTGGCGCATCATCGATTTCACCCTCACCAATGACAATTTCACCACTGATATCTGTTTTGTTCAGTAGCGTGCGCATAACTTCAACAGCTGCGCCATCGGCTGCGTTTTTATCGCCACGGCCAAGCCATTTGTAACCAGCCAGAGCTGCACCTTCAGTCACACGGGAAAATGCCATTGCTAAATCGCGTTTCATGATGTCTCCAAGTAAGCAAGAGGGAAGAAGAATTTGCGCGGCGATTCTATCACAAGGTCGAGTAAACGTTTGCCTTTTTGCGAGGCTTTTACTTTATCTAACTTGAATTTGATCAATACTTAGGGCGATTTTCAGAGTAGCGGGACGCAAAATCCTTGCTCAAAAATGCTTCGGCGACAAGAAAAGTCAGCGTTTAGTGAGATTGCGCTGATTTTTTGACCGAATGATGCAAAATATCGAATATAGTGAGTGTTTCTCATCGCGACGCTGAGTAGAATGAACCTTATATAGGTTAGGTGTGCATCAATCTCGCACATCGTCCCAACGGAATAACATAGGTAGGCCAAGATGTCTTTTGAAGTACTAGAACAACTAGAATCTAAAATTCAAACTGCAGTTGACACAATCACTCTTCTTCAGATGGAAGTCGAAGAGCTGAAAGAAGATAAAGCTAAACTTGCGGAAGAAGCTAACGAGCTTCGCTCTCAACGTGAAGAGCTAGAGCAAAAAGCACAACAAGCACAGCAAGAGCACGCACAATGGCAAGAGCGCATTCGTGCACTACTTGGCAAAATGGACGAAGTGGAATAATTCGGCTTCTTCATTCCAAATTAAAAACACCCGCGTTAAGCGGGTGTTTGTATTTTAGGGAAGTAGAAAATGTTAAGACAAGGCTAGGCGCTGATAGCTAAGAGAAGACCCTATAACTTAGACACCTAAGACTCGCTATGCTTCTTCATCCAACTCTAAATCAATATTCAATGGTTCAGGCGACAGGATAATTCCGGTGCTATCAGCATAAATGTAATCTTCTGGAAGGAAGCTAACGCCGCCAAAGTTGACTGGTACATCCAATTCGCCAATACCCTGACTTGTCGCTCCAACAGGAATAGAAGCGAGGGCTTGAATGCCTAAGTTCATATCTTCAAGTTCATCTACTTCACGAACACAGCCGTAAACGACAATGCCTTCCCACTCGTTTTCTTCCGCAATGGTTGCGATTTCTGCATCGATAAGGGCTTTACGTAGGGAACCGCCACCGTCAATTAACAAAACGCGACCAAGTCCATCTTGCTCTAATGTCTCGCGGATCAACGAATTATCTTCAAAACACTTGATGGTGGTGATTTGCCCGGCAAATGAAGCGCGACCGCCAAAGTTACTGAACATTGGTTCAACCACATCTACCTGATCGAGGTAGATATCACAGAGTGCTGAGGTATTGTATTCCATAGCGTACCTTTCTAAACAGAAATTGGTTGTCTTTGAGTATATCTAGGCATTAAGTCAATGCAATGACAATCCTTTTTTAACTTACTAGAGTTTGAGCTACCACAATTGTTGCAAACAAAACGTTGGTGACTAGAGAGCATTTCACGATGACTGGCATCATTGGTGCTATTTGAGCAGGCTTTTGTGTATGCCAAACCGCTTTACCATGATCGGCCACGAAATAAATACTAAGTAAGAATGGCAAGCTAATCCAAACGGGTTTGTCTTGAATTAACAAGTAAGCCGCAAAGGCAAGGATAGCTCCGCCAAGTAAAATAAAGTGGTACTGTTTGGCTTTACGTTGACCTAAGCGTACCGCCACCGTGTGTTTACCACACTCTCGGTCGTTCTCTATATCACGCATATTGTTGATATTGAGTACTGCAACGGCGAGTAAACCGCAGCCTAAAGCAGGTAAGAATAGCGTGGTGTCTACGTGACCGGTATGCAAGAAGTAGGTACCGGATACGCCGAGTAAACCAAAAAACAAGAACACTGATATATCGCCAAGCCCCACGTAACCGTATGGTTTGCTACCCATGGTATAAGCAATGGCTGCGAGAATGGCCAAAATTCCCAGCCCGATAAAAGTGACAATGCTTTCCAGTGAACTTAGTGAATAGAAAACTAACACCAAGCCTGAGATTGCGGTCAGAACGATGTTAAAGATAATCGCTTGTTTCATCTGTTTAGCACTTACCGCGCCAGACTGCATCGCTCGTAATGGGCCAAGGCGTTTGTCGTTATCTGTACCTTGAACGGCATCGCCGTAGTCGTTCGCAAGATTGGATAGAATTTGCAGCAACGTCGCGGTTACGAAAGCCATGATGGCAATTGTCGGTGAAAAATGACCCGCCGAGTAGGCGAGTACACTACCCGTTAAGATAGAGACTAATGCCAGAGGTAGTGTTTTTGGGCGAGCGGCTTCAAGCCAGATCTGTAAAGATTGTTTCATGGAAATTTCGTGCTAGTAACCAATGTGCCCAGTATAAGCACAAAGAGGCAGATACGCTATTGACCTAAAACAACTCAACTAGAAGTCAAAGGGTTATTCAGAATCTATCGTCCGGTTGTGCGGTGGTGAAGGCGAGTGAGGAAAGAAAGGCGTTTGCTGTTAGCAGATTCTTAGTCTCGCTTGAGCTCGCCAGAATGACGAGATCTTTTTGATTTAGGTGTTGTCAAAGTCACCGCCATTCTGAACAACGAGTGTGATTCAGAATCGATCATCCGATTGTGCGGTGGTGAAGGGGAGTGGGAAAGAATAGGCGTCTGCTGTTGCCAGATTCTTAGTCTCGCTTGAGCTCGCTAGAATGACCAGGTCTTTTGATTTAGATGTTGTCAAAGTCACCGTCATTCTGAACAGCGAGGAACGAGTGTGATTCAGAATCGATCATCCGATTGTGCGGTGGTGAAGGCGAGTGGGGAAAGAAAGGCGTTTGCTGTTAGCAGATTCTTAGTCTCGCTTAAGCTCGCTAGAATGACGAGCTCTTTTGATTTAGATGTTGTCTAAGTCACCGTCATTCTGAACAGCGAGGAACGAGGTGATTCAGAATCTATCGTCCCAATAGTGCCGTGGTTAAGGTGAGTTGGAAAGAATAGGCGTCTGCTGTTAGCAGATTCTTAGTCTCGCTTGAGCTCGCTAGAATGACGAGAGCTTTTGATCTAGATGTTGTCTAAGTCACCGTCATTCT